>JBARVS010000289.1:0-11331 GCA_049646385.1 Phormidesmis sp. | reverse complement strand
GAAGCGATCACACGAATTGTAGATGGTGGTGGCGATTTTATGGCGCTCGGAAGACCTGCTATTAACAATGATGAAACGCTGGTATTTATAGCTACGCTAGATGCCGGATCGAGCGGCATATTTGTCGGGCCAGACCCCGTGGTTGATAGAGTCATTGGTGAGGGTGATATCCTCTCTGGCTCGGTCATTTCGGGGGTGAACTTCCTTCAGCAAACAGGTTTAAACAACGAAGGACAGTTTGTCTTTAGGGCCAATTTTGCTGACGGGTCTACCGGGATTTTCCGTGCCGATCCCGAAGGTTCTGATCCTCGGCCAGTTCCCGAGCCGGTCTCGGTGCTGAGTTTGCTCGCAATTGGTGCGTTTGGTATGGCAAGCAGACAACGCAGATAGCGCTTTGCTGTGGGGGTGCCTTGACAGGCTTGGTATAAACACAATCACTCATCTTTTTAGGAGTTGTATGTTCATAGCTTCACTTACTTTTCTAAGAGATTTTAGAAAGATATAATATGTCTTAGAATTGTAGTAAAAAGCGACGTTTTAGAAGAGACTGAATCGACATGGCCAAGGTGCTAGAAGTTGCAGAGCTAGGTAATCCGGTGTTGCGATCGCCCACCACTCCTATCGAAAATATCCAGGATTTGGCCGTTCAGCAGCTCATTGATGACCTGTTAAAGACGGTGAAAAAAGGCAACGGCCTTGGCATAGCAGCCCCTCAAGTGTCGTCTAGCCTTCAGCTATTTATCGTAGCTTCGCGGCCCAACCTGCGCTATCTCAACGCGCCAACGATGGAGCCGACAGCGATGATTAATCCGCAGATTTTGGCCTACTCAGATGAAATGGTGAAGGATTGGGAAGGGTGTTTGAGCGTGCCGGGGATAAGGGGATTGGTGGAGCGATCGCGTGAAATAGAAATTCTTTATTGCGATCGCCACGGCGAACAGCATACCCAAACTTTCACCGACTTTGTTGCTCGCATCATTCAGCACGAATACGACCACATCAAAGGTAAAGTATTTTTAGATAGAGTAGAGAGCACCTTGGACTTAATGAGCGAAGCCGAACATCACTCACGGATCGTCTGTGGATAGTTTTAGATCTGGCTTAAAGTCCTCAAGCCTTTCTCATAGCTTGAGGACTTTGTTGTTTTTAAGAATTCTTTAAGATGAGCGTTTGCTTACCTCACTTTATTTGGCGCTGTAAGGGGGTGCTCCCTCAACGTTAAAGGGCTCTCCAATCGGCTGCGATCCACTAGGGTCTCTACCCGGACGACCTTCATCACGAGCGAAGCCAAAGTAAGCAGCAGCCACAGCGGTACCTAAATGAAGCCAAACGTCGCTTCCGTAAATCGGCATCAGCCCAAACAGCGTGTTGGCAATTGGGATGACGCCCAAGAAAGCAAGAAAGCCCAACCAAACTGCTAGCCCTTCCGCATAAAGGCGAGCAACCACTTCGTTGCTGACGTAGGCCGCGATGCCAGCTAGACCAATAACGATATAAACAAACCCTTCAAACACATTAACCGGAAACAATCCAAACAAATATCCAAATCCTGCAGTCACCCCGATCTCTGACATGATCTTAGGCACTACCTGAGTAGGTTCGACAAACGCAGAAACGAGTCCAAACAGTCCTAATAGGAAATAGCCAAGACCCACAACTAGCGAAAATAAACGGACGGGCATCGTTTTCTCCTTTAATAGGTTTACGCTACTTATTTGAACGTCTTCGCCCTTTTGTACCCTTGGTCAAATGGAGTAAGTCTTTATTTCTGTGCATATCTAAGGGAAGATCGTGAAGAGTTCGCCAGATCTGATGGAGAAAATTAAGGCGTTGTCTCCAACATCCAGCTGTACACTTCTGCCAAATCGTCTATTTGATAGTGGGCGTTGAGGCCGCTGGGATTAGGCATTGCCCAAATGCGGGTGCCTTCCCAGTCTGGCTGCGGGCCAATTTTAGCTTTGGGCTGGGCAAAGGCGATGCGGTAGGCGGTAATGCCCAAAAAGGCAAGGCATTCCGGTTTGTATTTTTTGACTTTGGCGGCGAGAAGTTCGCGGCCTTCTTTAATCTCCGCTGGGGTGAGTTCGTCAGCGCGGGCGGTGGCGCGAGGGGCCATGTTGGTGATGCCATAGCCCAGATCAGGTAAGGTAACGTCTTCGCGAGGGTCGTACAGGCGAGGGGTAAAGCCAGCCTTGTGAATGGCTTTCCAAAAGCGGTTGCCCGGTCTGCCAAAGTGATGGCCGATGACGACGCTGTAAAGGCTAGGATTAATGCCGCAGAAAAGTACCTTGAGATTAGGGGCAATGATGTCGGTCATGGTTTGACCGTGGGCGGCGGCAATTTCTGCTTTGGTGGGGCCTTTTGGCATAGGAATCGTAGGGGCCGACTTTGTGCCCGCCCAACTTATGGATAATGATCGATTTGGGAATGGGTCGGTCGGTGTGATGCCGTATTATTGCAGGGCATCCACGAGGGAGCGCCCCTATGGAGGGTGGGTTTCTATTATTATTGGGGTTGCTAGGGACTATATTTTGGCGGGTGGCCGCGTGATTGCATTATGATATCGACGCTAAATGAACTAAAAAACCGGGTGCAGGCTGCTTTGGCGGCGGCGTTTGGCGATGAGTATAGCAGTACCGATCCGCTGCTGGTAAGTACCAACAATCCCAAGTTTGGCGACTATCAGGCAAATGTGGCCATGTCACTGGCGAAGCCACTCAAGAGTAATCCGAGGGCGATCGCTTCCAAAATTACCGAAAAACTAGACGTTGAAGACTTCTGCGAAACGCCTTCTATTGCTGGCCCTGGCTTTATTAACTTTAAGCTAAGAACCGAGTATTTGGAACAGCAGCTAAAGGAAGTGCATGGGAGCGATCGCCTCGGCGTTGCCAAAGCCAACCCGCCCCAGCGCGTGATTGTTGAATATCCTAGTCCTAACATCGCTAAAGAAATGCACGTAGGTCACCTGCGTCCGGCCATCATTGGCGAATGCTTTGCGCGGGTGATCGAATTCGCGGGCCACGACCTGCTCAAAGTGAATCATATCGGCGATTGGGGCACGCCTTTTGGCATGTTGATTACCTATTTGCAAGAGGCTTATCCTGACCCTCAGCAGGCGGCTGAAGCGTCTAACTCTGGTGATTTGGCTACGTTTTATCGACGGGCAAAAAAGCGGTTCGATACGGATGAGGCTTTTAAGGAAAACGCTAGACAGGCCGTGGTGAAGCTGCAGGCGGGCGATCCAGAGATTTTGGCGGCTTGGGAGCGCGTTTGCCAGCTTTCTAAACGCTCCTATCGAAAGATATACGATCTGTTGGATATCTCAAAAGATATTGTTGATCGAGGCGAGTCTTTTTATAATCCCTATCTGCCTGCGGTGATAACAGATTTAAAAAAGGATGGGCTGCTGGTAGAAGACAACGGAGCGCAGTGCGTATTTTTAGAAGGCTTTACGAACAAAGACGGCGAGCCGCTGCCGATGATTGTGCAAAAGTCTAACGGGGGATACAACTACGCGACAACAGATTTGGCGGCGCTGCGCTATCGCATTAATGAAGATAAGGTAGATCGCATTATCTACACCACCGATGCGGGTCAGTCTAACCATTTTGCTCAAATTTTTCAGGTGGCTAAGCGAGCGGGATGGGTGCCCGATTCTGTCGAGCTGGATCATGCGCCCTTTGGCTTGGTGCTTGGCGAAGATGGCAAGCGGCTGAAGTCGCGCTCGGGTGAGGCCGTGCCGCTAAAAGAGCTGTTGGATGAGGCGATCGCCCGCACCCGCACCGACATAGAAAAGCGCTTAGCCGAAGAAGGCAGATCAGAATCCGAGGAGTTTATTCAAAACGCGGCAGAAAAGGTGGGCATTGGCGCGATTAAATATGCTGATCTTAGCCAAAATCGCGCAAGTGACTACACCTTTAGCTACGACAGAATGCTGGACTTAAAGGGCAACACGGCCCCTTATATGATGTATGCCTACGTGCGCGTACAGGGCATTAGTCGTAAGGGTGATGTGGATTTGTCAACGCTGAACGCCGAGCTGAAGCTAACTGAGGAGAGCGAGTTTACGCTAGCTAAGCACCTGCTGGCCTTGGATGAAGTGCTAGCCGAAGTCGAAAATGAGCTGCTGCCAAATCGATTATGTCAGCATTTGTTCGAGCTCAGCCAAAAGTTCAATCAGTTTTATGACCGTTGCAGCGTGCTCCAGGCCGAAGAACCCTTGCGAACCTCTCGGCTAATTCTGTGTGATTTAACCGCTAGGTCGCTCAAGCTAGGGCTTTGGCTGCTGGGCATTGAAGTGCTTGAGCGAATGTAATGGCTATTAAGCGAACTGGAAGGCGATAAACACTAAGCTAAAGCCCGACAGATAAACAAATCCTACCGTTGCTAGTCGAGCTAGCCACCGCTGGGGCTGGGCGGCCTCGTCGAGCGTGCGAATGCTGCGCATGTTAAGCCAAGCGTAAAAGGGCGCAAAGACGAAGGCAATAATGGTGATGGTGTTAATTAGCGGCTCAAATCCGGCGGTGAAGACGGTGAGGAGCAAGCCCGCTAACGCGATTAAGGTGAGGGCGATCGCCTGCTTAATCGGCCAAGTGCTTGCTTTCGTTTGAGGCCATAGCTCGTGAAGACTAGCTTCTAGGGTGCGAGGAAAGGCATCTACGACGGTAAAGGTGGTGGAGAAAATGGCGGCGATCGCACAAAAGCCAATCACGGGCTCAGCCCACTGCCCAATCGATTGCGTATACATTCCCACCAGCTGCCCTGCAAACTCAGCAGGCTCCACCGACATTCCCTCACCCGGCAGCGTCAGCGTCCCCAGCGCTAAAAACAAGCAGGCCAAAACCACCGTCAGCACATAGCCAAAATTAAAGTCAAAGCTCGCAGCAGTCATAGAAGTTGCCTCGCCGCGATCTTCTCCGTCGGCTTGCACCCACAGCGACTGCCATACCGAAAGCTCCAATCCACCCGGCATCCAGCCCATAAAGGCAATCAAAAACGGCACCGCCGCCCATGAAAAAATAGAGCCCCGATCTGTTTTAGTTGTATCTGCAACTATTTGAACTGATTCCATAGTGCTGGAAGTTGCGCTGATGAGGGGATGGGCGATCGCCTGACCATTTATTGGATCATTTAAAGCAGGCATAGCAGCATATACAGCCGCCATCAGCGCACCGATAGTCGCCACCGACAGCAAAATAACGCACCACTGAGTAATTTGCTCAAACAAGCGATAGCGCCCCACCGCAATCAACAGCCAGCAAAACAGCAGCACGCCAATCGCCAGCACCGTCGCCGAAACCTGCGGAAACAGCAGATATTGCAGCAGCATCGCCGCCACAAAAGCATCAACAGCAAAGCTACCCACCGCGCTAATCACGCTGATGGCCAAAAATGGAATAAAAAAGCGCTTGCCCTGCTGCCGATATGCCTGAATCAGGTTTTGCCCGGACGCCGCTGCATACCGATGGCCGTACTCGTAAAACGGATATTTCATCAGGTTGGCCAGCAGCACAAAAATCAGCGCCCCCCAGCCGTACAGCGCCCCCGCTCTAGTGCTTTGCACCAAATGAGACACGCCAATCGCCGCACCTGCCATCAGCAGCCCCGGCCCTAACTGACCCAAGGAAAATTTGAGGCGATTGCTTTCTACAGTTGGCGTCATAAAGGTGCCATAAATAAGGTAAAACAGTGAGCCTATCTAGGATATCAGCAGCTTATCAAAGACGAGGCTTGGTCGCGTTGCCTTGCTGAAGTATCAACTGACACTAAAAGTACGTTAAATTTTGAGAAACACAGCCCCGCCCTAATCCTTTATTTCAACCTTACTATCCCAATGAGTTCACTGTTTGCCCCCGGTCTTTTGCTGCTCATCCTTACGGGTGGGGCTGCGGCCTATTTGCTCAGCCCACGTCGCTACGAGTCAGCCGATTCTGTCGCTCAGTCGTATGACGAGTGGACGCAAGACGGCATCCTAGAATTTTACTGGGGTGAGCATATTCATTTGGGTCACTACGGCTCACCGCCTGTGCAAAAGGACTTTCGGCAGGCAAAGTACGACTTTGTGCATGAAATGGTGCAGTGGGGCGGCCTAGATAACTGCGTGCCGGGAACAACGCTGCTAGACGTGGGCTGTGGGGTTGGCGGCAGCAGCCGGGTGCTGGCGGAGGACTACGGCTTCGACGTGACGGCGGTGACGATTAGCCCAGGTCAGGTCAAACGGGCTACCGAGCTAACGTCCGCTGGGGTGAGCGCCAAATTTTTAGTAGATGACGCGATGGCGCTGTCGTTTCCAGATGAAAGCTTTGACGTGGTGTGGTCGTTAGAAGCGGGGCCGCATATGCCAGACAAGGCCATATTTGCAAAGGAGCTGCTGCGAGTGCTAAAGCCGGGTGGATTGCTGGTGGTGGGCGATTGGAACCAGCGAGATACTCGCAAGCAGCCGCTGAACGGGTGGGAAAAGCCAGTGATGAAACAGCTGCTCGATCAGTGGTCGCATCCAGAGTTTTCTAGCATTGAAGGATTTTCTGAGCTGCTGGAGGTCACAGGACTGGTGAAAGGCCGAGTGGAGACGGCAGACTGGTCGCAAGAGACGCTGCCCTCTTGGATTGATTCGATTTGGCAGGGGATTATTCGCCCGCAAGGGCTGGTAAAGTTTGGCGTTGCTGGCTTTATAAAGTCTGTGCGAGAGGTGCCGACGCTGCTATTAATGCGTCTGGCGTTTGGCAGCGGTCTTTGCCGATTTGGAATGTTTAAAGCTGTGCGGGCAAAGGGCATCGTTTGAGTAAGCGTGAGCGCTAGAAACGTCAGCAGCAGCAGCTTGCTTTTAAGTATTTAGAGGCAAAAGACCGTTTGTAAACATACCAGGACGCATACTGTCGCATAAAGTGCGCCGCCGTCCTAAACTGGGCGATAGCTTTGGCTGTGCATCTCATCAGGTCATCTATATATGAATTTGAATCCTGTCTTTTTGCTGCTCGAAGAAAGCGTAGATCGTTGGAATCAGTGGCGAACAGAGTGTCCCCATGCAGTTTGTAGCTTAGAGGGCGAGCGTTTGAGCGGTGGTTACTTCTTTGGCGGCGACTTTAGCGGCGTGAACCTGAAAAACGCTGATTTGCGGCGAGCCTGCCTGATCGGGGCTGATTTTCGCTGGGCCGACCTGCGAGGGGCTGATCTGCAAGGGGCGTATTTAGATGAGGCTAATTTCTACGGTGCTAACCTGAACGGCGCTAACTTTGCGGGCACTAGCCTAAACCGGGCCGACCTACGGCGAGTACATTGGCTAGGTCAGCAGGTGGCCTGCGCTGATGCAGAGCAGCTTTGCGATCAGGCTGAAATTATGGCTGTATAGTGATGAGCGTTTTTGTGAGGGGGGCGATCGCGCATAAAATAGCTCAAAAACAGCTTTGCAGTGACAAATCGCCGAGAAGACCTCAATACTGATTTCATTCGTGGCGTCTTGAGCAAGATGCTACACTTCTCCCCACCCTGGCTTTATTCTTTTCATTACCGGGCTGTACAGTTTGAAGTAGGCAATTGAGCCTACCTGACGCAGCACCGACTTTTGTCTAGTATCTGCGCCCATACACTGCTTGCATACTGGGTGGTTGATCTGAAACTTATCGAAGCCTTCGCGAAGCCCACAGGCGGGCGCTTGACGATCTAAGATGTCGCTGAGTGAATGGTTGTTGAGGTTGCCTAAAGGAATTTTGCCGTCATAGTCTTTGCAGCAAGGAACCACGGTGCCATCGTACAAAATTCCGGCTTGGTCGGTGGTGCCGTTGCAGTAGCCGAAGCTCGCGGGGATAACGGTAGCGCTTTCTACATTGCCCCAGCTATCGAGCGGAAAGGTTTCTAGGGCGAGTTTGGGCGTCAGCTCTATAACCTGCCATCGACCGGGTTTATACTTAGCTAGTTTCTGTTCTAGTTCTGTTTCTGTTGGTCTATTCGGAAAACCTATGAGAAGCCTGTTACACCATTCTCTCAACTGCTTTTGCATCTGTTCTTTTCCTTCTACCACGTGCATTGTTTTGTGTGGCACTAAAAAAGGATGAGGCGTTGTATCTAAAAACTTAAGGTGCACCCGCGTAGAGGAGCTTTGATCGGCTAGGTTGGCTTGCACATAGCGCGTGATGCCTTCAAAATACTGTTCGGCTTTGAGGTTGGGCGGTGCGCCACGAATGATGAAGGTGTTTGGATCAGGAGTTTGCAATGAAATGGTGACTTTAGGAATGCCGGCGGTGACGAGCTGGTTGATGTGCTCGGGGCGGATGTGAAAGGTGCTGCCGTTGGTGGTGAGGTGGAGGTTTAGATTGCGGGTGAGGGCCTGGGCGATCGCCTCAAAAATAGGCGGATAAATCAGCGGCTCACCCATCAAGTGAAAAGCCACAACCTTTGCTAGTCGCTGCTGGGAAATCTCATCTAATGCCCTAATCAGCAGCGCCATGCTCATATGGCCCCGCTTGCGCTCCATAATCGCGTCTGGGCAAAACTCACACTTGAAGTTGCACACATTGGTGACTTCTAAATGGATGCGCTCTAGTCGGTAGCTGCCAGCATCATTATTTTGATTATTTTGAATGTGCTGTCGAGAGTCTGTACGATAGGCCGTAGACATGCAAAGATGAACCTTTTTCCGATACCATGCCCTAACCTTAGCAAGTGCGCTTTCAAACTAACTGAGACTGCGCTGAAAACTCTAGAGAACGCCACACAGGAGCTAATTGACAATGGAAAGCACGATAGCAATAGCGGTGATTGATAGCGCCGTTCGCTATTTGCAAGCCGATAGCGACAAGCCAATGGCTAAGGACGTGGTAAGCGCTTTGCTCGCCGCCGAAAGGCAAAGTAAGCAGGCCAAACGTCACTATCAATACGATCAGCTCCTGGGCTCCTGGCGATTAGGCTTTGTCTCAGGCACTCAAAAGGTAAGACCGAGCCCTAGCTCAACGCCTGTCACCAAACCGGGTAAAGGTCGCTTTTTGCCGCGTTTTCTCAGCATTGAGATTACCTATGCCCAAGAAGAAGCCACCGCCGCCGATGACCTATTCGGCACCGTAGAAAATGCGGTGACGCTTGGGCCAATTAATCTGCAGCTTGATGGCCCTACTCGCTTCTGGCCTCGCAGTAACAGCTTGGGCTTTGACTTCACAGCGCTGCAAGCCAAGCTCGGTAGCCTGCCGCTCTACGCTGGATCTATACGCGGCGGTGCAGAACGCAATTCAATATTCAAGACCCAAGCCCTCAAGGATCAGGCTTTTTTCACCTTCTTTACGGTAGAAGCCGATTGTCTGGCTGCTAGAGGCAAAGGCGGCGGGCTAGCGCTGTGGGTTCGTTCGTTATAGAGCGCTTATGCCTAGCTGTTGCATGAGTGCGAGTAAATTGCAGTCGTACCACCACTCCACAATTTTTCCATCAGCAATTTTTAATAGCGTAAAGTCGTTGATCTGAGCAGATCTTCCCGTCGGTGGAATGCCTAAAAACTCTCCTGTATGAATTCCTCTTAGAGTGCTGCGGTATACTACTTCGTCGCTATCAGCTAAGAGGCTTCCGAGAGTATGAGTAATCTCAGGAAAGCCTTCAAATAAGCCTGCGTTGAAGGCTTTGTTGGATGATAGCCCAACAATAGGATCAGGCTCGCTGTTGAAGTGGTGAACGACGTTTGGGGAAACGATCTCATCCCATACAGATTCCCATTTTGGGTTAGTGCCCCAACCCTCTGTGAAAAAGCGTTGAGCGATCGCACGATTCTGTTCAGTAGACATAATTCTTCATCTCCGATAAGTAGCTTACAAGAACGTTTGGCTTTGAGCGGTACGTTTTGTTCTACTCTATTGTCGGCAATGGCCTTCGCTTAGGTCTTCCAAGAGATTGCGCTGTCTTTCAAGGTTCTTGCTATTGCTGTCGTAAAAAGGCTGTAGGCGTGAGTCCAACAATGCGCTTGAAGTGATAGTTCAGATGGCTTTGGCTAGCAAACCCTACGACGTGAGCTACCTGCGCAATTGAGAGTTCTTTTTCTAACAACAGTTGCTTGGTGCGCTTCATCCGGCAGCGAATGTGATATTGGTGAGGCGCAAAGCCTGTCGAGCTTTTAAACAGACGGGCAAAGTGAAAAGAGCTGAGTGGTACAAGGCCAGCTAGTTCGGACAAGCTCAAGTCTTCGGCTAGATGCTCGTCAATGTAGTCGGTCACTCGCTTCAACTGGTGATCAGACAAGCCTCCTGAATGCGTTTTGTGAATAAGATCGTGAGCGCTGTAGTGATATACCAGGTGAGTAGCCAATGCGTTTGCCATCGCATCGATATACAGTTTGCATCCAGTTGATTGAGTATTGAGCGTGTTTTGGAGTGCGATCGCGATCTGACTAATCACCGGATCAATCGGCGTAGGCCGAGGCAGCAGCTCAATGCTATCTTTGCCATAAAGCTCTGAGCTGATGCGGTTAAGCACAATGGGCTCTAGATACAGCTGTAAGAACTCGGCGTTTTGATGCCACTCAAAAGACTGCCAGAGATGAGCCGGATAGATACCAATGTCACCCGGTACGGAATCTTCAATGCAGGTTTTGCCATCAATAGTTTGCTCTAACGTGACGGGTTTGCCTGCGTTGATGCAAATGACGTGGTGAGGTGATATATGCTCAGGGATGCGATGCGGCGGCTGATGAAACAAAGCAAGCTGAATTGTCTCCCATTGTGCCCTGCTGCTAAAGACAATAGGGGCGCAGGGCAGGTCGAGTAGGTTCCTTGCAATAGAGTCGGGAGTATGCGTAGACATAGCCACTTACCATCTTCGCTTAACCAAATACTGAACGACCCAAAGAAACGCATGAGTAGCTATAAGCAACCTCATTGCATGTAGCTAATAAAGTCCTGGAGATGTTCGTCACCATCCTCAATTATTTTCAACGTTCCGATTGCACTCCCAGGATGGCGTGCTGTGCGCAAGGTTTTGTTGTCTAAGGTTTCACGGGCACCTGTCAAGCGAGCAACGACCTTATCACCTGATACGATTTGCACTACTTCGCCAGGGCACAAATTGACTATTAGCTCAGCAAAATTGTCTTGTATATCTTCCAGCATCAAACGATGCATTTCACAAAAGCTCCGTCAACGTGTACTTAATCTTATCAACAAAAAGAGGGTGCAGTGCTGTTTAAAGCGCTACACCCTTTATGTGTTCTTTGATGGCCTTTTAGCTAGCGCTGCTACTTAACGAGGTCGCGATCGCCCTCAGTGCGAATCGGCTTAATGAAGAACAAACCGATCAGCTTAGAACCCACTGCCGTAATGTGAGGAACTTTGCGCAAGAGCTGAAGCGCCTTGGGCTGACCCAACT
>JBARVS010000288.1:0-13125 GCA_049646385.1 Phormidesmis sp. | reverse complement strand
CTCGCTATCCGATGGTGGAGCTTTCGACTGGGTGCCTATTTGTGTCGGTTTTTTTGAGCTTTGGCACGACCTGGCAAACAGCGGGCTACTGGCTTTTTATCTGCTGGCTAATGGCGCTAGCGATGATTGATTTAGACACCATGACGCTGCCTAATAGCCTGACGGCCTCGGGTTTGGTGTTAGGGTGGGGCTTTCAAGGTGGGATGAGCTACCTGCAAGCTCCCACACTTCATCACGTCGCAAGTGGCGTTGTTGGGGCTGTAATAGTCAGCATTTTCGGGCTGTGGCTGTTTGATGTGATCGGCATCGCCGGGAGCAGAGCCTTTGGTAAGCCCGCTATGGGAGGGGGTGATGCTAAGCTCGCGGCGATGATGGCAGCTTGGTTGGGCGTTTCGGGGCTATTGCTGTCTACTTTTTTGGCGGCGGCGCTGGGTGCGGTGATTGGCGGCGGTGCTTTGGCTGTAGGTGCCTTGAGCGCTAAGCAGCACATTCCGTTTGGGCCTTATTTGGCGCTGGGTGCGATGCTGACTTTGTTTTATGGGCCTCAGCTTGTTTCGGCCTACGTGAGCGTGTTTTTTCCCCTGTAAACCAGTAGGATGAAGAGGTAATTTGTCTCATTAAATGCAGATATTTTGTCGCCATTAGCGGTTTCTAGACAGCTAGAATCAACCCTTGTGCGCTAGCGTCCGGCTAAAAAGTACGGCTAAAAAGGCATTTGAGGCAGCGACTTAAGATGGGTTCAATGAGCGGGAAAATGTCACTGTTCGACTGGTTTGCCAATCGTAAAAAAACTGGACTGGTTAGCCAAAATAGGCACGAGCGAGAGATTGCAGATGGTCTATGGACGAAGTGCGAGCGCTGCGATGTGCTCACCTACACTAAAGACTTAAAGGTGAATCAAAAGGTGTGCCCTGAGTGCGGCTACCACAATCGCATTTTTAGCGGCGATCGCATCGAACAGCTCATTGATGCCGACACTTGGAACCCTATCAACACCCAGCTTGCGCCCCAAGACGCTCTGAGGTTTCGCGATCGCAAAGCCTATGCCGACCGCATTCGCGACACCCAAGCTAAGACCAAGCTGATTGACGGCGTGCAAACGGGCCTGGGTAAAATTAACGGTGAGCTGGCAGCCTTGGGCGTGATGGACTTTCGCTTCATGGGCGGCAGCATGGGCTCAGTTGTAGGCGAAAAGCTCACCCGCCTGATTGAGCTGGGCACCGCCGATCAGCTTCCGGTTTTTATCGTCTGCGCCTCTGGCGGAGCCCGAATGCAAGAAGGGATGCTCAGCCTCATGCAAATGGCCAAAATTTCAGCAGCTTTGCAGCGGCATCGTGAGGCGCGGCTGCTGTATATTCCAATTTTGACGCATCCTACAACGGGCGGCGTTACGGCTAGTTTTGCCATGCTAGGCGACATTATTTTAGCTGAGCCTGAAGCCACCATCGGCTTTGCTGGTCGCCGAGTCGTTGAGCAAACCGTCCGCGAAAAGCTGCCAGAGGGCTTTCAAACCTCGGAATATCTGCTGCGCCATGGCTTCGTTGATAAAATCGTGCCAAGAACTGAGCTAAAGCACACGCTCGCCCAGCTCATTCGTTTGCATCGTCCGCTCGATCAAGTGATGGTATCTGCTAAGCAGGCAGAAGCTGTCCCAGTCGAAACCTTCAAAGGCGCGGATTAGCTTTGCAGGTTGAGCAAGTAGATTTGGTGAACAAACGTAACGAATCTGAACGCGCTTATACAGCCTGCTTTAGCTTCAGGCATTTTTATCAGATATTCTCAGCGGCCTTTACCCCTCTATCGCCCTATCCATGGCATGATAAGGACATAATTTGGTTCAATAAAGTTGAATCACTGCTGTGTTGCGTGTCTGAGAAGCGAGCATAAAAAATGAGAAATTTGTTTAAGAGATGCACCGGGCTGCTGATGGTGGCCGTAATTTTTGTCTCCGGTGTATTTGGCGCAGGGTTGTTTGCAGGTGAGGCAGTTGCCGCCGAGCTAGATGCCTCAATCCGAACCATCAAAGCTAATGAGCAGGGCGATGTTGTCACGCTCCCGGTCGAAGACTTTCTTCGGGGCCGTCAAAAGTTCAATGTGGCCTGTGCAACCTGTCATGTGGGGGGTATCACCAAGACCAATCCCAGCGTAGGCTTGGATACCGAGTCGTTAGAAGGCGCTTACCCCGCGCGTGATAACCTCGCTGCCCTGGTAGATTATCTTCACAATCCCACCACTTACGATGGCCTAGTCGAAATCTATGAGCTGCACCCCAGCACGAAAAGTTCCGATGTTTATCCTAAGATGCGGAATTTGACTGAAGATGACTTAGAAGCTATTTCGGCTCATATTTTGGTTATGCCTAAAATTATGGGCGACAAGTGGGGCGCGGGTAAAACTAAGTCTCTGTAGCTTCTTTGTGATGGCTTCTTTGTGATGGCTTCTTTGCTGTGGCAGCTTGCTTGCTGTAGTTTGCCCATCTAAAAGCCTAGCTAAAGGTTTAAACTTAAGCGCGGTAGGGATTATTCTTACTGCGCTTTGTTATGGCTAGGGTATAGCTATTAAAAATGATCACTCGTAGAAATATTCTCTTAGGAACGGCTGGTGTTGTCTTCACTAGCGTGCTAACTGGCTGCCAGCGGGTGAGTGCAAAGGCGGTGAAAGTAATCCTTTTGGAAGGATCCATTCCATCTGAAGTTCTGCAAACGTTTCGTAAGCAAGCGGATGAGCCGATTAGCTTTCAGCTGGTTTCACAAATAGCCAGCGTTTTTCAGCAGCTCCAAGCTTGGCAGCAAGCGCTTCAGGATTCAGACCAAGACTCAGACCAAAGTTCAGGCTTTTCAATCGCGCGATTTCTGCCCTGGGTTCCATCGAAGGCGGTGCCGCGACCGGATGATTTGGTGAGCTTGGGTGATTATTGGCTAGAAGGGGCGATCGCCCAAAACCTCATAGAACCCTTGAGCCTTCCAGCCGCTAGCTTGGAAAAACTTCCCCCCAACTGGCAGCAGTTTGCTCGCCGCACCGCCCAAGGCGAGATGGCCGCCGAAGGCTCGCTGTGGGCCGTACCCTACAAGGTTCAACCCTTAGTTATTGTCTATCGTCAGAGTCAGTTTCCTCAGTCGTCTGCGAGCAATCCTCCCTTTACAAGCTGGCGCGATTTGCTGCGGCCCCAGTTTCGCCAAAGCCTTGCCCTGCCTGACCATCCTAGAATTGTCATCGGCCTAGCGCAGAAGATTCAAAGCGGCAGCTTTAACCCTGTGCTGGAAGGGTATAGCAGCGACTCAAAGGGTGTTATCAGGATTCCAGCAACAGAAAATTCATCTGGCAATTCATCTGGCAATTCATCCGGCAATTCATCTGGCAATTCATCTGGCAGCTCAGCAGCGCTGAATGGGCGGCTGACCGAAGGTATAGATAGCGCGTTAGCCGATACGTTTGCTCAGCTCAACCAGCAGGTAAAAACCTATGATTCGGATAATTCTTTAAAGGCGCTGGTGAATGAAGATGTAAAGGCCGTTGTGTGCTGGTCGGGCGATGCGGTGGCAGCAGCTAGACGCTACAGCGACTTGAGAATAGTGGTGCCGCCGGAGGGAAGCTTGCTATCGCTAGATATGTGGGTTCGCCCTCAAAGCCCTCAAAGTAACGGCAGCGGCCCTAAAAGCAGCTCAGAAATGAGCGCAGCCGCACGGCAGTGGATAGATTTTTGCTGGCAGCGTGAACCTGCTATTCAGATTTCACTCTCTGGAAAAGGTCTGTCACCGATCTTTCTTCAGACAGGGATTGACCTGCCAAAAACGTTAAGCGCAAGCTTTCCTTTCATCGAAGCGATTGAGAAGAGCGAACCGCTTTTACCCATTCCTCAAAGGCTGCAGGCCGCTTATTTGGAGCTTTGGAAGCAGCTGCGGTCAGGGTTGGCATTAGCTCGCTAGTTGATAGATCCCGTTAGTTTCGGCGAGCGCGACCACCTAGCATATCGGAGGTTACTTCACAGTGTGTATCGGCAGTAGTCTCAATGCTGGGCGGTTGGGAAACCTGGCTGAAGTCGCAGATGTACGCCCCGCGCAGCAGGACAAATCCGGCGTTGCCAGCGTTTCTGGGATCTCTGGCGTTGGCCGCATCGCTGGTGTTGAACACTCGGAGCTGGTAGCCATAGCTTTTGGCTGATATTCCAAACTGAGAGATAAAGCTGTAGCGCTCGTAGTAGCTCAGCAGGTTCCACAGTCGCTGGTTAACGATGACATCTACATAGTTAAGGCTTTTACCGTTGTCTCCTACGGTGCGGTAGGCGCGCCACTGCTCGACTAAGCGATCGCTGCCATAGCGATAGCCCAGCTGATCTTCAATCCAAGCTAAGCTGGGCTGGCTAATTTCAGTGAGCGAAAAGCGATCGCTAGCGGCGACTAGCCTGCCTTGATCGGCGGATAAAAACAGCGGAAAGCGAGTCAAGTTTGACAGCTGCGCTTCTACAGCGATCAGTGAGGCATCAGGCCGTGAGACATCAGGGCGATCAAGCGTATAGCTATCTAGCTGGGAGACTCGGAGCGGGTTAGCTGCTGTTAGGCTTGAGCCCGCAGGAATAATCGCCAAACCTGCCAATAGTCCTGCCGATAGTCCGACTGACCGTTTGAAGAAGTTTTTCAAACGCATATTGGCCTGTGAATGAGTCATTTGTTCCAAACTAGCCATTTAAGATCATTTGTACGCGATGAACCGACCCCAGCAAGATTTCTCGGGCGCTAATCGACTCCAGCATCGTGACGACATCTTGAGGCTTTAGCAAAGAGCCATCGTTACGACTGCTGCCAACGTAGCGCAGCACGGCTGATTCGGTTTCTATAGGCTTAAGCCGATTATGTACAGACTCTGGCAGATTGGCAAGCTGTGAAGCATTGGCAACAGAGAGTTCAAAGAGGCGCGATCGCAAATCTACCGCCTTGACTTTGCCTGACTTGGTGGTTTTACTGTGCATAATCTGCTCAGCGGCGAGCACCTGCTGAGCCCAGCTTTTCCAGTCGCCTGCTTCGCCCTCGGCGGTATTGACAGCCATCAAATATTCAACCCGATCAAGGCACTTAGTGGCAGAAGGCGAATTAACCAAAACTTCTACCGTTTCATAGATAGGAACATCTTCGGAAAGCTGCGCCTGTAGCCGCGCTCTAAAGTCGGCAGGCTCAACCCTTTCCGTTAGCTCAAAATCGACAATTTCGCCTGTACTTGTCATACCCAACGGCAGCGCGTTAGCCGGAGAAATTCGCGGCCCAGGATGAAACCCACCCGTAAAGGCAATCGGTAAAGACGCCCGCCGGATAGCTCTGTCCATGAGGCGGGCAAAGTCTAAATGGCCAATCAGCGCCATGTCGCCCAGCTTGCCTACCTTGATGCGCAGGCGCTGGGCGCGCGTTTGATTAGGCTTGAAGTGCCCGTCAAATTCAGGGATTTCTAGCGGCGGAACGACAATATTATGACCAAAGTCTGGCCCGCAGATGCCACAGTGCGAACAGCCTTCAAAAGAGCAGTCTGGTACGGTTGCCGCTGCTAGCGCCCGCTTGAGATCGTCCTGGAGCCACTGCTTTTCAATGCCTGTATCAATATGATCCCAGGGTAAGGGCCGAGCAAGCACCGCTTCCATGGCAGCATCTACGCCCTGCCCCGCATAGTCTGCGGTTGCAATATTCTTATCTAGGCTCCATTCGCCGCTTTCTACCTGACGATACTGCCAATCTAGGCCAGCATCAGCGATCGCCTGCGTCCAAGCGCCAAAGGCTTTCTCTAAGCTCTCCCACCAGGCATCCATGCCCGCCCCTAGCTCCCAAGCGCGGCGCACGACAGCAGCAAGGCGGCGATCGCCTCTCCCGACAAAATCCTCCATCGCCGAAATTCGCACGTCAGTAAAGTTGGCCTTCACCCCGCGCATTGAGTTCATCTCAGCGCGCAACAGATCCTGCTTTCGCTTAAATTCGTTAGTTGAAACTGAGTGCCACTGAAACGGCGTGTGCGGCTTAGGCGTAAGGTTGGAAATCGTGATGTTGAACTTGAGCGCCCTGCGCCCCTTAATAAAGCATTCCTGCCTCAGCCAGCGCACCGTTTCAGCAATGCCCAGTACATCAACATCCGTTTCACCCGGCAGGCCAATCATGAAGTAAAGCTTTACCCGCTCCCAGCCCTGTTCGTAGGCCGTTTTCACGCCGCGCAGCAGCTCTTCATTCGTCAGCCCCTTGTTGATGATGTCGCGCATCCGCTGCGTCCCGGCCTCAGGCGCAAACGTTAGCCCCGTTTGCCTTAGACCGCCCACAATATTTGCAATGTTTTCATCGAACCTATCTACTCGCTGGCTGGGCAGCGAAAGGTTGATATTGTCATTTTTTAGCCGATTTTTAATCTCAAGGCCCACCGCAGGCAGCGCTAAATAGTCCGAGCAGCTCAGCGACAGCAGCGAAAACTCGTTATAGCCCGTCTCCCGCATTCCCCGCTCAATGGTGTCAATCACCTGTTCGGGCGGCACATCTCGCGCCGGACGGGTCAGCATTCCTGGCTGGCAAAACCGACAGCCGCGCGTACAGCCCCGCCGAATTTCGACCGTCAGCCGATCATGCACCGTCTCTACGTAGGGCACCAGTCCGATGGAATATTCGGGCATAGGCGGCGCAACCCGGCGCAGCACTCGCGCTGGCACGTCCGGGCGATTAGGATGCACCGAGCCATCTGCCGCCATATCATAAAAACGCGGCACGTACACACCGGGCACCTGCGCTAGATCTAACAAAATTTCCTGACGGCTGAGCCCAGCGGTCTTGCCTTCTTCTAGCACTAGGCCAATTTCGGGGAGCAATTCCTCGCCATCGCCCAACGCAATAAAATCAAAAAACTCGGCGTAGGGCTCAGGGTTAGAAGTTGCTGTGCCCCCGCCTGCAAATGCCAGCGGCCAGCTACCTTTGGCTACATCCCAGGCCCTTTCGGGGTTTGTATCCCGCTCTTGCCAGGTCAGCGGAATCTGCCCGAGCGTGAGCATTTCTAAAATATTGGTTGCGCCTAGCTCGTAGCTCAAGCTAAAGCCTAATATGTCAAACTCGCTGAGGCTTTGCCGCGACTCTACGGCAAATAGAGGCATTTGGCGCTCTTTGAGCTTTTGCGCAAGGTCGGGGGCCGGGAGGTAGGCGCGATCGCAGAGCTGCCGAGGCTGAGCATTCAAAATACTGTATAGAATGATATGCCCTAAGTTAGAAGCCCCAACCTCGTAAATTTCTGGATAGGTCAGCACCCATCGAACGTTAGCGGTGTCCCAGGGCTTGTGAACAGCGCCTCGCTCATTGCCTAAGTAGCGAGCAGGCTTAGAAATATCGACGTTCAGCAAGTCGGCAACGTCTGGAGCTGTAGCAGAAGCAAAAGGAGGCACGGCAAGTATCACAAAAGCTTAGGAAGACACATGCACCACAGGGCGCACCAGCAAACATCATTTGTATGCTGGCTATCACTATATCGCAGGCTCCCAGACATCGGCTCAAGACAATTATCGTCAGCAAAACCACAGGCATGGGCAGAAAATTAAAAAGCGCTCCCGCATCGCCAGAAACGCAACTTAATATTCGCAGTCGGTTAGCCGCCGTCGATCAACATTTTCGCTTGTGTCGACTTTAGTTGGCCTCGGTTAGGCCGCGATCGCTATAGGCGTCGGCTCAACTATTGGCTCAACCATGGGTTCAACCATTGTGAAAACGCGGTCTAGCTGAGTTAGCTCAAATACAATGCGGATAGCGGGCGGAGCGGCACAAATGCTTAGCCGCTGGCTCTTGGCACGAGCCGCATTCATAGCCGACATAAAGGCTACTAGCCCATCGTTGTCTAACGACTCTACGTGGCTCATGTCAACCACTAGCTCGCCAGAACAATCATGGCGCATCGCAGAAAATAGCTGCTGCTCAAACTCAGAAGCGCTCTTGGCGTTCAACACACCAGAAGGGCAAATTACGGTCACGGCAGGGAAACTAACTGACATATCACTTTTCTCCTCAGTTTGACTTAGATAAACAAGCGGCTAATTATTAAACATTACGTATATATCGAACAACAGCATAAACAACTGTTTTTACTGTTGAACCCGATTATTGAACTAGACTATTGAGTTTTGCTATTGAACATTCACCTATATGAATCAATAAATATGTATTCACAAACACAATAGGTATGATCATAGGGGGTGTTTTTGTAGATAGGCTAGATGGAAACAGTATATTTCTCTAAAGCTTGACTTGCTAGCCACTTTTTTAAAGTTTCTGGTAAGCACTTTCACCTAACGTTAAAACCTGCCCTTGTGTTTTGTTCGCTTCTATACACAACAATAAAAGCGATGACAGGCGCAGGCCATACAAGAGAAAAATAGTCAGCGTCAGCGTTCTATTCTGTCCGGTCATATATCCTAAGACCTATATTACCCAACTGTTCCGAAGCCTAGCCCTTGGTATAAAAAACTCCTAGCCACAGATCAGCAGCAGGCATGAAAGAACGGCCTTTGGATGATTTTAGTCATGGTCTCCTTCCCTATAGATAGCAGCAAATTATTTTTGTTCCTTAACAGAAAATTGCTTAATTCTATATTAGTTGCTGACCCTATTTATACATTTTCATCAATGAGCTGCTGCTCAAAAGCTTGACTATTTCCATGCGGATTTTCTAACGGCATCGTTAGGTCTTTTCTGTTGCAAAATATTCTAAGGCGATCGCTAACAAAACGTTTAGATGAAAACGCTTTCTAGCAATTAAGCTCCGGTCAAACTATGTCCTGTAAATCTCAATACATAGTTTGATATCAACCCTTTGGCAGATGTTTTGACTGGAAACAAAGTCTGTTGGCTTAGCGGTTTTAATGGCCCTTGTAATTACTTTTGGTTTTTAGATTCTTAGAAATCAAGTTTTTAAGGTTCATCAACACCGCAACCCTAAAACAGCAGCTCCAAAATGAGCTTTTGAGAACAACCACCTTAAGAACAGGCACAGTCGATCAGCCATTCAAAAAAATGACTGCCTGAAGCGGTTGTTCACTCGGTACAGGCTGAAAAAACATCCTTGTGAGTGTGCTTGTAGGTGTGCCAAAAGCTGTGAATGAACGCATTGAGCTGGCTGCTAGCGTTACGCTGGGCGATCGCATCAGGATTTGCTTTGAGCTGCAATAGCAGGGAGAAAAAATCAATGTCACAGGCGATTTTGAACAGCGCTAAAGGCCAGATAAGATCGGGGCAATCCTCTAAGCTGTACAGATCAAGAGAGGTACCGGCAGGATTCTTCTCCGCTGCGGCTGTAGCGATCGCCGCCTGGTGTAGCGAATCTTCCACTTTTTCTTCTGCCTGCTCTGTAAGCGATCCTAAAAACAGCTGATTGTGATCTGCCGGTAAACCTTGGATAAGCAGGGTTGGTCTAGCCCAGCAGAGATGTCGCTGCTCAACTATTTGAATGACTTCGGCGTACAGACGAGAGGTGCTATTTTCTAAGTAAAGAATCTGTGAAGGAACAACGCTCATGGGGTGGTTTAAGCAGGTACTAGCCTATGGTGCCAAAGCGATGAGGCTATGGGCTAAGATATATTAAGAATCATGCATATTTGCAATCATAATATCATTCTCTCAGAGCACTTCTTTGTCACTTTTAGGTAGGAAGATTGAGTCGGCAGGATTAAAATAGTATCGTCATAATAGGGATACAAGATTGCCCTAAAAACGGCTGTAGCAAAAGAGCGAGCTATCCTCATGTCAACTTCTATTGGAACTATCGAAAAACCGATCACCGCGACGGTTCCGAAAATAGCGCCTCGATATCGAGTGCTGCTTCACAACGATGACTTCAACAGCATGGAATATGTGGTTGAAGCCTTGGTGCAGACGATACCTGCCCTCACAGCGCCTCAGGCGATTGATATTATGATGCAGGCTCACAACTCAGGGACGGGGCTGGTAATTATCTGTGAGCTAGAGCACGCTGAGTTTTACTGTGAAAGCTTATGCAGTAAAGGGCTCACCAGTACAATTGAGCCGGACGAGTAGCCCTAGTGAGTGGCCCTAAGCGCCGAGCTAAAGTCAGCGGGTGGATTAGTAGGCAGGGTGCTTGGCAGCGAGTGTTTATTTTTTTGGGCCTGCTGGCGATCGCCTGGGTTCCGATTGCCGCGCCTATATATTGGCTAGGCTACACCTTTGGCTATTCAAACATCACGGAAATTGTGGCGTTGGTGCTGCTGTATGCAGGTTTTTTGTGGGGACTGCCTCGCTGGGGCTCTCAGGTGCACCGCTGGCCCCAACCGCTGAGTCGCTATGGCCTGTTTTGGGACTCACGCACCGCTCGGCAGCTCTTGACGGCTTTAGCCATTGGTTTGCTAGGCGTACTGGCGCTATTTGGCATAGAAACGCTGCTGGGCTGGGCCACGCCAACGACACCGAGTCCTAAACTCGCTCGATTTGTGTTGGAAGGGCTGCTGATGGCGCTGGCGGTTGGCTTTGCCGAAGAAGCCTTATTTAGAGGCTGGGTGCTCACTGAGCTAGAGAAAAATTACAGCGCCACAGCAGCCTTAGTGATGAATGCCGTTTTTTTTGCGGCGACTCATTTCATTAAGCCTTGGCCAGAGATTGTGCGGACGTTCCCGCAGTTTTTGGGTTTGGTGATACTAGGGATGGCGCTTGTGTGGGCAAGGCGGTCTAGTCTGCCAGGAAAAAGCCCAGATAGAGACCAAACGTCTAAACTCGGCTGCGGACTGAGCTATCCTATTGGGCTACACGCTGGTTTGATTTGGGGCTATTACATTGTGAATGTGGGCGGGCTGAGCGAGTATACGGGCCAGGTGCCCGAGTGGGTGACGGGTATAGACGAAAATCCGCTCGCTGGGCTGTTAGGTTTGATTTTGCTAGGGGCGATCGCCTCCCAATTTGCCAAAACCGCCCAGCCCAAAGCTCAGCCAGCTCCTGCGCTCAAGCCCTAAACGCTAGACCATAACAGCCACAGGCAGATAGGTCAAAACTTCTACGCCTGACCTAGTAACTGCCAGCGTATGCTCAAACTGGGCCGATAGCTCGCCATCTTGAGTAACTGCCGTCCACTGATCGGGCTGAAGCTCTACCTCGTAAGTGCCCACATTCAGCATCGGTTCAATAGTGAACACCATACCGGGGCGAATTTTTTTGCCTTTGCCTTTAACGCCATAGTGGGGCACTTGAGGCTCCGTATGGAAAATGCGGTGAACGCCGTGACCGACAAAATCGCGCACCACCGAAAAGCCTTCCGCCTCAGCGTAGGCTTGAATCGCTGCGCCAATATCACCAATGCGCCCGCCCACTTTAACGGCCTCAATCCCTTTCCACATGGCTTTTTCAGTCACTTCAACCAGCTTGCGAGCAACCGGATCGACGTTTCCTACCAAAAAAGTACGCGAGCTATCGCCGTGGTAGCCATTATAAAAAGGTGTCACATCAATGTTGATGATGTCGCCATCTTGCAGGATGTCTTTTTTATTAGGAATGCCGTGGCACACCACTTCGTTGATGCTGGTGCAAATGGACTTAGGAAAGTTTTGAGAACCCGGTGGGCCGGGATAGCCCAAAGGCGCGCTGGTTGCGTTATGCTGGCGAGTCCAGCGTTCAGCCGCGTCGTTTAGCTCTAGCGTACTCACCCCTGGCTTAACCATCGGCGCTAAAAAATCTAATAGCTCGGACGAGAGCTTGCAGGCCGGACGCATCGCGTCAATTTCGCGGCTAGAGAGCAGGGTGATGCCTCTAAAAGGCGCTTCGGGAGAGTGATCTTTCACGGAAACTTATCGCATCTATGGGGTATGTTCTTACTCTAGCGCCATTGATACCCAATTGAGGAGCGCTAGAAAATTGCTGGAGGATTGCTGTGAAGTTCTGGCTGACGTGTTTTGGGCTGCTGTTTGTAGGCGCTGAGCTGCTTCAGTGGGTGACTGAGTTAGGGAGCGGGCAACCACCTGATAGCGTTTGGCTAGTGCTGGGCGGCTTAGGGCTAGCTGCCGTGAGTAATGCTAGCCATTTACCAAAGCTGGTAAGCAAGGCAAAAGCTGATGCTGTAGCTACTGATGAAACAGATATCAGTGAAGCCAAAAAAAACCAAAGCTCTGAGGCTTTACGAGGCGATCGCGCCCAAAACGAACAAACCTTAACCCAACAAAATCCGCTCTCCGTTGCGCAGCAGTCGTCTGAAGATTCTATTTCCTTTAAGGTTCGTTTGCCCTGGCGTTAGCAAGCTTAAGGCCGACTACTCAGATGCCATAAACTGCTTCACGCCCTTACGAATAATCCCTCTAGGCGCTAGCCGAGTAGAAAAGGCCAGCAGCTGATTAGACAGACCATGAACAGCGACAACCTGGCCCTTTTGAAGAGCGTCGTAGCCAAACTGGGCAACTTCAGCGGCGGTGGGCAGTTTGCTTTCGCTCCCATCGCTAGCTAGCAGCATTTTGTCCATATTGGCTTTACCAATAAAGCTGGTCTGCGTGGGGCCGGGGCAAAGGGTGCTGACCGTAATGCCCGCGTCTTCGGTTTCGGCAGCGATCGCCTCACTAAACGAAAGCACATAAGCCTTAGTCGCAAAGTAAACGGCCATCATCGGCCCCGGCTGAAAAGCCGCCGTAGAAGACACGTTCAAAAGCTTGCCAACGCCCCGACTGACCATCGCAGGTAAAAACAGCCGCGTCATATGAGTCGTCGCCAGCACGTTGAGTAAAATCATGCCCTGAAGCTTTTCCCAGTCGCTGCTGGCGAACTCGTGATAGTCGCCATAGCCCGCATTATTAACCAGCACATCCACGCTGAGGCCGTGCTGCTGAACCTGATCGAACAGCGCTTGAGGCGCGTTTTTGTCAGTTAGGTCATGGCTAAAAACAGTGGCCTGAATGCCGTGCTTTTGAGCAAGCTCTTGGCCTAATTGCTGTAGCTTATCTTCACTGCGGGCAACCAAAATTAAGTCATGCTGGTTTTTGGCAAATACTTCTGCTAGAGCCAAACCAATACCGCTAGATGCACCCGTAATCAGAGCTGTCTGCTTCATACGTCATTATTCACATTTCATCGTTGTAAAAACCGTACCCCAACCGAATGTCGGCATCCTCTACCAATGGGTGAGGGTTCTAGCACTGAGTAAAGG
>JBARVS010000287.1:0-4746 GCA_049646385.1 Phormidesmis sp. | reverse complement strand
GTATAGCGCTTGTACATACTGAGGGCGTATAACGGCATCAAGTATGGGTCTTTTTTTAGCTGCGGTCATCAACTTCATCGTGATTGGCTTAGTGCTATTTTTGATTGTCCGCATGTTTGAGCGCTTTAAGCGAAAGGAGGAAGTAGCAGCTGAACCTACGCCGACTGAGAAGCTAGATGCAACCCTGCTGCTGCTGAACGATACGATTCAATCCAAGCTGTAATTTTCAATATTGACTGATTTTGACTCTCAATAAAGAAGACCGATAGATCGCGGCAGAAGGCCAGGTCTATCGGTCTTTTTCTCTCTAGATGGAAAATTCTTGTAGCGGCTTTAGTTTGAGCAACCGAGACTCTCACGAGTCGCGACACCTGTGATCGGGTTTACGCCATCGGCGCGATCGCACATCTGTTTCACCTGATAGCGATCCAAAATCGAATCTGAAAAGTCTGCGCCAGTAATGATGGTGTCAGCAAAAGAGCTGCTGATGGCGATCGCCTCAACAAACACCACATTGGTCATATTCGAGCCGTCAAAAATAACGCGATCGGCAAAGGCTTCGGTAAAGTCAGCATTCGACAGGTCGGTGCGTATGAAGGTGGCCTTGGTGAGGATAGTGCCGCTCATATTAGCCCCGGCAAAGCTCGCGTCGCGCACGTCTGCTGCGGCAAAAGAGGTGCCGGAGAGATCTTTACCTGAAAAGTCTGCGCCCGCTTGGTTGGTGAGCGTGTAGTCTACGGCGTTGTCCTGCGCTAGCGCCGGCCCTGCGGCAAGACCTAAGCTCAGTAGCAGCATGAAGCATATTAGCGGCAGTGCTTTTTTAATGAAGATGGCGATCGCCCCTATCTTATTTTTTACCCGCAATAATTTCATCAAATCTCTCCCTATTCATCAGCACTCATCTTGTTAGCTCGATCATACGGCCTCAGGGGTTAATCTACAGCGATATTAGTAGAATGAAGCTATCACAAACCCTGACAGCAATCTAACTGAGGTAGCCCGCTGAATGCAGACTTACATTGAGCCTTTCACCGTTCACAAGCGCGTGCCCCTCACGATTAGCCGAGGCACATCAGCCGGGTCAACTAACCTATGGCTAAAAATTGAGGCTGATGGCATCGAAGCATGGGGTGAGGCTTCGCCCTTCTCAATTGGCACCCTGGCTCAAACGGCTGAGCAAATTTCACAGGACTTAGCGGCTTTAGTGCCTGTGCTGGCGTCGTATCATCCGCTTCAGCATCAGCTTATTGAGGCCAAACTAGCCGAGCTGAAAGTATGTTCTGCGGCGCGGGCGGCTGTAGATGTTGCTTTGCATGACTGGCTAGGCAAGCATGTGGGCCTACCGCTGTGGCAGCTATGGGGTTTGAACCTAGATCATAGTAGTCCGACCGCCGTTACCGTAGGTATCAGCTCACCCGCCGCCGCCGTAGAGCGATTGGAAAAATGGTGCCAGCAGCAGCAGGTCGCCTCTGTAAAGGTGAAGCTGGGCAGTCCAGCCGGGATTGTGGCCGACCAAGCGATGTTTGAAGCGCTGTGGCCTAAAGTTCCCGAGGGCGCTAAGGTCAGCATTGACGCTAACGGCGGCTGGAACTTGCAGGATGCTTTAACGATGGCAGGCTGGCTAGCCGAGCGGGGCGTAACCTATTTAGAGCAGCCGCTGTCTGTCGCCGACGATGGTCTGCTGCCGCTATTGTATGCCCAGTCTCCGCTGCCCATTTTTATTGATGAAAGCTGCTTTACTGGCGCAGATATTCCGCGATTGGCCCACTGCATTGATGGCATCAACATTAAGCTAATGAAGTCGGGCGGGCTCGCTGAGGCGCGGCGGATGATTCATACGGCTCGGGCCTGCGGCTTGCAGGTAATGTTTGGCTGCTATTCGGACAGTGCCATTTCCAATACTGCTTTGGCTCATCTTTCTCCTTTGGCCGACCACCTCGATCTTGATAGCCATTTCAATCTTAAAGACGATCCGTTTCAAGGCGCACAGCTACAAAACGGCGCTCTCATCCCTAATCATCAACCCGGACTAGGACTCTCTCACTATGCTTGCTCCTGATGATCGCATTGCTATTTTGATTCATGGTGGCCTTAAAGGGTCAAAAGGCAAAACCGGCATTTCGCTGCTGCGCTACAGTCAACATCCCATTGTTGCCGTGATTGATGAAACCGCTGAGGGCGAATCGGTTGCAGCGCTAACGGGCATCAATATTGATGTGCCAGTTGTGCCTTCTCTAGAAGCGGCTTTGCCTTTTAAGCCGACGGTGCTGGCGATTGGGCTTGCCCCTTCTGGCGGCAGACTGCCTGAGCCCTGGTATGAGGAAGTTAAGCGAGCGGTAAAAGCTGGGCTCTCGGTGATGAATGGGCTGCATACTCAGATGAATGAGGATGCTGAGATTGCCCGTAATATTCATCCGGGGCGATGGGTGTGGGATATGCGGCAAGAGCCAGCGGATTTGACGGTAGGGAGTGGGAAGGCGAGGTTGCTAAGGTGCGATCGCACTCTCACAGTCGGCACTGACATGGCCGTTGGCAAAATGTCTACCAGCATCGAACTCAACCGCGCTGCCCAAGCCAAAGGGTTGCGCTCTAAGCTAATCGCCACGGGTCAAACTGGCCTGATGCTGGGCGAAGAGGGCGTTGCCTTAGATGCCGTTCGCGTAGACTATGCTTCTGGCGCAGTAGAACAGTGCCTGCTGCGCAGCGGAGACGATCACGATATTTTGTTTGTAGAAGGCCAGGGCTCTTTGCTCAATCCAGCTTCTACGGCGACTTTACCGCTGATTAGAGGAACTCAGCCGACGCATCTGATTTTGGTTCACAAAGCAAACCTCATGCATATTCAGCACTTTCCCGACTTTAAAATTCCACCGCTGCCGGAGGTGGTCAAGCTGTATGAGGCGGTGGCGACGGCGGCGGGCACGTTCGCTGCGCCCAAGGTTGTAGGGATTGCGCTGAATACGTTTGGCCTAAGTGAATCGGAAGGGATAGATGCGATCGCCGCCGCTTCACAAGCAACCTCACTCCCCTGCGCCGATGTTGTCCGGTTTGGCGCAGATCCCTTACTCAACCCCATTATCAGCGAGGCCAAACGTTAAACCATGGCTGTATGTTCGTCTTTTTCGCTGCGAGGCTGCTTTATGGCAACAGTTCGCATGTTGTTTGTTATTTTAATCAGCCTAACCATAGCAACTCAACCCGCGTTTGCCCTCTCTACAAATTCCCTAGCCTCTATTCATACCTACCACGAAGCGCCCGGTCAAACCACGTTTCGCTCTAAGCAAAGCCTGCGCGATCGCAGTGATCGATCATGGCAGGTCATTTTGTTCAAACGCTACCAGGCAGACGAGCTGCAAGGCTTATACCTGCGGCTCATTGGTTTTCCGGGCCTAGTCGTCCCCGATTCACAAAAGTCTCTTAAGGTTGCCACAGGCGCTAGCGCTCAATGGCAGGTTCAGCCAGCCTTAGATCCTCAAACCCAATCACTGCCGGACAATGCGGCTCAGTATGAGGTCACGCAAGCGATCGCCGATCTGGCAGGCGACATTCCGCTGCAAATAGACATTCCCCTGGCGGATAGCAGCACGGCTCAACTGGTCGTCCCGCCTTTTGCCGTGCATGAATGGCGCGATCTTAACGCTCAATCTCCCACTTGATGTTCAGATCTTAGGGCGCTTCGCCGGCATGATATGAGCTGCGCACTAAGGGGCCAGATCGCACGTGAGCGAACCCTAGTTCTTTAGCGATCGCCCCTAGCTCATCAAATTCTTCAGGCGTCCAGTATTTTTGCACGGGCAGATGCGCGAGTGAAGGCCGCATGTATTGACCCAACGTGAGGCGATCGCACTTCACAGCCCGCAAATCGGCCATGGCCTCTATCAGCTCGTCTTTAGTTTCACCATGGCCCACCATCAGGCCAGACTTTGTTGGCACCGACGCATCAGCCGCTTTTACATAGCGTAAAACGTTAAGCGATTTTTCATACCCAGCCCCCCGTCTCACTGGCCCTTGCAGCCGCCTCACCGTCTCCACATTGTGATTAAAGCAAGCAGGCTGTGCCCTTACCACCGTTTCTACCCGCGCCTGCTGCTGCGCCACGGCATCTAATCCGCTCCAAAAATCAGGCGTCAGCACTTCAATTTGCGTCTGCCGATTACGCGCCTTAATTGCCGTCATCACCTGCACAAACCAGCCCGCGCCCCCGTCGGTCAAATCATCTCGGGCAACGGCGGTAAGCACCACATAGCGCAGGCCCAGCAGCGCCACCGACTCAGCCACCTTCTGCGGCTCTTGCTCATCCAAGGGCATCGGCGAATGCCCCTTATCCACCTGGCAAAACGCGCAGCTTCGCGTGCAGGTTGGCCCCATCAGCAAAAACGTCGCCGTTTGGTTGGCGTAGCACTCTCCTCGGTTTGGGCAGCGGCCCTCCTCACAAATCGTATGAATTTGCCGCTGCTTAATCACCTTTTGCACCGTAGAAAGCTCACTTGCTTTGCCAATCGGTCGCCTTAACCAGGGGGGCATCGCAATCATATCAGGGCGCAGTTGAGAGGTCTTCACCGACCGATCAGACGAAGTAGGCATAATCACTATGAGCTACAGGTGAGCTATAAGAAGGTGCTTTTATTTTACAAGTAATCATCATTTCACCTTGTTTGCTCGTCCTTACGATCTGGGCAACTTTAAGCTAAGGCGTCTACTGACAAACCAGTTATAGACAAGTCAACAAGCGTCAGGCAAAAGACG
>JBARVS010000286.1:0-10582 GCA_049646385.1 Phormidesmis sp. | reverse complement strand
CTGAAGCGAATACGGCCATGAGCTTGACCGCAAATCACCAGCGCGTCTAGATCGTCATACTTAAATAAACCGCCGCCGCCGTGATTGCTCCAGGCTGCGCTCACGCGGTCAAACCCGGCGCTATGAGCGGGCTGAGCGGGCGATTTTGGCATGAATGAAAGCAGCAGATAGCTCAGGTGCGTAATAAAGTCGTGAATCACCCCAGCGGGCATTTGATGAATGGGGTTGGGAAAATTTTCGTCGGCATAGCGACCACCGCTACGCAAATCTAACGCCATGCGAATTTCGACTTCTTGCACTTCGCCCAAGGTACCATCGTCAATTAGCGATTGAATAGCGCGAACCGGGCCGTTAAAGCGGTAGTTATGGTCTTCAATTAGGAAGCGATCGCACTCTTGAGAAATCTGCCACAGGTCTTTAAAGTCGCGGTAGGTAGGCGCGATGGGCTTTTCGCAAATCACATGTGCGCCCGAGCGCAGGCAGTCGGTAGCGATGGCCAGATGGGTTTGCGGCGGCGTGAGAATATGCACCACATCTGGCTTTTCTGTTTCTAGCATTTGAGCGTAGTCAGTATAGGCAGAAGCGGCGGCGGACTGTGTCTGAAAGGTTTCTACGGCGTAGCTAGCAGCGGCGGGCGATAGGTCGCAAACGCCGACGATATTAGCGCGATCGCAAGCCTGCAAAAACGAAAGATGCTGCTTTGAGATCGCTCCGGTGCCAATTACGGCGGATTTGAGCACTGCTGCCATAAAACTAAACTTCCTGAGAGTGAATCGCTACCCAGTGACCGACATCACTAGCACCTCTCAAAAGAAGGGGAGAGCGAAAAAATAGTTCCGACATATTCAGATCTTTAAAGTGCGCTTCAAAGATCGTCGGGTTTTGCTAAAGATTCTCGCACTCTAGGTGTTTTCACTATCACTAGCGCCTCAAAACGAATAAAACATACTTATGTGTTTTTAAACGCGGCTTACTGAGTATGGTTAGCAAAGCCCATGAAATTTGAAGAAATCCGGCTGCTAATCGTAGTTGAGCAGGCAGACTACCGGGATTATCTAGCCGATAAATGGCCAAATAGTGAGCTAAAGAGCAGCGCAGTGCAGCTTGATGAAGACGCTGCTGACGGGCTAACGGCGGCAGATTTACACGTTCTTTACGCGGCGGCTGAGTGGCGATCGCAGGTGCAAGCAGTCGCTATTTTATCTATTCACTCAGCCGATGCTTATAGCATCATTACGCCTTTTGGCATTCGGCTCATAGGCAGCGGCGATCGCCCTCCCAAAAGCAAACATCAGCAGCTAGCCAATTTTTGCCCTACTCATATTGTGGTGTGTACCCCCGCCCGCGCGATTTTGAGCTGGGCCAATCGCCATCGTATTCCCAGCGTTGCCTTACTGCGCGACTGGCAAGAGCCACTCGGCTGGCAAGCCCGCTGGCACCATGCTCGCCTGATTAGGCAGCTCAACGCTGACATCGTTAACTGGGTAGGCAGCCACGGTATATCTGGCTGCAAAATTTTAGAAACCAGCGGCATTAGGGCTAGCAAGCTCATCCCCTGGGAATGGCCCGAGCCTAAGCCCGTCACTCAATACCCGCCGAAGCAGCTCCACTACGATCAAGACATTCTAGAGCTTATCTATACAGGCTCTATTCAGGCGGAAGATGGGGTGAGTGATTTGCTAGTAGCGCTCAGCCATCTGCACAATCAGGGCAATGCTGTGCGGCTCATAGTCATGTACGAAAAAGAACCCACCGCAACCGCCACCGATGAAAAACAGCGCTCACAAAGCCCGCCGCCCAATGCTAGGCGCAGATCCCTAACCGAGGATGATATTAGAGCCGCTGACGATGAATTATTAGGGAAAAAGCCTGCCCAACAGTCTGCAAGTCTTGTGCCTACATCCGCCTATGTCAGTGCGGCCCAGTCAGCTACTGAGCTAGCCACTGAGCTGACCACTGAGCTGACCACTGAGCTGACCGCTGAGCTAGACAGCGATCTATTAATGCTGCAAGCGCAGGTTCATCAGCTCAATTTGGCCGACTGCGTTGTTTTTATGCCAGCACCGACTGAAAAACAGCTTTTAAGCTATATCAGAGCCGCTGATTTAATTATCATTCCTGGCTATAGTCGCAGCAGAGCCCACCGCCGATCTCACAATCGGTCAGCCGCAGCGCCCTCCGGCTTGCCTGTGAGTCTCCCTATACAAAGCATATCGCTGGCAATGGCCGCCTGTACGCCGATTGTCGCCGCTGACCATCCCTGCTTTAAGGAACATTTATCTCACGGTATCAACGCCATGATTTTTCCAGCAGGCAATGCTCTATCAATGGTTCATCGCATTGAGCGCATCATGAGCCAGCCCCAGCTATATGCCCAGCTCTCAGAAGCCTCAGTAACCGCCCTCCACAGGATTAAAGTACCCGCGCAATGGGCCGACCTCATCAGCTATTGGCTGGGCTCAGGAGCCGATATCCCTGCTAACGAAGACAACCATCAGCGGCTGTGTAACTGGGCATTTTCGTCGGGTCGCTATCACAGCATTACGCCATCGCAGCCGCTACCTCAAGCTTTGGGAGAATAGATAAAATTTTGTCAAATAATACTGCTTCACATTCGCTGTCGGCTGGCCAAAGTACAGTTCATCAAAAGACGAGCCGTCATGCGACTGAGCGCGGCGATCGCCAGCAGCCCATCTACCAGCAGCCCGTCTACCAACAGCCCAGCCGTCAACAGGTCGGCATTGCCTTTTTTGAGAAGGGCTACAGCATTGTTGGCTGGCTATTTTTTTGCAACGGCATTAGCACGATTGTCAGCGAAAACGAAGCAATCTTAAAGCTGCTGCGCTATAGCATTTTTCTGGTTGCCCTGCTGCTGCTGTTAGCCAGGTGGAAAACAACGCTTAGGGCACTCTCAAAGGGCGGCGTGCTCTGGCTATTTATCGGCCTGATGGTGGCTTCATTAGGCTGGTCAATATCCCCTAGCTACACGCTAGAAAGCATTCGAGGCGAGGTACTGCCAATGACGGCCTTTGCGCTTTACTTTGCCTCTCGCTTTAATATGCGCGAGCAAATGCAGCTATTGGCGATTACCTTGGGAATTGGGGCGGCGCTGTCTTTGTTTTATGCGATCGCCATTCCCTCTATTGGTCGTCATGTAGGCGATGAGTTCGACGGCGCTTGGAAAGGCATCTATCCTCAAAAAAACAACTTTTCCACCACTATGACCATGACGATGCTGGTGTTTTTTGTGCTCAGCCTCGTCAATCAAAACTATCAAGAACGACTGTTGGCTAGATGCGGCCTGTTGCTTTCAGTTGCAATGATTGTGCTTTCGACCTCTAAGTCAGGTCTGATTATTTTCATTTTGATGCTAATTGTGGTGATGCTTTCTCGCTTATTTCGCTGGCGGGGCAGTCGCAGCGTGCTGGTGTTGGATATTGGCGGGCTCACCCTGCTGGGCTTAGGCGCTGTTTTATCGGTAACTTGGCAGGCGATTGCCATTGGGCTCGGGAAAGACCCCACCCTGTCGGCACGCACCTACATTTGGACTGGCGCAATTGAAAAAATTACGCAAGAGCCGCTGCTGGGCTATGGCCGCGCCGCCTTTTGGGTACCCGATAGCATTCCGGCCTGGGAAGTCGGGGCGCTGGCTTCTAAAGGCTTTATTCCGTCTCACGCCCACAATGGTTTTATTGATATTGCCCTAGAGCTGGGCTTAGTGGGGCTGGGTCTGTTTATTTTAGGGTTTATTCCAAGCTATTTGCTGGCGCTGCGGCGCGCTTACCGAGCCCGCCATCCTGAAGACCTGTGGCCGTTTGCTTTTTTTACGCTCATGGTAATCAGCAATATGACCGAAACCGTTTTGATTACGCGCACGTCTCCTTACTGGGTGCTGTATATGACGCTATTTTTATCTTTGCGCCTATGGCCTCGGCGAACGGGGCGAGAGATAGCGAATAACCCTACTGATGTAACTGATGTATTGGCAAAATCTACGGTGTGAACGCTATGGAAAATCAGGAAGTACGTCACTGCAAAGCAGCCATTGGGGTTGTGGCAATTGGGCGCAATGAGGGCGATCGCCTGAGGCGCTGCTTAGACTCCTTAAAAGAACGCCTGCCCGCCGCAGTTCCCCTTATCTATGTGGACTCAGGCTCTACTGACAATAGCGTAGCCGCCGCCAAAGCCAGAGGCGTCAGCGTGATTGAGCTAGATATGACGATTCCCTTCACAGGCGCACGTGCTAGAAACGAAGGACTCAAGCGCCTCATACAGCAGCATCCACAAACGCAGTACGTACAGTTTATCGATGGTGATTGCGAGCTGCTGCCCCAATGGATAGGCGCTGCAACGGCGACGCTAGAAAAGTCAGACGAGCTAGCCGTTGTATTTGGGCGGCTGCGAGAGCGCTTTCCTGAAGCCTCTTTCTACAATCAGCTTGCCGATATGGAATGGGACGTGCCGATTGGGGAAGCCGACGCCTGTGGCGGCATTTCACTGATGCGGGTCGCGGCTGTGCAGGCAGTGGGTGGATTTAATGAGGCGATGATTTGCGGCGAAGAGCCGGAGCTGTGCATTCGGCTGCGGCAAAAGGGCTGGAAGCTGCGGCGAATTGACACCGATATGGCTATTCACGATATGGATATGCACCGCTTTGGTCAGTGGTGGCAGCGATCGGTTCGCGGCGGCTGGGCGGTGGCCGAAGGTGCGGCGATGTATGGAGATACGTCTGAGCAGTACATGCGCCGTCAAAATATTAGCGGCTGGCTGTGGGGGGCACTGCTGCCGATGGGAGCGATCGCCCTTGCTAGCATCACCCACGGCATCACTTTGACGCTTTTTGCCGCCTACGGCCTGCTTTTATTCAAAATTTATCAATACCGCCAGTCGCAGCATGAAGGGCGCGAAGGCAGTGAAGATCCAAAGAAGTCATTGCTTTATGCCTTTTTTTGCACAGTTTCTAAGGTGCCCCAGGCAGTCGGGCAGGGCAAGTATTGGATCAATCGCTGGCAGCAAAAGCCCGCTACGCTGATTGAGTACAAAAGATAAGCAGCGCACCTCGGTAGAGAAATCGTGATTTGAGATAGCCTAGAGGGTGGCTATTTTTATGAGCGGTGTTTGATGCCTTTTGATGATGTGGGTGCGATTGCCCAGCAAATGATCGCTCAAAGGCAAGAAACTGGCTGGCGGCGAGCCATTGACGACAGCCTGCTAATCACCGGGCGCAATTTGATTCGGCTCAAGCGCAACCCGATTGTGATTGTGGCAATTGCCATTTTTCCGATGGTGTTTCTCCTGGGCTTTTGGATTGTTGGCCAAAAGCTCATGGCCGCCCAAGGCGTCAACTATATTCAATATTTGGTGCCCGTGATCAACCTGCAAGCGCTGTTTTTTACCGGCTTGGGATCGGCCATTATGCTCGCCAAAGACATTGAAACTGGCATGATGGAGCGCTGTCGGGCGATGCCGATTGCTCGCGTCGCGGTGGTGGCGGGTTTGGTGCTGGCCTATATGGTGCGAGCGATCGCCGCAACGTTTATTCTGCTGATTGTGGCCTTTTTCTTAGGCTTTCGCTTTCAGGGCAATATCCTCATGCTGCTGGGCTACTTCAGCTTAATTTTGGTCTTTACTGCTACCTGCATTACGGGCTATAGCATTTTGGCGCTCAAGCTGCGCGATCCTGATTTAGTCAACGCCGTTTCAATTATCCCCTATACGCCGCTGCTGCTGCTCAGCAATGGCTTTAGCCCCACCGAAAATTTTCCCGGCTGGCTACAGCCTTTTGTCCGCTATCAGCCAGTGAGCATTACTTGTGATGCCCTGCGCGGGCTAGTGGAAGGCAGTGCGGCAAGCGGCCTGCTGTATATCGCAAGTTTGGTGTGGCTGTTGGGCCTGCTCGTTGCCCTGGGCCTGTGGTCTGTGCGGCTGTACAAATCGCTTTAGGGCGCTTTAGGAACAAGCAATTATGTTAGATAGTTCGGCTAATAGTTCGATGAGTTTGCCAGAACAGGCGGCGGCGATGGTGGCGGCGCGGCGCGAAGGCGGGGTGGGGCGATCGCTCAATGACATGCTGGCGATCGCTCGTCGCAACATTCTTATAGACATCCGCAATCCCGCTGAAACGCTCGTTTCAACCCTCTTTCCTATTTCTCTCTTTCTGGTCTTTACCGCTAGCTTTGCCCAAGTCGTTTCCCCTGGCGAAAGCTACAGCAGCTACGCACAGTTTTTGCTCCCCTTCACCCTCATTCAAGGGCTCATTTTCAACACCGTCAACATCGGCAGCATCTTTTACAACGACCTCGACAGCGGCAGAGATATTCGACTGCGGGCCATGCCCATCGCCCGACTCTCGGCAGTTGGTGGCCGCTTAATCTCTGCGGCGGCAAGGCTGTTGTTTCAAATTTGTGGGATTGTTTTAGCGGGCTATTTAGTGGGCTTTCGCTTTCACGGCGGGCCGATTAGCACGGTGGGCTTTTTCCTGCTGCCGCTGATCTTCATTCTCTCACTTTCTCTAATCGCTCTGTACGTCGCCATCGGCGCAAAGTCATCCGAGACCATATCAGCCGTGCTCAACCCCTGGATTTTGCCATTTACCTTTATGAGCATTGGCTATGTGCCCAAAGAAGGCTTTCCTGACTGGGCCCTGGGCTTTGTCACCCGCAATCCGGTGTCAATTATCTCGGAGGCAATGCGAGCGATGGCCAGCGGCGAACCAGCAGGCAAAGCGGTTATGATTACGCTAGCCTGGAGCTTGGCGCTGGTTCTAACCTTTGGCCCATTGACGCTGAGGGCGTATAAAAGAAAAATTTGAAGGGTAAATCTGGGACATTCGTAAGGGTAACCATGAGGGTGGCCCCTACGATTTGTTGTTACGGGTTGTTGTTACAGGTTGTAGTTACGGAATTTATTTATGTCTGCGACTGAACATTACGATGTGATTATTATCGGCACGGGCGCAGGGGGCGGCACCTTGGCCCACCGAATGGCTAATAGCGGCAAAAAGATTTTGGTGCTGGAGCGGGGCGCTTTTTTACCTAAGGAAAAGGCAAACTGGAGCACGGACGCGGTGTTTCGCGATGGCCGCTATCAAACCAATGAAGTGTGGCGCGATCGCCAGGGCAATGACATCAATCCCGGCATCGGCTATTGGGTAGGCGGCAATACCAAAGTATATGGCGGCGCGCTGTTTCGCCTTAGAGAAAGAGACTTTGAAGCAGTAAAGCTGCATGAGGGTATCTCTCCTGAGTGGCCGCTAAAGTATTCAGACTTTGAACCCTATTACGAGCAGGCCGAAACCCTTTATCAGGTGCATGGCAAGCAGGGTGATGACCCCACCGAGCCGCCGCGCCACAATGATTACCCCCATCCGCCCGTCAGCCATGAGCCCCGCATCGCTGGTTTGGACAAAGCCTTTCAGCAAAGAGGACTCAAACCCTTTTATCTGCCGCTGTCGGTGAAGCTCAATGAAAAAGACGCCTTTTTAAGCGAGTGCATTCGCTGCAATACCTGCGATGGCTTCCCCTGCTTCATTGATGCCAAGTCCGATGCGGACGTAAACTGCATTCGGCCCACCATGTGGAACACCAACGTTCGACTGATTACCGAAGCGAAGGTAAACAAGCTGCACACCAGCGCCTCTGGCAAAGAAATTACGGGCGTAGAAACAGAAATCAACGGCGAGAAGCAGGTTTTTTCGGGTGATGTGGTAGTGGTCGCCTGCGGCGCAGTCAACTCTGCGGTGCTGCTGCTAAATTCGGCAAACGAACAGCATCCTAGCGGGCTGGCTAACAGCTCTGATCAGGTGGGGCGCAACTTTATGAAGCATCTGGCTTCTGCTATTGTGGGGCTCTCGCTCAAAGAGAATGAAAGCGTGTTTCAAAAGACGCTGGCCATCAATGACTTCTACTGGGGAGAGCCTGGTTTTGACTATCCGATGGGGCATGTTCAGCTATTGGGCAAGGTTAACCATCGAATGCTGTCGCTAGATGTGCCTAAACTTGCGCCGACGCTGGCGCTGCGGCTGGCGGCAAGGCGAACGGTTGACTGGTGGCTAACCGGAGAAGATGCGCCCGATCCTAATAACAGAGTGATGGTGAAGCAGGGTGAGATTTCGCTGCACTATCAGCCCAACAACATGACGGCCTTTAAGCGGTTGATCAGGCGCTGGATTGGCATTGTTCGAGAGGTTGATAATAAAGGAGCTGTGCTGCCGCTGTCCTGGTATTTTAGTAAGATTTTGCCCGTAGGGGCGATCGCGCACCAGGTCGGCACCTGTCGCTTTGGCACAGACCCAGCTACATCCGTACTCGATCTCAACTGCAAAGCTCATGATATAGACAACCTCTACGTTGTAGACGGCAGCTTTTTCCCCTCTAGCGCTGCGGTGAACCCCTCCCTCACCATCATGGCCAACGCAATGCGCGTAGGCGACCATCTAGTAGAGCGGCTTGGTTGATGACAGTAATGCTTAAATAGATCGCATGTACTAAAATAGCATCATGTGAAACATCCGACGAAAGGACGAGCCTGCTGCAATGACCAAGCTGCTGCTAATTGAAAGCCCTGGGAAACTCAAAAAGCTCAGTCAAATCCTTGGCCCCGATTGGATCGTAAAAGCCAGCATGGGCCATATCAGAGAGCTGACCAATGAAGGCGAAGATTCTTTGGGCTTTGAGATGGAAGGCCAGCAGATTCGCTGCCAGTACGCGCCCAGAGATGAGCGGGCCAAAAAAACGATTGCAGGCTTACGACAGGCCGTAAAGCAGGCCGATACCGTGTATATTGCCACCGACCCCGACCGCGAAGGTGAAACCATTGGCTGGCACTTGCAGCAGGCGCTAAGACTCAAAAACCCTCACCGGGTGGTATACAGCGAAATTACGCCGACGGCAGTTCGCAGGGCGGTGGCCAATCCTCGGGTGCTGGACGAGTCGCTGATTGCAGCGGGGCGGGCGCGTGACTGCTTGGACAAGCTAGTGGGCTACAAGGGAAGCCGCCATGTCGTATGGCCGCTGAACAATGGCGCCAAGTCGATGGGGCGGGTGCAAAGTGCGACGCTGCATTTGCTAGCTCAGCGCGAGCGTGAAATTCAAGCCTTTGTCCCGCAGGACTATTGGAGCGTGTGGGTGAGCTATGCAGAAGGCTTCAAGGCTTTTTATAAGCGTCAGCCAGCGGCGCGGCGGCCTCAAAAAGCAGAGGAAGATGACGATAGCAAAAGCGATGACAAAAAGACGCCTGAATCTGAAAAGGTAACGAGTCAGGCTGAAGCGGATCGGCTAGTGGCGATCGCCCACACCACCCCTCACCACATCCTCTCTACAGAAGGCAAGCTCGCCCGTCAATCGCCGCCACCGCCGTTTATCACCTCCACCCTACAGCAGTCAGCCGGAGCCAAGCTGCGCTTCAACCCCGACCAAACCATGAAAGTAGCTCAGTCGCTTTACGAAGCCGGCCACATTACCTACATGCGCACCGATTCTGTTGTACTTTCAGCGCCCTTTTGCGCCGCCGTAAAAGACTATCTAAGCCAGCACGATCCTGCCAACATACCCAAAACAACCGCTCAGCATCGAATGGGCAAAGGCGCACAGGCCGCTCACGAAGCAATCCGGCCCACCGAGGTAACGGCTACGCCTCAGCAGATTGGCCAAACGCTCTGTGCGGAGGCAGCCAAGCTATACGCGCTGATTTGGAATCGGGCGGTGGCTTCCCAATGCTGCGCCGCCCAGCTTCGTAAAACGCGCATGGTTACGCAGGCGGGCGAAACCTACTGGGAAGCGAGAGGGCAGGTGGTAGAGTTTGCGGGCTATACGCGCTATTGGAACAACCTCAGCGCTGATTCTCAACTGCCAGCGATCGCTCAGGGGCAGGCCGTTACCGTAGCCCAAGCCCAGGCCGAACAAAAACAAACTCAGCCGCCGCCCAGATATACCGAACCGAAGCTAGTGCAGCTAATGGAGCGCAAGGGCATTGGCCGTCCAAGCACATACGCGCCCACGATTAAAACGCTGAAGACTCGCACCTATGTGCATTTGCTTAAGGGAAAGCTCCAGCCAACGGCGCTAGGACTGGCCTTAGATGGGGCGTTAGAGCAGCTGCTGCCAGATTTAATCCAGCCAGAGTTTACGGCGCAGATGGAAGGAGAATTGGATGCGATCGCCACTGGCAAACAAAACTGGCAAACCTACCTCACAGGCTGGCATCGAGAATATTTTGCGCCAGCGATAGACCAGGCCAGGGCGAAACTCTCGGCAGGCATCATAAGAGATCTTCAAGCAAGTGCCACGGCAGTGATGCCCAAAAATCTAGCTAACAATCAGGCCAGCCGCCTATCTATTGAACCTAGCAAAAAGCCGATAGCGACAAAGCGCACCAGCGCAAAAAAAGTGAGTCAAAAGGATGGCGCTCTCAAGCATCGAAGCCCAAAAGCAAATACCTCAAGGAGTAAGATCAACTGCCCAAAATGCGCTCAGCCGCTCGATAAAATCCCCTCCCGCTCAAAGAAGCTAAAGGCCAATCACTTTCTAAAATGTGGCGCTCCTAGCTGCGATACCGTGATGTTTTGGAATCCCCAAGAGAAAGG
>JBARVS010000285.1:0-3045 GCA_049646385.1 Phormidesmis sp. | reverse complement strand
ATTCAATTCGATAGCCGCGCAGCTTGGTTTGGTAGTCTAACCGGCCCAAATAATCGAGTGTGCCATCTTCTCGGTAGCGAACGCGATCGCCTGTTTTATAAAGCCCATCAGCAAACCGCTCAGCCGTCAGATCGTCACGATTCCAGTATCCCTGACTCAGCCCTAGCCCACCAATATAAAGCTCTCCAGCTACCCCAACGGGAACCGGCTGCTTTCTCTCATTCAAAACGTAGAACTGAGTATTATCAATCGGTGCGCCTATTGGCGTACGCCCATCTGCCAACAGCTCCTTAGAAAGTGATAAAGCACCCGACCAAATCGTTGTCTCCGTTGGCCCATACATATTCCAAACTTCTTCCCCGCAGTTTAAAAGCTGCTTTGCCAGCGCCGTATCTAGGGCCTCACCACCACAGAGAATTTTCAGCCCGTTTTGTCCGGCCCAGCCGCTGCTAATCAACAGTCGCCAAGTAGCGGGCGTTGCCTGCATAATATCCACTCCGTAAGTATCCAGATAGGCGATGAGCTGATGAGGATTGCGAGCGGTATCGCTGCTAGCGAGCAGTAAGCAAGCGCCTGAAATGAGCGGGAGAAACAGCTCCAGCGCGGCTATATCAAACGCTAGGGTGGTCACAGCCATAAGTGTATCGGTCGGTTTTACGCTTAGGCGAGTAGCGATCGCGCTCAGCAAATTATTCAAGCTCTCATGCGTGATAGGCACACCTTTTGGCTTGCCCGTACTGCCGCTGGTATAAATTAGGTAGGCAATGTCCCTACGGGAGGAGGCGGCTAAAGCTATTTCTGTTGAGGGTTGAGTGGCGATCGCACCCGCCGCTTGATTTAAGCTGATTAGCTGAATCTGTTGATTCTCTATTTCGAGTATATGAACGGTCGCCTCATGGCAAACGATCCACTCAATGCCCGCATCGTTTACAGCATGTAGCAGCCTGCTAGCTGGATAGCTCGGATCGAGTGGAACATAGGCCCGCCCAGCCTTTAGGATGGCGAGTAAAGACACTACCATCTCTATGGAGCGATCTACACATAACCCGATAGGCGCGTTTGAGGAAATCTGTTGCTTTAAGTAATGGGCTAGCTGGTTGGCACGGGTGTTGAGCTGTCTGTAACTAATTTTCTCTCCTTCAAAAACAATGGCTGTCGCGTCGGGGTTGAGGTTGGACTGCTGCGCGATTACTTCATGCATACAAAGCTCAGGAAGTTGAACACTCGGCCCCTGGCCATAATCAAGAAGCTGTTGTTGTTCGTTGACAGAAAGGATGCTGATGTCGCCTAGATTGCTTTGGGGGTGGGTCGTAATTGCTGTCAAGGTCGTTTGGAGATGGTTGGATAGGCGGGCGATCGCGCCTTCGGAAAACCGCTGCGCATCGTACATAGCTTTAAAGGAAATGGCCTCTGTTGCCACCGCAAATAGCGTTAGCGGGTAGTGAGTTTGCTCTATTACAGCAACATCTAGCAAATCTAAACCGGCAATGCCTTTAGTCGATTCGAGTGGGTAGTTTTCAAACACAACCACGCTTTCAAAAAGTGGTGACTGCCTCGGAATGCTGCTGACCGCCTGAATTTCCGTCAGCGGCGTATATTCGTAGGGCTGCTGCGCTAGCTGCTGCGCTTGAATAGTTTGCAGCCACGGAATCAGCGGGCTATCAGCGGCCATATTTACCCGCATCGGCAATGTGTTAATAAACAATCCCACCCGCTGATTCGCTTCGGGTAAGCTGGCCGGTCTGCCTGCACAGGCTAAACCATACAGCACCTCATGCTCGCCGCTGTAAACGCTCAAGACTTTTGCCCACGCGCCCTGTACCAAGCTGCTGAGGGTTAATCGATGTTGTTGGGCAAAGGCTTTTAGGCGATCGCTCAACTCAACCGATAGCTGATAATGCTGCTCTTTAAAGAATTGTCTACCCTGCGCATCCTCGCTATTCCCAACGTCACCTATTCCAAGCGGCGTAGGCGCACTGATTCCCGCCAACCGCTCTCGCCAAAATTGTTTAGCAGCAGATAGATCTTGTTGCTGTAACCAGGCGATGTAGTCGCGATAGGGATAAGCCACGCCGAGCTGCGCTGGCAAAGATTGCTTTAAAGCGGCCTGATAGTATGCGATCCAATCGCTAAACAGCAGCGGTAGCGACCAGCCATCTAGCAAAATGTGATGATAGCTCCAAACGATCCGATAGTGGTTAGGGCCAAACTGAAACGCATTGATTCGCATCAGAGGCGCATGAGAAAGATTGAAGCCTTGAGCGCGATCAGCCATCAGAAAGTCCGCTAGCTTTTGCGTTTGGGCGTCGATAGAAAGGAGCTGCCAGTCTTGCCAGTGAATAGGTACAATGACCTGCTGACCCACAGCCTGAATGGGCGACGTTAGCTTCTCCCAGACAAAAGCGGTTCGCAAAATACTGTGCCGATGGGCGAGCTGCTGCCATGACTGTTCAAACGCAGCAATGTCTAAATCGCCTTTTAAGGTATAGCCCACCTGCACCCCATAAGCACCCGTCTCTGAGTCTCCATAGAGGCTATGGAACAGTAGACCTTGCTGGGTTGGAGAGAGCGGATAAATATCTTGAATAGTCCGATTTACTTTAGTATTGCTCGAACTATTCGCAGAATTCTTTACTAAATTATTCACTAAATTATTCACTAAATTACTCACTGTGCCACCTCCTGCTCTGCGGTGTTCGTGGTGGCAAAGCTAACCTGATTTAGCACCGCTTCGAGCGCGGATTGATCGAGCTGCACTAGGCCAAAGTCATCAGGAACGTACTCTACACTTTCTTTGGTACAACAGTGTTCGATCAGCGCCGTCAAATGAAGGATGAACCGTTCGGCTAGATGTTCTATGTCTTGAGGCTTGTGGTGGCGATCGCTAAATATCCACTGCACCGTGAGCTGTTCCTCTGCTATCCAGCTATTGACATCAAGCAGGTGGGGACGGCTGTTCTTGGCTGCATTGTTGGCGATCGCGTCGCTGCTAGAGGTTGGGTTGGGTGCAATCGCCCTCCGAAACTCTCCTTTCTCAACCGCGTC
>JBARVS010000284.1:0-4268 GCA_049646385.1 Phormidesmis sp. | reverse complement strand
AGTTCAGATGAAATCAAGCAAAAGCCTAAAACCCTTAAATTTTTCCTGGGCTAGGGTATTCTTCATCCCAGCAGTTGAGGTGAAGAGAGATCGATAGAGCGGTAGATTTCTTTTTTAGTAGGCACCTTGATCTTCAAAGACAAGTTTAATCGTCTTCATAATCAGTGACAGGTCGTAGGCAACAGACCACTTGCGCTGATAGGCCAGATCCATCTTAACAATCGCATCAAAGTTCTGAATTGTTGAGCGGCCATTCACCTGCCACTCACCCGTCATACCCGGCTTTATCAATAGTCTTTTGCGATGATAGCTCGTGTAGTTTTTCACTTCATCGGGCGTAGGCGGACGAGTTCCAACTAGGCTCATTTCTCCCCTTAGCACGTTCCAAAACTGAGGCAGCTCATCTAGGCTAGTTTGCCTGAGAAATTTGCCTATACGGGTAATCCGAGAATCGTTCTTGTTTTTGAAAATATGACCAGAAGCTTCGTTTTTAATTAGTTTCTTCATCTCATCGGCATTGGTCACCATAGAGCGAAACTTCCAAATGCGGAAAGGCGCGCCGTTGAGCCCGCAGCGAATTTGGCTGTATAAAATGGGCCCTGAACTGTCTAATTTGATAGCTAAGCTCAGGGGCAAAAAGAGAAGTCCTGTAATGCCTAGTCCGACTAAGGCACCTGCGATATCTAGCAGTCTCTTTGCCTTATTGGTAACAGATGGATGCTCGTGGCGGCTGATGGTAGTAAGGGTTGAAAGTTGCATGCGTCTTCTTATAGGTAAAAGATTCGACAAGCAGATGCATTTTTTTCAATGAGCCGTAAACCTATAGGTGCTTACTTCCATTTTTCAAATCATATAGCAGTCGTTTTTTATTACATTGGCAGCTAAATGCACATTACAAGAACTTCATCAGAACAAAATAAATTGGTAAGATTGCGCTAAACGATCAGGAAAGATAGATCTCCTGATCGGCTCTAAGGCTGCTTTACAGCTGTCACAGCTCTGGAGCGGCTAAAGTTTTAACCTTAGGTTTACCGATGCCCGTAGCCCGACTTAACACTCTAGCTGTGCGGCTACGAGCGCCGCTGATGTAGGTGAAAAAGACGGGCACTACCACTAGGGTGAGAAGCGTAGAGGTAGAAAAGCCGCCGATGACCGCGATCGCCATCGGACTCCTTGTCTCACCGCCTGCCCCGATTGCCAGCGCGATCGGCACCATGCCCGCCACCGTAGAAATAGAGGTCATCAAAATGGGCCGCAGCCGAGTAATGCCCGCCTCAATCACGGCCTGACGGCGAGACTTACCTTCTTTCACGGCGATTAGCGCATAGTCTACTAAAAGGATTGAGTTTTTGGTCACGAGGCCGACGAGCAGCACAATCCCAATCAGCGCAAACAGGCCCATGGGCTTTTGGGCGATTAATAGGCCCATTAGCGCCCCACCTAGACACAGCGGAATCGCAACCATCACGGCAAAAGGATACAAAAAGTCGTTATACAGCAGCACTAGCACGGCGTAAATCATCATCACGGCGGTGCCCAGCGCTAGCCCAAATCGGCTAAAGATTTCCTTTTGAATTTCAGCATCTCCCGTTGGCTGCTGCCGAATGCCGTCGGGCAGATTTGTCAGAGCAGGCAGTTCGTTGACAGCGGCAACCGCCTCACCTAGCTCAATACCTTCTAAGTTTGCGCCTACGGTCACCTGCCGAGCGCGATCAAAGCGATCTACCTGAGCGGGGCCGCTGCCAAATTCAATATCGGCCACGGCAATCAGCGGAATTAGCTCGCCGTTTTGTGAGGGCACCTGAAGGTTGCGCAGCGTGCTGATGTCGTTGGTGGCCTCTGGCGCGAGGCGAACGCGGATGGGGATTTGGCGATCGCCCGCATCAAAATCAGCTAAATTCGACTCGGCATCGCCCAAAGTCGCCAAAGACGCCGTCCGCGCAATGCTGCTGACTGACACACCTAGATCAGCCGCTCGCACCGGATCGGGCTTGATCAAAATTTCTGGCTGAACGAGGGCGGCAGTAGAAGCGACTTCCACCAAGCCCGGAACCTGTCGCATTTGCTGGGTCAAGCTTTGGGCGGCTTGATCTAGCAGCTCTGGATTTTCTCCCGTGAGCACAATTTCTAGCCCTTTGCCGCCGCCGCCTGCGCCCTGGTTAACGAAGTTAATTCGCGTTCCTGGAATGGTCTTAAACTCTGATCTCATGGCCTGCTCAAACGCCTGTCGTGAAATCCGTTCATCTTTGGGCTTAAGCTGTACGTAGGCTTTGGAGCTACCGGGCTCTTGCACTCGAAAAATGCGCTCGGTGGCTGGGTTTGCAAGCAGGCGATCGCTCACCGTCTCACTCACCTGATCGGTCTTAGCCAGCGTCGATCCGGGTGGCAGATCCATTTGTACCGTGGTGAGGTCGGTGTTGCCCGCATCAAACAAAGAAGTCGGGATAAACTGCGCCAAAGACAAGCTGCCAACAAAAAAGGCAACGGCTAGCACAATGGTCAGCAGCCGATGGCGTAGCGCAGCGTTCAGCAGCTTATGGTAGGGCAGCAGCAGCCGAGGCACCCGCATTCCATCAGCGGCGATCACGGTACTATCTACGCCGCCTTCTACTTTGGGCTTGAGCAAGTAGGCCGACATCATCGGCGTCACCAGCCGAGCTACCAGCGTGGAAAACATAGTAGAAACGGCAACCGTTACCCCAAAAGGCTTAAAGAACTGGCCGGGAATACCCCCCATAAAGGCCACAGGTAGAAAAACCGCGACGATAGTGGCCGTTGTCGTCACCACCGCTAGGCCGACTTCAGCCGTAGAGTCTAGCGAGGCTTGAAAGGGCGTTTTACCCATTTGAATATGGCGCTCGGCGTTTTCAATTTCAACAATTGCGTCATCGACTAAGTTGCCAACCGCTAGGGTCAGCGCCAGCAGTGACATGCTGTTGAGCGTATAGCCCAGCGCCTGAAGCACCAAAAACGTGGGAATAATTGAGAGCGGCAGGGCCATTGCCGTAATGAACGTGGTGCGCCAGTTACGCAAAAATAGGCCGACCACAACAACCGCTAAAATGCAGCCCAGGATGAGAGAGTCTACCGAAGCCTGATAGGAGTCGCGAATGTCGTCGGCGAGCGTGTAAACAAGCTGAAAGGAAATGTCATTAGGGAGGGTCGTGTCGAGATCGGCGATCGCGCCTTTAATCCCATCTTCAACGCTAACAACCACGCTGCCTTTGCTGCGAAAAACCTGAAAGCCCACCACCGGGGCATCGTCGGTATAGGCCGAGGCGCGAATTTCAGCAAAGTCATCTTTCACCGTGCCCAAGCTCGTGAGCGGCACCGTATCACCCGACGGCAGCACCACATTAAAAGCCTGCAAAGCCGCCACCGTATCGGCGCTACCCAGCGTCCGAATGCCCTGCTCTATCCCTGAAATATCGCTGCGACCACCGGGCAGGTTGATATTAAACTGACGAATTTGATCGTTTACCTGCGTTGCCGTAATGCCCAGCGCATTAAGCTGCTCAGGCGCTAGATCAACCCTAATTTCTCGGTCTACCCCGCCGACTCTACTGACCTGCGAAACCCCATCTACTGCCAGCAGCCGACGGCTAATCGTCCGATCTACTAAATCGCTCAGCTCTTCGACTGAGCGCATTTCAGACGCCACCGTATAAATCACCGTTGGCCCGCCGTCAAACTCCAGCCGCCTCACCACCGGATCTTGCGCATCTTGGGGCAAGTCCTGACGAATGCGCGTGACCGCATCGCGCACGTCATTCGTCGCCTGCTCAGTATCCACGCCTAAGTCGAACGTAATTACCGTTCTAGAAAAACCATCAGAGACCGTAGAGGTTAGGTCATCGATGTTGCCTAGCCCTGCTACTGCGTCTTCTACCTTTTTGGTCACCTGCGTTTCTAGCTCAGTAGGGCCAGCGCCCGTTTGCTGTACCTCTACTAGCACCGCTGGAATATCGATATTGGGGTTAGCGTCTATACCCAAGCGGGTAAACGCCACCATGCCCGCGATTGTCAGCACCAAAAAAAGCACAATCGTCGGTACCGGACGCTTAATTGACCAAGCAGAAATATTGAACATGGATCAAAGATCGTAGGTTTCGGAAAGACCAAAAGAGTAAGGAAAGAGAGTATTTTTAAGGAGAGGCCACATCTACTAGGTCGCCGTTCTGCACGTAGCTAGCGCCTTCTACCACGACAGGCGTATCTACCTGCAGTCCAGTGGTCACCTCAATTTGCGCTGGTGTATTGCCTGCTGC
>JBARVS010000283.1:0-2475 GCA_049646385.1 Phormidesmis sp. | reverse complement strand
TACTAAGGATGCCGAAGTAGACGCAGAACTTGCCAAGCGGCTGATGAAATGAGGTTAAGCACCGTCATTCAGTAGAGCGAGTGGTTTGTCTGTGCCTTGCCCAAAGCGCGAAGAGCCCGCCCGTTGCGAACATGAGTAGCGCATAGGTAGCGGCTGGAATTGCCATGGTTGGGTTGTTTAGCAGCATCGGCGTGCTGGCAATTGCGATCGCCAGCGTTCCATTTTGAATGCCAACTTCGCAGGCGATCGCCACTTTACTTTTCGTCTCAAGCTTAGCTAGCGTTGCCAGAAGGTAGCCTAAAATCATCGTTGCTACGTTTAACGCTAGCGTCACCCAGCCCACTTGCAAGAAGAAAGTCGCTACATTCGCCCGCTCTTTCAGCAGTAGGCCAAAGACTATCAGCGCCAAGAAGAACAGAGAAAGCCACTTCACGCCTTTCTCAACCTTAGCTGAAAACCGGGGCGCATAGCGGCAAAGCAACATTCCTAGCGCAACCGGAATAATCGTGATAGCAGCAATTTGTAGCACCGTTTCCCCGAACGGTAGCCGAAGTGAAACGTTCTCTCCCATGAAGCTGCTCGTTGCTAAATTAATCACTAGCGGAATGGTAAATACAGTGATGAGGCTGCTAATTGCCGTCAGCGTAATCGAAAGTGCAACATCACCTACCGCTAGATAAGTCATTAAATTAGAGGTCGGCCCGCCAGGACAGGCAGCTAATATCATTACGCCAACGGCTAGCTCCGGCGAGAGCGGAAAGACAAAGGCTAGAAAAAAGCCAACGATGGGAAGCAGTAATAGCTGTGCGAGCAGACCAATGACAACGGCTTTTGGGGCGATCGCAATGCGCTTAAAGTCTGCTGTGGTTAACCCCAACCCCATGCCGAGCATGGTGAAAAATAAGGCAAGAGGAAGAAAAACAGCCGTTAAAAAATTTGATTCCATGAGTAAGCAAGGGTCTATATTTTGAGATTTTTCTGTCACAAACCGATTCAGCGGTGTAGGGGGTTCTCATTGCATCTTCTCGTCCCTTTTGTAGGACATGCCAATTATTAGGAAATGCCGAAGGCAGCCTATGCACTATTCAAGATTTTCCTTTCAAGGATCGCGGCTTTGGTTTTGCCTTAATAAAACGTGAGATAGGTCGCGGTATCATTCCAAGCGCAAAAAGAAAATATTATCGTCATTAAGTGCATTAGTTCTTTTCTGCTTCGCCTATTAGATACTGAGATATCTAGTTGGATATCAGACAAGTTAAAACTTACCCAGGGCTTGCTTAAGTTCTCAGTGCATTTATGACTCAATGTCTTTACGCTCTACTGGTTGGCATCAACGAATATGATCGGCGATCGCGCGTTTCCGCCTTGCGAGGCTGCACTAACGACGCCAAGGCCATGAAAACTTATTTAGAAACGCAGGTTGACAGCAGTAAAACTCAGCTAAACATACAAATACTGCTAGATGAGCAGGCCACAAGGCAGGCCATTATTGACGGCTTTAGAGCGCATCTTCAGCAGGCTAGGGCAGGCGATACCGTTCTCTTTTACTACGCAGGGCATGGCTCGCAGGGTAGGGCTCCAGAGGAATTTTGGAGATTTAATCCTAGCCGACTTAACGAAACGCTCGTTTGCTATGACAGCCGTGTAGAAGGGTCTTGGGATCTGGCTGATAAAGAATTAGCGAAGCTGATAGCAGAGGTGAGTGAATACAGCCCGCATATTACGGTTGTGCTGGACTGCTGCCATTCAGGATCGGGCACTCGGGCCGCTCAAGCAACAGGGGAGCTAGTATTTGCAACGCGGCAAGCGCCGATTGATGAGCGCGATCGCCCGTTAGAGAGCTTCATTGTGACAAAATCAGAAGTTGAGTCAGAAGCTGAGCTAACAAGGCCATCTACTCGTAGCCTGGACGACTCAAGCGCAGGCTGGACAATGCCTCAGGGCCGTCATGTCCTAATAGCGGCCTGCCGCGACACAGAAGAAGCCAGCGAATACAGCGCGCAAGGACAGCCCTGCGGTGCATTCTCTCACTTTTTGCTAGATACCCTGTACAAAGCTAAGGAAAAATTAACCTATCGAGATCTCTTTAAGGCAACTTATGCTAAAACTCGGGCTAACGTCACAGCTCAGTCACCTCAAATAGAAGCGCCCTATTTAGAAGATTTTGACCAGCCCTTTTTGGGGGGATTAGCTGAGTCTTCTCCAGCTTACTTCACGCTTAGCTACTCTGTTGACCTCGGCTGGCACATTAGCGGCGGTGCGATTCACGGCATTCAGCCACCTTTGAACAATGAGGCGACGCGGCTTGCTTTATTTTCTCTCGACAGCAGCCCAGCAGATTTACAGCAGTTGAGAGGGGCGATCGCTCAAGCAAATGTCACCGATGTACAGCCGCAAATAAGCCGCATAGAAACGCCCGCCGCCCTTGATCGCAAGGCTACTTACAAAGCTGTTGTTACCTATTTGCCAATCCCG
>JBARVS010000282.1:0-22992 GCA_049646385.1 Phormidesmis sp. | reverse complement strand
AGTCCTATCTGACGAAAATATTCAGGCGCTGTTACCAGTTCCCTATCCCCAGCCGCTGCTAAAGGTACAGCCTGAGAGCCTTGAGCTGAGCTTAGAATCTCACGCGCCGATTGAAAAAGCGGTGGTTACTCGCCGTCTGGTGCCGCCCGGTTTGCATGTGCGGGTGCGTGAGCGGGTGCCTGTCGCCGTGGTGATTCCAGATACGACCAAGCCCGTTAAATCAATTCCTAGCCAGCCTGAGCCCTTTAAAGAGCCAGGGCTCATAGATGCGCAGGGCAATTGGATGCCCAGCAACAGCTTTCAAGCATTAGGAGCCGTTACTAATCCACCAACGCTAACGATTAAAGGAATGCGCGAGAACTATCGGTCGTCGTGGCGCACCATGTACGAAAGTATGCAGCGCAGCCCGGTAAAAATTACCGCTGTCGACTGGACGCGGCCCAGCGAGGTGATCTTATACAGCGAGCTAGGACAGGTGCATATCGGCTCTTATGGGAGTAGCTTCGAGACGCAGCTAGCCGCCTTAGATCAGATGCGATCGCTCAACTTAGAAGTCAGCTCCAAGCAAATTGCTTTTATTGACCTGCAAGATCCCGAACACCCCATTGTCGAAACATTGCAGGCAGAGGGTGCCCCCTCAAACTCAGACAAGCCTGGGCTATAAGAGGACTGTAAGGGGCGCGGTGGCAGCATAAAATCGCTGTTACCGCAGAGTTTGGCTTTTTTAGCAAGTTCCCCTATAGTTGACTCACCCCCCAAACTCACACCCCCCCAAGTAGAGCAGTCCAGGTAGCTGTGATTTTGAAAATTTACGCCGCTTGCTCAACTTTGCTCGACAAACTTGTCAATATTTTTGTATTGTCTGCCGGGTAAATGATTGCTTTACGCCTTATAATTTCTCATTGAAGAAATTTCATCTTTAGAAAAATTCTTCTCAAAAAGTGTCGTCCAATTTTTAATTATTTGTTTAATTATCTTAAAGAGGGCTGGGCTTTTTCTTCATACCTTTCACATCCATACCATCAGCTCGCCCTATGAACAATGCGTCCCCTCATACAAATTCTTATGCGAACGATGGGCCAGGTGTAAATTTGACTGCTTCAAGTAATAATGGCAATGCACTGTCAGCGGAGAGGCCAATGAGCGATATTATCCCAAGTAGCGTCGCTAAAATTAAGGTCATCGGCGTCGGTGGTGGCGGCTGTAACGCAGTCAACCGAATGATTGACAGCGGCTTAGCAGGCATTGAGTTTTGGACGGTTAATACAGACGCCCAAGCGCTAACCTATTCATCTACAACCAATGCGATGCAGCTCGGCCAAAAGCTCACGCGCGGGCTAGGCGCAGGCGGCAATCCTTCTATCGGCCAAAAAGCCGCTGAAGAGTCGCGCGATGAAATTTTTCAGGCGGTAGAAGGCTCTGACCTCGTATTTATTACCGCTGGCATGGGCGGCGGTACGGGCACGGGCGCAGCGCCTGTAGTTGCTGAGGCGGCCAAAGAAGCAGGCGCGCTTACCGTGGGCGTAGTGACGCGCCCTTTTACGTTTGAAGGGCGGCGGCGCACTTCTCAAGCAGAAAGCGGCATTGCGGCATTGCAGGCCAGTGTAGACACGCTGATTATTATTCCTAACGACAAGCTGCTTTCGGTTATTTCTGAGCAAACGCCTGTGCAAGAAGCGTTCAGAGTTGCTGATGACATTCTTAGACAGGGCGTGCAGGGCATTTCAGATATCATTACGATTTCTGGCTTGGTGAACGTTGACTTTGCTGACGTCAGAGCAGTCATGGCAGATGCGGGCTCGGCGCTGATGGGCATTGGCGTGGGCTCAGGCAAGTCTCGGGCAAGGGAGGCCGCGATCGCCGCGACTTCTTCACCGCTGCTCGAAACTTCTATCGATGGCGCAGGCGGCGTCGTCTTCAACATCACAGGCGGCAGCGATCTGACGCTGCATGAGGTTAATCAGGCGGCTGAGATCATCTACGAAGCGGTTGATCCTAACGCCAACATTATCTTTGGCGCGGTGATTGATGATCGCCTTCAGGGTGAAATTCGCATTACGGTAATTGCAACTGGCTTTAGCGGCGATGCTCGCAGCATTCCCTCAATGTCTACCACCAGTCGGGTGACGCCCATGACGCGAACGCCGAGTAGCAGCGCCTTCGACAGCCCCGGCGGCAGCGAGCCAGCCGCTGGTGACACCGATGAAGCGAGCAATCAGCCCGTGATCTCGCCCAATCTAGATATTCCTGAATTTTTGCAGCGTCGTCGTAATCGGTAAGTCTTCTGCTTCAAAATATTCCGGTAGCCCTGACGATTGCAGGCTCAGACAGCGGCGGTGGTGCGGGCATCCAAGCTGACCTGCGCACCTTTTCTTTCCATCAGGTGCATGGCACTAGCGCCCTTACCTGTGTGACCGCACAAAACACAATGGGCGTCACTCGCGTTGATGCGCTGCCGCCAGAGGCCGTTGTCGCTCAAATTGAAGCGGTTGTGAGCGATATTGGCGTGCAGGCAGTTAAAACTGGAATGCTGCTAAATCGGGCTATTATTGAGGCGATCGCCGACTACCTGCAAGCGAATCCGATGGCGGCGCTGGTGGTCGATCCGGTAATGGTGTCGCGCACGGGCGATCGCCTGATTGCAAACGAGGCGATTTCTTCCCTACGCGAACAGCTCCTACCCTTAGCTACCGTGCTAACGCCTAACCGCTATGAAGCGCAAATCCTGGCCGACATGGAAATTAACACGCTGCTAGAGATGAAAACAGCGGCCCAAAAAATTCAGGCGCTAGGCCCGCAGGCCGTCATCGTTAAAGGCGGCGGCTTTGACGGTGAGCTGCGCGGCGTAGACGTGTGGTACGACACTCAAGGGCTAGAAGTGCTCACCACAGAGCAGGTAGATACGCCCAATACGCATGGGACGGGCTGTACGCTTTCTAGTGCGATCGCAGCCAACCTCGCCAACGGCTTGGATCCGCTAACCGCCGTTATCGGCGCGAAAAACTACGTCACCCAAGCGCTGCTTCACTCCCTATCCATTGGCCAAGGGCAAGGCCCTGTAGGTCACTTCTATCCGCTCATCAGTCCCGCTATAGGGTCGCCCCCAATGCTTTTCTAAGCGCTAATTTCTGAGCGCTAATTAGCTAATTACTGGTGCTGATCTGACTATTTTTCTGCTGGCTGAGTCCATACAGACTCCCAGTCAGCGCAGCTCTCCCCGTCTGGGCCATAGGGATGCATCCCGCATATCAGCTCAGTTTCACCGTAGGTTGCGCCGTGATAGTTTTTGCAGCCGATGCAGGTAGGGTGATTTTGCAGCCAGGGGTTTACCGTACAGGTAATCGGAGCCGTTGTTTCTTCTAACCAAGGCGTTAGCTGGCCCTCGATAAAATTAACGCTGGCGTCCAAGCTGCTGTCTATCTGGCTGCCAATCTCTGTTAGCGCTGGATCAAGCGCCTCCTGAATCTCTTGCAGCGTCTCGTAAGAGGCTTCAGCCCACTGGTCAAGCTGCTGGTCGGCTTCTTTGTACACTGTGCCTAGCCATCGGCTAGAGTCACGCGCGGCTGAGTCTAGCGTATCCTGTAACTGCTTTAGCCATTCATCCATGGTTTGCTAAGTTCCTCAAGGCAGAGCTGTAAAATAAAATAGGTACAACAATTTAATGAATTTAAGAAATAAAAGCCAATAGGCTGATTTTGGATGTGCTGGCTATAAACCTGGCTTACCATCTGGCTTACTTAAGCTTTTTAAGCTCTTTGCGTAGGCTTTCTACTTCCTGGCGCAGCGCCTCAGCCTGACGCTCTTCTACCGTGAGCGCTTCACTCTCATCCACAATCTGAATCTGGCGGGGGCCATCTACAGCAGCGCTCTGATCTGGCACTACAGCCGCAGACTCTGCCCTTTCCACCATATCGTTCATCATTTTTTGGGCTTCTTCGGCGGTCAGCTCACCCCGCTCTACCAGCTCATCCACCAGCTTTTGAGCTTGAGCACGCAAGTCTCCCCAAGCGCTGCCTGCTTTTTCGCCTGCGTAGGAAGCAATACCCACCCCCAGATAAAACGCCTTTTGCACTAAGTTGCCAAAGCCTGCCATAGGTGTTGCTCCTTTGCCCCGATGAGAACTGCTTAACGATGACTTTAGGATAAATAAAATTGGCCTAAACTTGCCACCCTAATAACCGCCCTTGCAAAGTGGGTTTAACCCGCCATGCTGCTCAAGCTCAGCCACCGTTTGAGGCAGCAGATATTTAGACATCATTTAAAACACAAAGGCCCGGAGTCCACGCCTATTACAAGCATCCTGTATTGCTGCTACCTTCCGGTCCTGACAAGATTTAGGCGTTGTAATTGCATGAGTCCGAGCCATTGCTAGCATAGCACTTTTTATTGATGGCTTAAACAGACATCTGCTTTGCGAAACGTTTTTGTAGAGTAGCTCGTGGTGTTCTGGTGCCTGAGACTAGGCGCTAAAATTAAAAGAGCCTTGGCAATGAGTGGGTTTTACGATGCAATCAGCGATCGCTAGCTCTCTAGCAATTTTTTTGACTCAGCCCGAAATAGAGTCTTCGCCAGCTTGGGAATTTATCAACGGGCAAGCCCAGCAAAAGCCAATGCCTAGCCTTTTCCACTCACGCATTCAGCGAAATCTGATTAATACAATCAATGCTCAAACTAGCGCATACGAGGCTATTCAAGAACTCCGCTGCATTGTGCCACCGCTATCACCTGTTCCAGACATCGCTGTGATTGCTTCTAAGCGTCTTGCTAATGAAGATGGCCCTCTCAGTGGTTCACCCGATTGGATTGTGGAAATTAGATCTCCTGACCAAAGCACTTTGCGGCTACAGAGCAAAATTCTGCATTTTTTAAGCAGCGGCACTCGGCTTGCTTGGCTAATAGATTCGCAGCAGGTATGGGTTTGGCAGGGTGAGGAACTGCCGATTATCTACGCAGGTGGCGACTTATTGCCGACGCTGGGCGATTTGCAAGCGCTAAGCGTCGATGCTGTGATGACAATGGCGCTTCAGCGATAATCTGCGATCCATTAAGCCCTTTAACAGCGGAGGAGGTTATGTACTAAGCTGGCTTTATCAGCGTTGCTACCCATGGCCAACCTAGCCAAAATCATTTAGCCCCTTGCGCCACTAACTTTTTGATGTGAGTCTTAGCCACCGTCACGATTGCCCACAGGAAAGGCTACGCCATCGCCAAAAATCTGTTCTTAAAACAAAGGCTATTCTTGAAGGGGCCATGCAGGAGTTCCTGACGAACGGCTATGCGGCGACTAGCATGGATCGCGTTGCTGCAACGGCGGGCGTTTCTAAGGCAACGGTTTACAGCCATTTTCAGGATAAGGCTGGGCTATTTGCGGCTTTAGTGCAGCAGCTTGCTGAAGATAAGTTTCGCACTGTGTTTGACCCACGCAATGAAGGAGCCTTGCAGGGCGAGCCCAGGATCGTTCTTAGCGAGCTGGCCAAAAAAGTATTAGACAATGCCGCTAGCGACTCGCAGTTTTGCGAGTTTATGCGGCTGATTGTAGGTGAGTCGGGGCGCTTTCCTGAGCTGGCAAAGCCGTACGTGCAAAATGTAGCGAAGCCTTTGCTCGATAGCCTGACGCGCTATCTGTCGTCTCGTACTGAACTGGGGCTGAGCGATCCTGAGGCGATCGCCCGCGTGTTTGCAGGCACGCTCATCTACTTTGTCATTTTACAGCGGGTGCTCGGCGGGCAGGAATTTATGCCGCTAGAGAGCGATCGCATCATCACCAGCCTCGTCGACTTAATCGCGCCGCCAGCGCCTCATAAATTAAAGCAGCTTTAGCCAGCTAGCTCACAGGCACAGTGTGCTGGGTAGGTTCGCAACCATTTGGGTAAATCTAAATAGATAGACTGCTCAATCGATTGCCAAGCCGGAAACCTCATCATGAGCCTTTTGCCAGACCCCTCGCCCGTAAATGCTCAGGCTTTGCCGCTAGCACTTTTTCAGCAGGCGATCGCCCACTGCGCTAACGGCCTAGTGATTTGTGACGCCCAGCAGCCGGATTTGCCGATTGTGTACGCTAGTCCTAGCTTTGAGCTGCTAACGGGCTATAGCGCAGATGAAATTATCGGCCAAAGCTGTCATCTTTGGCAGAGCGAAGAGACCGGGCAAATCAGTCTGGATATTCGTCGGGCGATCGCCACAGGCACCAGCTGCAAGGTACTGTTGCGCAGCTATCGTAAAAACGGACAGGCGTTTTGGAACGAAGTCAGCCTTTCACCGCTCACTGATGCTGCCAGCCAGGTAACTCACTACGTCGGCACGCAAATAGATATTTCTCACTATTTAGAGACCTTCAAGGCGCTTCAGGAAAGCGAGACTCGCTATCGGTATCTGTATGAAGAGACGCCTGCGATGCTGCATTCCATTGATCGTCAAAAAAACATCGTCAGCGTTAGCCACTACTGGCTAGAAAAGCTGGGCTATCAGCGCCAAGAGGTAATCGGTCAATCTCTCATGTGCTTTTTGGCTGAGGGCTCTAAGCAAGAAGTAGAACAAGCCTTTTCAACAACAGGTCAGTGCGGCACCTATCGAGATATTGCCTGTCAGTTTATTAAAAAAGACGGCAGCCTCATGGATGTCCTACTCTCTACTATTAGTGAGTGTGATGATGCTGCTAAAGCCTGCCGATCGCTGGGCGTGCTAATTGATGTGACCGAGCGCAAAAAGGCAGAAGAGAAGCTCAGGCGCAGTGAGGCGCTGCTGCGCGCTATCAACAATCTGCCGCCTACGGGTATTTTTGTGATGGACTGCCAAACGAATGAAGCGCTGTTTATTAATCCGGAGTTCTACCAAATTTGGCAGTTAGAACATTTGCAAGAAGCTGTCATGCGCGGACGTATCAACGGCGAGCAGCTTTTGACTGAGTGCCTAAGTAACGTGAATTTGGGTGCGTTTGTGGCGGCTTCTACGGCAAAAGACTTTACCCATGGCAACAAGATTGTTGAAGATGAGGTGCCCCTGCTGGACGGTCGAACGCTGAGGCGCTTGTATGGCCCGATTCAAGAAAATGGCTCTACGTTTGCCTATCTCTATGTTTTTGAAGACATTACCGAGCGTAAGCAGGCGGTACAAAAGCTGGCTCAGGCCACTCAAGCGGCTGAGGCAGCTAACCAAGCTAAAAGCGAGTTTTTGGCTAACATGAGCCACGAGCTGCGATCGCCCCTTAACGCCATTTTAGGATTCACCCACATTCTGAGAGCCGCTGCGCCTGCTGTCGAGCAAAAAGAACATCTTGATGTTATTTACAACAGCGGCGAGCATCTGCTAGCGCTGATTAACGATATTCTTGATATCTCCAAAATTGAAGCAGGGCACACCGTCCTCGTCGAAAGTGAGTTTGACTTGTATCGCCTGTTAGATGAACTCAAACAGATGTTTCACAGCACAGCGCTAGATAAGGGACTGCATCTGAGGGTAGAGCGATCGCCCCATCTGCCTCAAGTTATCTATAGCGATCGCCTTAAGCTCCGGCAAATCCTGATCAACCTGCTCAGCAACGCGATCAAATTCACAGAAACTGGCACAATCACGCTCGTGGCTCGGCCCGACCTAGCCCAGCACAGGCTCAACTTTAAGGTGATCGATACGGGCGCGGGCATCGCCCTAGCCGATCAAACTCGTCTGTTTGAAGCCTTTGTGCAAACTCAGTCGGGCCTGACCGCCAGAGAAGGCACCGGGCTAGGGCTCGCCATTTCCCGCGAATATGTTCATCTGCTCGGTGGCGAGCTTACTCTAAACTCTGCGCCCGAGCACGGATCGACGTTTGCCTTTAGCATCGCTGCTAGCTTCATCGAAATGTCAATCGAGGCGATCGCATCCGATGCCAAAGCCAAAACGCCCCTGGGCCGAATTATTGGCCTTGCTCCCGGCCAGCCTGCCTATAAAGTGTTAGTCGTTGATGATGTCGCCGTTAACCGTAAGCTGCTCACCCATTTGCTCAGTGAAGCAGGCTTTGAAGTGCAAGAAGCTACCAATGGCGTAGAGGCGATTTCCCAGTGGCAAACCTGGCAGCCCCACCTGATTTGGATGGATATGCGAATGCCTGTCATGTCAGGAGAAGACGCCGCTCGCCAGATCAAGACGCTCGATATTTACAGCCGCACCCGGCTGATTGCCCTGAGCGCCAGCGCCTTTAGCGAAAATAAAACAGCCGCCCTCAACAGCGGCTGCGATGATTTTGTCAGCAAGCCTGTGCAAGCCGCCACCGTCTTCGAGAAAATGGCTCAGCACCTAGATGTGTGCTATCGCTATGCCCAAACCGCTACTGCCCCTCTTGCAGACCCTTCTCAACCCAGCTTAAGCCCCTCACTGCTCGCTCAGGCACCCACTGCTTGGCAATATGCGCTCAAGCAAGCCACGCTTGATTTAGATGACGAAGCTATCTTAAGCCTGATCGCACAGCTCCCTTCAGAGCAATCTGCCCTAGCAGATGCCCTAGAAACCTGCGTAAAAAACCTATCTTATAAACGGCTGCTGCAAGTCATTCAAGACGCCGAAGCGGTGATTTCTTGAAGGCGATCGCCGCGCTCCACCCGCATCAGCAAAGCTAAACACGCCTCCTAGTCATCAATCGGCTTAGTGCACAAACAGTCTGCTAAGGCATCACTCACCAAGCGAGCCCGATTCGAGTCCATGGCATGAGCCGTCAGCAGCACAATCGGTAGATGAGCCGTCTCCGGCTGAGACTTCAGCAGCCGCGACAAATCCACCCCGCTCACTTCTTCCCCCTGCCAAAACGTCCCCGGCAAATTCACATCCATAATCACCAAATCTATCAGCCCCGACTGACACTGCTTAAACACATCAGCCGCCTTATGCGTCAGCCTGACGCGATGGTTTCCTAGCTTTTCCAACAGCCGCGCGGTGCCACGACCCAGCAGATAATCATCCTCAACCAGCAAAATATTCATAGCTGACGCTCCTCTAATAATTGCCCATAAGAAATACCAATAGGGCAGTTAAAAATATTCAAAATGATAGAGATAAAAGTAAAACATAGGCCAGATGGTTCATACAGGTTGCCCATTCACGACGCATCAACGGTCATTGATAGAATTACTGATAGCCCCTTAGCAAAAATGAAGTATGGACTAAGCGCGCTTGGAACTGGGAAGCCTATAGTCAACGATCCTCATATGCCTGATGCTGGGCTAACCATCATGAAAAGCAGCTCGCAGCCTGCCAAGCTATCCGAAAACCTATCCGAAAATCTGCCTGAAAATAGGTTTAAGGCCCAGCGCGAAAGTTCTAAGATTTTAGTGGTTGACGACCTGCTAGAAAATCTGCGACTGCTCGCCAACTTACTAACGGCAGAAGGCTATGGCGTCAGGAAAGCCCCCGATGGCGCAATGGCACTGAGCAACGTCCCTCGCTTCCAGCCCGATCTGATTTTGCTCGACATCATGATGCCAGATATGGACGGGTACGAAGTATGTCAGCAGCTCAAAGCCAATGAGCAGTTCAAAGATATTCCCATTATTTTTCTCAGCGCCCTAGATCTGACCTTTGATAAAATCAAAGCCTTTGAAGTCGGCGCTGTTGACTTTATTCACAAACCTTTTCACCCCTCAGAAGTCATCGCCCGCGTTAAAAACCAGCTCAGGATCAGACAGCAAGGGCTACAGCTGCAAACGCTGCAGGCTACCATTACAAAACAGCAGCAGCAGCTAAAAGCAGCTATTCAGGCACGTCAGATCGCAGAGGCAAGATATGAGCGGTTAGCGGCAGGTTCTATCACTTAACTGAAGAAGACTTTAAAAGAAAATGCTAGGCTCAATCGTAGCCCTGGCTTTTGCTCTTTTTATATGTCTTTGCTTCCTGAAACAACTGCTGCTAATGTCCTTGTCGTCGGCGCAACTCAGGGGATTGGTTTAGAGTTGGTGAGGCAGCTTTTGCAAGTGAGCCAAGTTGCTCATTTGTTTGCAACCTACCGTTCTAGCCCAACTTCTAACCCAACAGAGACGCAGACAGCCGCCGCGTTATTTGAGCTGAGATCGGAGTATTCTCAAAGGCTGCACTGCATCCCAATGGATCTTACAGAAGAGTCGCAAATTAGCAGCGGCTTAGCAGCGGTTGGGAAAATTGCGCCTCAGCTGCATCTTGTGGTCAACTGCGTAGGGCTGCTGCACAGCGATCAGCAACAGCCTGAAAAAGCATTGCGTCAGCTCAATGCCGACAACTTAATCAACTATTTTCAGGTGAACAGCATTGGCCCTGCCCTGTTAGCCAAGCACCTGATGCCTTTGTTCAAGCATAAAGAGCCAGCGCTGTTTGCCACAATATCTGCCAAGGTGGGCAGCATTGGCGACAATCGACTGGGCGGCTGGTATGGCTATCGGGCTTCTAAAGCGGCGCTTAATATGTTTTTGAAAACGGCTGCGATTGAATATGGCCGTCGCCATCCTAATGTGATCCTGGTGATGCTGCATCCCGGCACGACCGACACGCAGCTGTCTAAACCTTTTCAGCGCAATGTGCCTGCCGAAAAGCTGTTTTCTACAGAGCGCACCGCTAAGCAACTGCTTGATGTGCTCTCAACCGTTACGCCGCAGGATAGCGGCGAATTTTTCTCTTGGGATGGCAGTCGTTTGCCCTGGTAGCTTTTTGCAGGCGGTGATGAGCTGACGAGCTTTGCGGGCCAACTGTTGCTGTTTATTCAAGGTGGGCTGTTGATAATGTGCAGGCGGGCCAGTGAGCGGTAGACGGGCGGCAGGCTCTTTGAGATAGCGGTAGTGTAAAAACAAATTGCGATAGGGAAATAGAACGTTTTCGCCTGCGCAAATGCGTTTGAAAAACTGGGAGCCTACGCCGATGTAGTGCAGATAGGTGAGCTGCGTTTGAGCGTCGAATAAAAGGTGGTTGCTTTCTGTGAAATGGTTGGATGTGACGCAGCAGCCCGTGCGCTTTTGGGGGGGTAACGTTCTGGCGAGGTTGGCTGCTGTGATGCCGGATTTCATCACCATGTAGTTCAAAATGGATTGGTCTGGGCCGTTGGGATAAAGGATTTCGGCGTCTCCATCTTTTAGGTGGCTGAGTAGTTCTGTCAGCAGGGTGTCGGTGAAAATGCTTTTTTTGGAGGCGTAGAGGCCAGCGCAGAAAATCTCGGTTTGCAGGCGGCTGGGCTCAAACACCTGGGTCAATTTTTTTGCTGTTATGTCATATACATGGCCCAGATCTTTGTACTGAAAGTCGTAGGTTACAAAGTCGTGGTGGTCTAAGCTGTCGAACAATATATCGAGCGAGTTCATTGCTAGGATGTCAGCGTCTAGATAAATGAATCGGTCGAATGGGCCGTCGAAGCAGCAGAAGCGGCGATGCATTCCTAGCCGATTGACGCCGCTCACGCCTCGCTTGGCCCAGTTCTTGAAGGCGATGGGATGCATCTGCCAAATTTTAGTTGCAAAGGTCTCCCACTTTTCTAAGGCTGCTTGATCGTTAAACCACTGTACCTGTGGGTATTGCTGGGTGATGGCGCGCGATCGCTGCGTATTGTCGTCGTAGGGCACAATGCAAATCGGCAGGTCTTTGCTGACGTTTTGCTCCAGGCTGTTAATCAGCGCAATAAGCTGATCGAATACAACATCGTTGGCCAAAATATATACGCCGTTTGTCATGAAACCCGCCGTTGAAAAATAAGGATTTTGCGCTGTTTCACCCACTGGCTTGACGTTAGGGTGGCGCGTCCTTTTGAGTGTTCACAGCTCGCATGAGCAACTTACGATTTTCTCTTTGAATTAATGTGCGGTGTTTGAGCGGGCGATCGCCCAATTCATAACTTTCCGGAAAGCACGAATGCTGCTTTGTTGTCTGTTGAACCTCTGAATATCTCTGCTGCGCATGAAAACCTTTATTCACACGCTCTCTCACCTGGTGTTTTGGGTTTGGAACCTCACTTTTCTGGCTCTGATGTATTTCTGGTGCTTACCCCAAATCGGGTTTGACCTATGGCTAGCTACTCGCAGCGGAGGAATTGAGCCTACCTTTATCGTCAGCTTTACGGCGCTGATGGTGGTGCCGCTGGTGTGTACGCTGCTGGGACTTTTCCGGCTGCGCAAATATCCGGTTTTGCTGATGCGCTTGTTTTACGGGGTGGAAGCGCCGCTGTTTACGCTGTGCCTGCTGCGGCTGTTTTTGATTCGTGAGCTAACGGTGGCGAGTGGGTTTGCCTTGGGGGTTGGGGTGGTGGCGATCGCTATGTTCGCTATCGAGCTTTTATCAGGTTATTCGGCCTATCGCCCTAATTTGGCCAGGGTGCAAATGGTCAGCCATAGCGTTATTTTGCTGGTGGGGTTGTACTTGGGCTTGCTGCTGCTACTTTATAGTGTGCCGACGATGGCGGCGATCGCGACGGCTGTGCGGGGCTTGGCAGTTGGCTTTTTTGAGTTCGGGTGGGTTTCAAATATTAGGTGGAGGATGTTGCAACCGCTTGAGCTTTTGGCTATGTTTCTGGCGATCGCCTCCCTGCTGGTGTTCGTCTCTATGCCTTTTGCCCTGGTCAACTTTTACCTGCGAGCCTGGGCCAGAATTCGCACCGCCTTTGGCCAGCAGCATAGCCAAGCCGCTAGCTGGGCAATCACGGGCATGACTATCGCGATTAGCGGCCTGCTCTTTATCGGTTTGCAAGGCCAACCACAAGCCAAAGCGTTTAGCCTGCTTTCAACGGCTGAGCCGCAAACTCAACTACAAAACGCCAGCACCATCAAAGCTGGACTCACTAACGCCTATCTTCACCGCTATCGCTACCTCAGCCCTTGGTCAGAGAGCAACGCACTGGCTAGCTATTACGGCTCAGCTTTCAAGCTAGAGGGTGCAGCCGTTTTTAAGCACCGTGTTCAAAACCTGCACAATGCGCTACTGTCTCCTTTTTTGTATCGAGGTCAGGACAGCGACGTAGAGAAAGCGGCTGAGCTATACGCAAGTTTTTTTGACGAGCCTATCCAGCAGGGTGAGCGGACGGCCATTCGTAAGGCGTTGCAGGCCACTGCTAACCGCGATGAAACCAAAGCAGGGCTGCTGAATTTAGATCAAAAAGTTGTGCGTCTTGCCAGTCAAAGCGTAGGCGTTCGTGAGCAAGGCGACTGGGCCACTGTAGAAATTCACGAGCGCTATGAGAATGCTACTCGTGACGAACAAGAGATTTTCTATACCTTTTCACTACCCGAAAGCGCGGCTATTAACGGCCTGTGGCTAGGCAATGCGGCTCATCCTAAGCAGTTTGCCTTTGTGGTGTCTCCTCGCGGCGCGGCGCAGCAGGTGTATAACGCCGAACTTGAGCGGGCTAAATTTGGCCGGCCTTTTGACCCAGCCTTGTTAGAGCAGGTGGGGCCACGCCAGTATCGGCTGCGGGTATTTCCGATCCCATCCGCGAGCGTTCCCTTAGAGGAAGCGCAGTCAACACCGGGAGAGTTAGAGCTATGGATGACCTATCAGGTGATGCAGCAATCGGGCGGCTGGCCATTGCCGCAGCTCACTGAAAAGCGAAACATTTATTGGACAGACAAAACTGAGCATTTGCGAGGCGATCGCCGCGTTGAGCTATCAGAAGATGATTGGTTTGAAGCGGCCTTGCCTGCCCAAAAGGTGAACCGAGAGACTCACAAAGTTGAGCTAGCTGAAGGCTATCAGGTAACCGCCGCGCCTTTGATAAAGCAAGAAAAGACAAAGCAAGAAAAGCAAATACCTTCGGGCCAGCGGTTCGCAGTTGTTGTAGATACTTCCTACAGCATGAAGCAGCATTCAGCAGCGCTAAAGCAGGCGGTGCGCGATCTCAAGTCGGCTGCTAAAAATGATGAGCTTAACTTCTATCTCGCAGCGGCGGGCGCAGAATCGGCAGAGGCTTCTACTCAGGCCATAATTCAGACCGTAGAGGTGGACAAACTTTTATTTTATGGCAGCTTGCCACCTACGGACATGCTCACGCAGTTTGCAAGTAAAACAGAGGGAAAAGCCTACGATGCGGTGCTGCTGCTCACAGATGAGGGCAGCTACGAACTCTCAGATAACCAGCCTAAGCTGCCTGACATCAACGCGCCGCTTTGGATAGTTCATGTAGACGGCAAATTGCCTTCAGCCTACGAAGACGGCCTTTTGCAAAAGCTACAGGCTAGTAAAGGCGGGGTAGAAACGTCGGTTGTCTCGGCGCTGCAAAGAATTGCTCTAAATTCAGCAGAGGTTGTGGCCCTAGACGGTTATACCTGGAAGGTAGAGCCTTTGCCGAGTCAAGCAAAGGTGGTACAGTCTTCGCAGCCATCAGAACCGTTAGAAGCGATCGCTGCCCGTCAGCTCATTTCTCAGCAAAGCCGCACCTTGGACGCGAGTAAAGTCGCTGCTTTAGATGGCGTTCATGCGATCGCCAAACGCACCAGCATCGTTACCCCTTACTCCTCCATGCTCGTGCTGGTAGAGGAGCAGCAGCGAGAGGCGCTTAAAGAAGCTGAGGCCAGCAGCGATCGCTTTGATCGTGAGGTAGAAGACGGTCAAGACGAGCTGACGAATCCAGGTAGCCCGCTAGCGACCTCTATTCCAGAGCCTAGTCAGGTATTGGGTCTTTTAGTGGGCGCGATCGCCCTAGTTGTCCTCAAACGCCGATCAACCGCGTCCCAATCAGATTTCACAAAGGCCATGCCTGGGCAACCTAAGCGCAAGTAAGCGTTAGGCCAATCCTCCATGATTCAGTATTTTTATAGACAACTGCGCGCGGCAGCACTCACTTTGACAGTTCTACCGCTAGGACTGATTTTGGGAACGCCTGCCCCTGCAGAGGCTGAACCCTGCACCTACCAATGCGAATCTAATCAAATTCGATTTGTACCCGGTCAGCCGATTACGATTGAGTTTGTAAACAATACAAACGGCCTGATTAATTTAGAACGAGTGCTCACGGGTTTGCACTGGCTGCGGCCTCACACCGATTTTGCGATTAAAACCACAGTGGGCGCTAACAGTGAGATATCGCTGATGTTTTGGGACGAAAACAATCAATCTGTCAATGCGGTGCTGCACAGGCCCAATGCAGACACGCTGAAAATTGAGCTGCTGCCTAGCGGGTTTGACAGCGATCGCGCTGTCCGTGTCTCTAACGATGGCAGGGTACTGGTGTATTAGTCAACCGGATCTATTATGATTAGATCAAGTGATTTATCTGGCGTCCGCTAGCGTTTGTTTCCCTTCAGCTGTATCAAAGGGACGTTAGTGGGCGCTAAACTGCATTGAAATAGCGATCCGCTGTGTCAAAATCCGACGTGCCAGATAAGCCCATCGCCAAAACTGAATTGAGTCAGCAGCAGATACCGCCTCAGCGGTGGCAGATTTTTCCTGCGCAACAGGCTCAGGCTCAGCAAATTTCACAGGCCACTGCCCTTTCTCCACTGCTGTCACAGGTTTTGATTAATCGGGGCATTTACACGCCTGAGCAAGCCTGGGAATTTTTAGATCCTGAAACGCTGCTGCTGCCTTCGCCTTTAGATGAATTTCCAGATTTGCATAAGAGTTTGGACTTATTAGTAGCGGCGATCGCAGCTCATCAAAAAATTCTAATTTGCGGTGACTATGACGCCGATGGCATGACCAGTACGGCGCTGCTGCTGCGATCGCTCCGCTACTTAGGCGCCGAGGTAAACTACGCTATCCCTAGCCGGATGGACGAAGGTTATGGCATTAATCTGCGCATTGTTGAAGACTTTCACGCGGCGGGCGGCTCCCTTATCCTCACGGTTGATAACGGCATTGCCGCTTACGAACCCGTCGCCCGCGCCCGCGAGCTAGGGCTTACCGTCATCCTCACCGATCATCACGAAGTTCCCCCCCAAATTCCGCCCGCTAACGCCATTCTTAACCCCAAGCTCATTCACGAAGCGTCTCCTTACCGAGGCGTAGCGGGCGTCGGCGTGGCCTACATTTTGGCCGTCTGCCTCGCTCAGCGCATGGACAAAATGCAGGATCTAACCGCGACGCTGCTGGCGCTTTTTACCTTGGGCACCATTGCCGACTTAGCCCCGCTCACAGGCGTTAACCGTCGCTGGGTAAAAAGAGGGCTCAAGCTGCTGCCCAAGTCGCGCATTCCGGGCGTGCAGGCTCTGATCGAAGTGGCTGGCCTCAGTGAAGAAACTGCCCTAAAGCCTGAAGCAATTGGCTTTCGGCTAGGGCCACGGATTAACGCAGTTGGGCGCATTGCCGATCCTCAAATCGTGATTGACCTGCTGACGACTGATGATATTGGCGTAGCCTTGCAGCGAGCGATGCAGTGCGAAGAAGCCAATAAGCTGCGCCGCCAAATGTGCGAAATTATTGAAGCGCAGGCGGTGGAGTGGGTAGAAGAACAGCAGGCGGCGGGTCTTCTCGATATAAAAAAAGAACGTGTCCTCGTCGTTGTTCAACCCGAGTGGCACCATGGCGTGATTGGCATTGTGGCTTCGCGGCTGGTAGAGCGCTACGGCGTGCCCGTTTTTATTGGCACCTACGAAGATAAAGCGCAAAAGGAAATTAGGGGATCGGCTCGCAGCATTCCTGAATTTAATGTGTTTGAGGCGCTTCAGTTTTGCGACGATTTGCTTGGTAGATATGGCGGGCACCGGGCCGCAGGCGGATTTTCGTTTGAGGCCAATAAGCTGCGTCAGGTAAAGCTGCGCCTCAGTACGTTTGCCTGTCAGCATCTTCAGCTAGAGCATCTAAAGCCGCTGGTGACGGTAGATGTTCAGGCCCAGCTTGCTGAGGCTAACCTAGAACTGTATTCTCAAATCGATAAAATCCATCCCTGCGGCATTGAAAATCCCGATCCGGTGTTTTGGACGGCAAATGCCACCATCGTTGAGCAAAAGGTGATTGGCAAAACTGGCGCTCATTTAAAGCTGACGCTTTCGCAGGATGGAGAAGCTGCGCCAGAAAAGACGGTGATGAAGGCGATCGCTTGGCGATGGGGCAGCTACTATCCTCTGCCTAGAAACTTAGATATTGCCTACAAGCTCCGCCTTAACGAATGGAAAGGCAGAAGCGATGTCGAGCTAGAGCTAGTCGGTGTCAGACCCGCCCAGCTTGTTTCGCAGGCCGAAGGCATTCGGCCATGGTCTATTGAGCAGCGGTCTATTGAGCTGCCAGCCGCAGAGCTAAAAGAACAGCCAGCTTTAAAGGTTAAGGCAGATCCTGAAACGACGGTAGAATCTGCGATCGCCCAGCCCTTCCCAGGAAAAACCGCACCAATCCCATCAGCAGCATCCTCAGCGGCATCCTCAACCTCTCAAGCAGCTAAGGCAATCCTCCAATCGGGCGGCTTCGCCAATGTGCCCAATCTCCAACCAGCACGCCAGCATAAAAGCGAAGTAAAACTGCCGTCAGACTCACCTACCATTAGCGCTGCTGAATCGGCTGCTAGCTATGCGACTCCCGACACGGCTATAGACAATTCGCTGCCTGTGGAGTTTTACTATGGCAAGCGGCGCTATCAGGGCACACTAGCGAAAGGTAGCCCTCCAGCGGGATCAAAAGCGGGATCAAAAAATGAGCCAAACAATCAATCAGAGCAGCTCAGTATCGAGAACGCTGAGGGCCATCTGCTGCTTGTAAACATGAGTAATCGTGAAGGCTACTTACAGCTGCCAGGAAAAACTCCGCAGACCGTGGATATTGGCGAGGCCAACTACTTTAACCTGATTCGCGCCGGACTTAGCGCCTTAGAAATTACGCAAAAGACTCAGCTGCTGATTAAAAAAGACGAGCTGTTAGTTGAAAAAGACGAGCAAATCTCGACCCTCAAAGCGCAGATCCAGCTGCTAGAAAAGAAAATTAGCCAGCTTTCAACCGAGCAGCAGCGGCAGTTTGCGGGGTTGGAAAGCGATCGCCCAAACAAACAGGCAGATATCAATCAACCAATACGCGCCAGCGTTGGCGATCGCGTCTGGTTTTGCCTGCAGCCCGCCAGTCAAAGCGATCTTCAGGCCGCCTGTAAATACTATCAAACCAGTTACGCTAGCGGGCCTGACGCGCCTACTGCTGACTATTCAGAGGCGGGTATTCGGCTGAGTTTCGCTATTGAGCGGGAGGTCATAACTCCGTTTTTTACCAGCCTTTTTGACTTTTTGAGCAGCCGAAGCGTCACTACAATTGGTGATATTGTCCTGACGCAAAAGCATCCGTACAAAATTGACAGCCTGCCGCCGCTTTTGGCCGATCAGTGGCAGTCTTTTTCATCAGAGCAGCTTGCCCTGCCCTCGCTCACAGCAGCAGGTATAAAAATGACGAAAGTGAGTGCCAAAACAAAGCCAATGTCAGGGGATGAGCGCGCCCTATTAACTCAGTTTTTAGAACAGTGGGAGCATCCTATGTCGGGCTGTTTCAGCCAAAAGGGGCGTCAGGCGGCCTCAAGCCTTGACCAAATTAGCAGGCTTTGCGAGATTGCCGTTTGCCAGCAGCGCTTTTTGTACCAGTGGCAGTATGAGCTGCTCTATCAGCTCGTTACGGGAAAACATGGCAAAGGTGGGCTCTTGCGGCAGATATTTGCCGTATAAACTCATCCTTAGACTATTAAGCTTGAATAATTATCGTAAGATAGAGCACATAAATATCCGAGTAATTACTGACTAGCGAAGCTTGCGCGTAGGCGTGTGTCTTGCAAAATTGAGCAGCCTGGGAAAAACCTGGGCCTAAAAAAAATATTTTCGCCTAAATTTGTCAGTGTTTTTACGCAGCCAACTCAAGCTCTTTGAGGATCGTTCTCTGAGGCGATAAACCTGCTCTTTCAAACTGATTAAAACCTGAAAAATCTGTAAGGCTTGTGAGCATTTTTTACGTTTTTCTCCCAGTTTTCCACAGGGTTTTCCACAGGTATTCTTCCTACATCACTAGCCAAACTTAGCTCTCACTTGGAAATAAAAGACCCTTAAAAACTGCTTGCCAGCACCCATCAAAGCGTTCACTGTTCATTGATGGGAAACCTGATGATATATAGCGATAGATCCCCTGCTTGAATCATGGATTACACATCTACCATTGATATTTCTTGTGATGTTTCTTCTCCAGAAGAGCAGGCTGATCACCTTGATCAATACGGTGCGTTTTCGGTGGCTTCAGAAACCGACTTCGAGAAAAAAATTCAGACCTACGAGCGTATTTTACAGTCAGTGCCTGATAGCTTTATGGCGTGGAGCTATATGAGCTACTTTTTAGCTCGCTCAGGGCGTTATCAAGAAGCGCTAGGGGCCTATGTGCGTACGCTCTATATAAAAAGCAACGCGCCGCGCATTTGGTATAACTATGCCACGGTTTTAGAGCAGCTAGGATACTATACTGAGGCTGTTGAAAGTTACAGTCGTGCGCTAGTAGTATCCCCCTACTACTTCAAGCCTATGTATGGTAAATGCAAAAACTTATATCGTTTGGGTCGTTATCAAGAAGCGCTGGCCAGCTATGACCAAGCGCTAGCTATTAAAAATAATATTTATGAACTTTGGTATGGCAGAGGTAAGGTGCTCACTAAGCTAAAACGCTTAGACGAGGCGGTAAAGAGCTTTGAAAAGTCGCTGACGTTGAATCCTCAAGTTTCAAAGGTATGGGCTAGCTTAGGTCAGGCGCTGATGTATCAGCATCAGGACGAAGCGGCTATCAAACAGTTTGACAAAGCGATTAAGCTCAATTCAAAAGTAGCGCTTTATTGGACTTACAAAGGCTTTTTGCTGAAGCGCTCAGGCCGATTTGAGGAGGCGCTTTACTGCTTTAATCAAGCCATAGAGATTGAGCCTGCGGCGTCTCATTCCTGGCACCATCGAGGACTGGCCTTGATGAATCTGCACCGATATCAAGAGGCAAATGACAGCTTTGCAACGGCTTTGAAGTTTCAAGCTTATGACCATAAAAGCTGGTTGAGTTTGGCTTGGTCTTTAGAAAAAATGGGCAGCTACGCGCAGGCGATTGAGGCTTACAACAAGTCGCTTTCGATTGAGCCAGATCAGTCTTTTGCTTTTTACCATCAGGCTCGCTGCTATGCTCGTTTGCAGAATATGCATTCGGCGGTGGAACATTTGAGGCGGGCGATCGCCCTTCAGCCAGAAACCTATACGCCTCGACTCGCGAGCGATCCTGTACTACGCGATATGCAAACCCAAGCAATCTTGGCAGAAAGGCCCGCCGCCGTCACCGCCCGCTAAAAACCGCTCTCGTCTCAACCGCTTTTGTCTTAGCCGCTCTTGCTTTAATGCTTTTGCTTATGGCAAAGAGCGGCGGACTCTGCGGGCGATTAGTGCGCCCCCTAAGAGAATTGCCAAGTAAGGGCTATAGGCTAACAGCCATAGTCCTAGCTGTAGCAGGTCGGTGGTAAATTCGCCGACGGAATTTGTTGCGCCTTCCCAAGAGTTAGAAAGCTGTCGGGTGAAGGCGGGCTGGGTGGGAGAGGTGGCGATCGCACTCTCTAAGCTCAGGCTAATGGTTGAGTAGCTCACCTGAGTTTGCAGGCTTTTTTGCTGCGCGGCCATTTGCTCAATGCTTTGCCGCACGCTGCTTAGCTCGCGGGAAACTTCTAGCACATCGGCAATATCTCCCGAGCGAGACATAATTTCTTGCAGGGCACTTTCGGACTTGCGGGCATTGCTGAGCCGCGCTTGAATATCGACTAGCTGGCCGGAAACGTCTTCGCTGGAAATGGTGCGATCGCGCACGGTGCCAATTTGGGCGATCGCATCTAAGGCCGTATCAAGCTTTTGCTGCGGAACGCGCATTTCGGCGGTGAGGCGGCGCTGATTTTCGCCCTGCTCACGCAAAGATAGCAAATCCCCTTGCTGATTTTTTACAACCTGGCGCACTTGCTCAAAGCTTTCTTCTACAGAATCCACGCTGAGAGAAAGGCTGGCTCGCTTGATTAGCTGTGGGTTTGAAGTCGCAATATTGTCAGCCGGAGGCTCGCCTGAGACCCGATCTGAAGCATTAGAGGAATTAGCCATTTTTTGAGCGGACGCTGTGGGTGCTGGAGAGGTAACCTCTGCTGCAGAGTCCATCGCCATAGAATCTGAGCTGCTCGAAGGTGACTGAGCACAGCTCGTCAGGCCAAAGGCGACAACGACGGAGCTAGTGAAAAATGCGAACCAAAGACGTTTCATAATAGGCATGAGTGATGATTTAGCTGGTTATTACCAGTGTGCCAACCCAACAAGCTAACCACTGGCAGGTTTCAAAAATTGAAACCCAATAAATTCATCATCAGCGCTGTTAATTGCCGTTTTGCCATCGTTACAATGACGGCTTTGTAATTCCTCAACGCTTGAGCAGCAGTAGAAGGCCGTCTCCAATGGGGATCAGGCTCATGGCAACGCGCTGGTCGTCTCGCGCTTTTTCATTTAAGGCGCGAATGGCTTTCGTGCTATTGTCTTGCACGGCAAGATCGGCGACGCGGCCATACCAAAGGGTGTTATCTACAGCGATCAGACCCCCAGGGCGAACGAGCTGAAGCGATTTTTCGTAGTAGCTGTCGTAGTTGCTTTTGTCTGCATCGATAAAGGCAAAGTCAAAAGTGCCGCCCTCGCCCGAGGCGATCAGATCGTCTAGTGTTTCTAAGGCGGGGGCGATGCGCAGGTCTATTTTGCTGGCGACGTTGGCTTTTTGCCAGTAGGTGCGGGCGATCGCCGTAAACTTTTCGCTCACATCACAGGCAACTATTTGGCCATCAGCAGGCAACGCCAAGGCTACTACCAAAGTGCTATAGCCCGTAAAAACGCCAATCTCTAACGTTTTCTTAGCGCCTATTAGCTGCACCAGTAGCGCCATAAGCTGGCCCTGCTCGGGTGAAATCTGCATTCGTGCCTGCGAATGTTCAGCGGTTTCTCGACGCAAATCAGCTAACACATCAGCCTCTCGTAGCGTCGCAGAGAGCAAATAGCTGTATAGCCGATCGTCTAGACCCATCGTTTGATTCGACATGCCGCTTAGTTTGCTCCGCTAATAAGCACCTACGCCGCGCACATTACCCGACGCATCGTTTTCATATTACCGGGTAAGTCGTGGCGAATGGCCTGCTCAATTAAAAAGCTAGGAACGGGGATCAGCGGCGTCGCTTTGACCGAGTAGGTAATGAGCGTGCCCTGGCCGTAGTCTTCTAAGGTGAGATCGGCAGAAAAGTCTGAAAAGGTGCCGCGCTCTAAGCGAAACTGAATTTTTTGGTGAACCGTTTCAATTACCTGAAGGTAAATTTCTACCTGGGCTGAAAACATTAAAAAAGCTCGGCGAGCGACCTGATAAAGGCGGCGAGTCATGGGATGAGTCTGAGACTGCCTTTTTACCTCTAACACCTGACTTTGCACAATATCGGGGAAATACTGAACCCATTGGCTATAGTCGGTGAGCTTTTGCCAAGTCTGCTGCCGCACCAGGGGGACATACATCGTTGCGGTGACCGCAGCACCCTTGTCGGTGGACGTCATTGAGATTAAAACCTCTCCTTGCAGAAGAGACTGTTCGTAATTGAGTGCTACTGCCGATCGCGTAGAAGATCGCGCAGATAAGGTGGAGAAAGCTGTCATAGACAAAAGGCTCAATAATAAAGCTAAAAGGGGGTCGAAGAGATGGATTAATAGCGTTTTACTTAATAACTGTCGTAGAAATAGGCCGTAGAGATAGGCCGTAGAGATAGGCAAACTACTGGGGAGTTGCTGCCATTATTGCTTGATTTTACGGAGTTGATAGTTAAGTCCTTGGGAGGACTGCGTAAATTTTTGGTAAAAGTGCTCGATTTATTGGCAGCTTGCTCCTATGAGCATACCCGCTCCGCTTTGAAGACGTGCTGACGTGTGCCAGTGTTCCTACTGAATATCCGATGATTGCGGCTAGCCCGCAGTAGGCTTTAACCTGTTAGCTAACTGCCTTTTCCTTGCGCATAATGACTATGGCTAATCGCTTTCGCCTAAAGCCCGGTTATCAGCTGCTGATCTTTTTAATTTGCTTTAAGATTGGCGTGTGGGTGCTGCGCGGTCTGACGCT
>JBARVS010000281.1:0-1685 GCA_049646385.1 Phormidesmis sp. | reverse complement strand
AGACTGCCAGAGAATCATGCAGGCATGGTTTATATCGTGATGATTCGGCTCATGCTGAGGCGGTTAGAGAAGAATCGGAAAACCTGGAAAGCAACAATGGCTTAATGTTAATTTACAAACACTCTCTTAAGATTTAAATGCTAGCTGGTGGACAATTACTACGCTGGAACGGTTGGAAAATTTTCTGGAGATAAACTGATGTAAAAATTTGAGAGCCGTAGGTTGATGGATGTATTCAGAAAAGTTGCCAGTTCCCGTTAGCAAATAGAGTGAGTAAATGCTGATGATGACGCTGTAGAGAGGGCCGATGGCCGACGCTGAAAGGAACAACAGATTTATCTTGGAGCTGTTGGTATAGCCATGTTTCGTTAGCTATATCTAGGGCGCTAGTAGCTTCGTCTAAAATGACATACTGTGGAGAGTACAAGAAAATGCGCGCGAAGGCTAAGCGCTGTTGTTCCCCTAGTGACAGGGGTTGAGCTATAGCGTCCTCTAAGGGGTGCAATAGAAGCTGGGGGAGATTTACTTGTTCTAAAGCCTGGCGAAGCTGAGCTTCGTTGATATCTGCTTGAAATGAACTTTCTGGGTACAAGAGAAGATTTTTAAGGCTTCCCGGTGGCAAGTAAGGGCGCTGAGGAATGAACGCTAGCTGCTGCGGACGGAAGATCGTACCTTCTCCTGTTTGCCAGAGTCCCGCGATCGCCCGCATCAATGAACTTTTACCCACCCCGCTATCACCCATAATCAACAGGCTTTCTCCAGGGGGTATCGCTAAAGAGAGTTCGCGAATAAGCTGCTTTTTGCCATCGGGCGTCATCAGAGAGAGATTTTCTATCGCTAGCGACGTGCCTGTGCGTAGCGAAATTTTAGGTAAAGATAATAACCTGTTTGTTGAAACGTCTGAAGCGGTGGACAGTGGCGATAAGGTGACAGAAGAACCAGGCGCAGAGAAAGCGGCGGTGAGCTGCTGTAGCCTTTGAATGCTGGCTCCCAAGCTGGTGAGCTGCTGTAGCTGAAGGACGATGAGCGCTAGGGCAGAAAGGGTGAGGGTAAAGGCTGCACCGGCCTGGGTGACATCGCCGATTTCAAGTTCTCCGGCAAATAGTCGAGGGGCTAGAATAATGCCAGGAATGATAAAAGTGGCGTAGCGATAGTGATTTTGAAAGAGGTTGAGTCCTAGCTGCCAGCGAATCAGACGATTGAAGTTGTTAAAAACTCGGCCAAACTGACGCCAGCTTTGGGTGAGTTCTTGGGCTTCGCCTCGGTAGAGGGCGATCGCTTCTGTATTCTCACGAATTCGAGCGAGGTCGTACCGAAAATCGGCCTCTCGATAAAGCTGCTCGGCGTTGATGCGTACGAGTGGTTTGCCAAAGCAGAGGGCGGCGATCGCACTACCAACCATTGAATAAACCAACAACGTCACCATCAGCGGCTGTGAGATTGACCACAGTAACCCGGCAAACCCAATGAGCTGAAAGCCTGACTCTACAATAATTTCAAATAAGCTTAGAGATTGTTGAGTGAGGGTTCTTACATCTGCTTCGATACGCTGATCGGGATTGTCAATGGCGTTTTGCGCTCGGATGTGGTAGAAGGTTTGACCCGTCAGATATTGATCGAGATAGTCGCGGGTTAGCCAAGTGCGCCAGTATAATCCGAGCTTGGCGCGGACATAGCCGCTGACT
>JBARVS010000280.1:0-18803 GCA_049646385.1 Phormidesmis sp. | reverse complement strand
CGGGCAGATACAAAAGCGCAAACGGAATATCTTGCAGATTGGTAGATAGAGCTGAACCGATCGCCTGAGTAACTGATTCAATCAACGACGCTTTTGCTGTATTTGCAAAAAGCCTGTGCAGCGTTTTGAGTCGGCGATCGCTTAGCGCTAGGTCTGTTGATGCTGGGTGTGGGCGATCGCTACCAAGATCATCTGAAGCAAGCCTTGCAGCACCCTCTGCCTCCGTCATGTACTTAAATTCCTAAAGTGATATTAAAAAACGAGCTGTTAAAGCGCTCAGCCATTTCATATATAACCTCAGTTTAACCGTACTTTTACGCTAGCGAATATCGTAGCCAAACACATTAGCGTTCGCTTCGTTAAGCTTAATATCATCTAAGCCATACTCCTGCCAGCGACGCTTTACCAGCTCCGCCATATCAGGATCAGACTCTAGCTGCTCGCCCCATTCGTGCTCGGTCTCGGGTGGCACCTTAGTGGTGGCATCTATCCCCATCCGACTCCCCAATCCTAGCCGTTCGTTAGCAAAGTCTAATGAGTCAAAAGGACTATCTGGCAGGATGAACACGTCACGAATCGGATCAACTTTGGAGGTAACGGCCCATACCACCTGACGCGGATCGCGAATGTTGATGTCTTTATCCACCACGATTACAAACTTGGTATAGGTGAACTGCGGCAGCGCCGTCCAAAAGGCCATGGCAGCTCGGCGGGCCTGCCCTGGATAGGATTTGTCGATAGAGATAATGGCGGCTTTGTAGCTGAGCGCTTCCATCGGCAAGAAGAAATCGACAATTTCAGAGACCTGCTGGCGAAGGATGGGGGTGTAAATGCGGTTAAGGGCGATCGCCATCATTGCTTCTTCTTTGGGCGGGCGTCCGCTAAAGGTCGTCAGATACACCGGATTTTTGCGATGCGTCAGGCAGTGAACCCGAATCAGCGGCGCGTCAGGATTCACCCCGCCGTAATAGCCCATATGATCGCCAAACGGCCCATCAACGGCAGTTTCACCGGGCGTAATCGTGCCCTCTAGCACAAACTCCGACATAGAAGGTACTTCTAAATCCACCGTTTTGCACTTGGCTAAAGACACGCCTTTGCCCGCGTACAGCCCTGCAAACAGCCATTCTGAAAGATCCACCGGGATGGGCGTGGCGGCGGCCATGATGATCAGCGGATCGACACCGATGGCGATCGCAATCTCCAAACTTTTCCCCCGCTCTGCCGCCTTGCGCAGGTGCCTAGCCCCGCCTCGCACCGAAAGCCACTGCACCGTCATCGTGTTTGGCCCCTGAAGCTGCAAGCGGTACACACCCACGTTGGGCACCCCGGTTTCACAGTCTTTGGTAATCACGAGCCCTAGCGTCACCACCTTGCCGCCGTCCTTAGGATAGGGGCGAATCATCGGAATTTTTGTCAGCTCTACCTTGTCATCTAGCTGCACCACCTGCTGACAGGGCGGTAGCCAGTCACGTGAGGGCTTAGCCTTCACCACGTCAAACAGCACCTTGCCCAAGTCAATCGCCTGGGAAATCTTTTTGGGCGGCTTAGGCTGCTGCAACATGCCCAGCTTTTTGCCCAGCACCTCTAGCTCTTCGGGGCGCTCCATGTTCATTGCCCAGCACACGCGCTCTACCGTGCCCAGCAGGTTGACAACCACCGGATAGGGTGAGCCCTTCACATTTTCAAACAGCACCGCTGGGCCACCCGCTTGCAGCAGCCGATTAGAAATTTCGGCAATTTCCAGGTTGGGATCTACCAGCGCAGTGACAGTTCTCAGCTGACCGCGCGATCTAACCTTTTTTAGAAAATCTCTGAGATCCTTCGCCATAGTGAAAACGGTTATCAGGCCCGCTGCTTTGGTTGCTGTTTTGATTATGGTGGGAATGTAGCACTTCTAGCAGGTTATACCAACCTTTACATCTAACATTTGATCCCAACAGTTTGGCCTAGAGACTTTCGGCTAGGGCACTCTTTTGCATTGCCAAAATCTCACTAATGCCCTTCTCGCCATAGTCCAGCATGGCGTTGAGCTGCGAGCGGCTAAAGCTACCCGCTTCTGCGGTTCCCTGCACTTCAATAAATTCCAGCTTTTCGTTGAGCACCACATTAAAGTCAATGTCGGCGGCAAAGTCTTCAGGGTAGTTGAGGTCTAAAAAGGGCTCGCCTTTGAGCAGGCCAACGGAGATGGCGGCGATTTGGTGGCGAATGGGTGAGGCGCTGAGCTGACCGGATTGAATCAGGTGTGCGATCGCATCTTCTAACGCTACATAAGCGCCTGTAATCGCCGTGGTACGGGTGCCGCCGTCGGCCTGCAATACGTCTGCGTCAATGGTGATCGTGCGTTCGCCCAATACCGTCATATCTAGCGCGGCTCGTAGGCTGCGTCCGATAAGTCGCTGAATTTCTTGCGATCGCCCCGATAGCTTCATCAGCTCACGCGGCTTGCGCGTATGCGTGGCCCCCGGCAGCATTCGATACTCAGCCGTCAGCCATCCCTGCCCAGACCCCTTTAAAAACCGGGGCACCTCCTCACTTACAGATGCCGTACAAATCACCTGTGTATGCCCGCAGTGAGCCAGCACAGAGCCCGCCGCATAGCGCGTAAATCGCCGCTCAAACTTGATCGGTCGCAGCTCGTCGGGCGCTCGATTGTCAGGACGTTGCCAGCTCATAGATCACCAGTATTATTTACTTTAAAGATTTGATAGTTAGCACATTAGGCCATCAAGCTAGCGATCAGAAACGGCTGCTCGGCCACTCAATGAAAAGATGCGTTCATATATAGCGTATTGCTTATAGGCGATCGCCCCCATTACGCTATATTTAGTTGTCAACGAAGCTCGCATTTCTTTTGACAGCTCTTTATTTTTCCAGTTCATTATTTTTGTTGACGCTATGGTTTCACAGCGCCCTATGGTCTCTCAGCTCAGAGCCGTCTGTGACGTTTCTACATCGTCTCCGCAGCGCCACCCTTTGCTCCACGCCATTGAAGGCACCGTGCAGGTTTTCACCTCCCAGCGCCGCACGTTCTTTACTAATGTAATGGTGCAGGCCGCCCGAGTTGCCGAGCAAGGACTACCTGTTTTAGTCGTACAGTTCTTAAAAGGCGGCATTGGCCAGGGCCCAGAACACCCCATACAGATGGGTCAAAACCTCGCCTGGATTCGCTGCCAATGCCAGGAGTGCATCAGCGGCCCAGACATTTCACCCGCTACCTACGCCGCCCTACAAGCCCTATGGCATCACACTCAAACCGCCGTCACCGAAGGAAAATACGGCTTAGTCGTGCTAGATGAGCTGAGCCTCGCCATCGACTTTGGTTTAATTAAGGAAAATGAGCTGTTGAACCTTCTAAAAAGCCGCCCCTCTCATGTGGAAATTATTTTAACCGGCCCTCAAATGCCCGAATCGCTGTTAGCCGTCGCCGATCAGGTCACCGAATTCCGCCGCAACTACGTTATCTAAAGCGTAAAAACAATGATTAAAAACGACGCCTGGATTAAAACCGCCGCTAGCAACGGCCTGATTACGCCCTTCGAGCCCGCCCTCGTCCGCCGCGCTCATCTCTCCCTCTACGGCAATGAAAACAGTCACGAAACGCCTGTTATCAGCTACGGCCTTTCTTCCTATGGCTACGATATTCGCCTATCGCCCAACGAATTTCGCATCTTTCGCCATATTCCTGGCACCGTCATCGATCCCAAAAATTTTAATCCCGACAACCTAGAGCCCAGCCAGCTCAGAGAAGACGACAACGGCAGCTACTTCATCTTGCCCGCACACTCCTATGGCCTCGGCGTCGCCCTAGAGCGACTGCAAATGCCCAATAACATCACCACCATCTGCATCGGTAAAAGCACTTACGCCCGCTGCGGCATCATCGCCAACCTCACGCCCGCCGAAGCCGGATGGCGCGGCTACTTGACCCTGGAATTCTCAAACTCTTCTAGCGCCGACTGCCGCATTTACGCCAACGAAGGCGTTGTACAGCTCCTATTTTTGGAAGGCGAACCCTGCCAGGTAAGCTACGAAACTCGTCGCGGTAAATATCAAGATCAGCCTGAGGCTGTGACTATCGCCCGTGTTTAGTGACCAAACCATAAAAAAATCCATAAAAAATAAAAAATAGAGAGAAGGCAAAAAACTACCTCCTCTCTATCACAGCTTAGACACAGCTCAGATTTTTATTGAGCCGGATTAGCCTAATAGCGGTATCCGCCGCCGCTGTTGTTGTTGCTACCGGGCTTATGCACGATGAAGCTAACAGCCTGACACTGCTTAACGTTGTCGAAGCCAACCACGCGAATGAAGCAGTTGCCATACTCAGAGCGGCAAGCCCGGATTTCGTCTAAAACCGCACGGGTGCTGGATGCGCCAAACAAAGGCAGCTTCCACATTGTCCAATAGTAAACTTCAGGGTCGGAGTTCTCATTGAACTCAACAGCGGGGATATAGCCCATTTGCAAGCAGTAGTTGATCTGCTGTTCGATCTGCTGGTCAGTTAAAGGAGGAAGGTATGAGAGAGTTTCATACCGACGCTCTTTTGGCAAAGTTTTCATGATTTTCTCTTAGGAGGTAAGTTTTTGAACTGGTAGCGATCACTTGGTCTATCACAAGATTAGGCTAGGGCCAAGCAGACGGTCTCTATTTAGAGGCTCTATTCGGAGGCGTCTGCTGAATCTAGACTGTCCGTTTCAACAGACTCCGATGGTTCTAACCCATCATTTTTTTGGGCACTGGTAGCTAGCTCTTCCGAGGTCATCTGCGTCATGCGCTCTAGATGCTTCTTGCGATGCTCCATGTTGGACTGTTGGATATTACTAGAGACCATTTCAGGAAGAAACTCAGTAATTTCTTCAGCTAAATGCTGCCTCACCGTCATAATCCTTAGGGCCAACTCGGGTTCTTCTTGAAACAGATCCCGAATAAAAGCTTCGCCATCTTGCAGCCGTTCACGACTAGAAAACTCACGAAACGAGTAGTAGCGAGGCAGGTTGACTTCTTTGAGCTGGTCTAACACAGTACGAACAGATTGATAGGTGAGGTAGCTGGCAAGCACCTGGGCCGTATCTTTCGCAATTCGCTTGAGATCCATATCTGAGGAGCCCTTTTAAAAGAGCCCCGATAAATCCTTTATGCTAACCCCTGTCCGAATGAGCAAATGCCTAGCGAGCAAGCTTTAAAAAACCGTTTGCAGCGATACCGTTTGCTCAGGTTAAATCAACTAGCTCAAAGTGCGCAGCTTAGATGGTGTCAACGGTGTCGAACTCGAACTTGATCTCCTTCCAAAGATCGAGCGCGGCGGCCAGTTCAGGAGACCATTTGCCTGCTTCGCGAAGAATGTCGCCACCTTCGCGAGTAAGGTTACGGCCTTCGTTACGAGCCTGCACGCAGGCTTCGAGGGCAACCCGATTGGCAGTTGCACCCGGTGCGTTACCCCAAGGGTGACCCAAGGTGCCGCCACCAAACTGAAGCACAGAGTCGTCGCCGAAGATTTCTACGAGGGCGGGCATGTGCCAAACGTGAATACCACCAGAGGCTACTGCCATGACACCGGGCATAGAAGCCCAGTCCTGTGTGAAGTAAACACCCCGTGACTTGTCTTGCTCGATGTAGTTCTCGCGCAGCAAGTCAACGAATCCTAAGGTACCTGCTCTGTCGCCTTCGAGCTTACCAACCACTGTACCGGTGTGAATGTGGTCGCCACCCGATAGGCGCAAGCACTTTGCCAAAACGCGGAAGTGAATACCGTGGTTCTTCTGACGGTCGATGACAGCGTGCATTGCCCGGTGGATGTGCAGCAGTACGCCGTTGTCGCGGCACCAGTGAGCTAGCGTTGTGTTGGCCGTAAAGCCGCCCGTTAGGAAGTCATGCATGACAATGGGCATGTCGAGTTCTTTGGCGTACTGGGCCCGCTTGATCATTTCTTCGCAAGTGGCGGCGGTGACGTTTAGGTAGTGGCCTTTGATTTCACCGGTTTCTGCTTGAGACTTTTGAATCGCATCGGCTACGAACAAAAATCTGTCGCGCCATCTTTGGAATGGCTGAGAGTTGATGTTCTCGTCGTCTTTGGTGAAGTCGAGGCCGCCCCGGAGACACTCATAAACCGCACGACCGTAGTTTTTAGCAGAAAGGCCGAGCTTGGGCTTAATCGTACAGCCCAGCATGGGACGACCGTACTTGTTGAGGCGATCGCGCTCAACTTGAATACCGTGTGGCGGGCCTTGGAAGGTTTTAACGTAAGCAACTGGAATCCGCAGATCCTCAAGACGCAAGGCGCGCAGTGCTTTAAAGCCAAATACGTTACCTACTAAGGAAGTCAGCAGGTTAGTGACAGAGCCCTCTTCAAAGAGGTCGAGCGGATAGGCAACGTAAGCGATGTACTGGTTATCTTCACCGGGGACGGGCTCAATGTCGTAGCAGCGACCGCGATATCTGTCCATGTCGGTCAGGAGGTCAGTCCATACCGTTGTCCATGTACCAGTTGAAGACTCAGCGGCGACAGCGGCTGCGCACTCTTCGGGCGGAACTCCGGGCTGAGGCGTCATCCGGAAAGCCGCGAGAATATCGGTATCTCTTGGGGTGTAGTCCGGTGCGTAGTACGTGAGCCGGTAATCTTGTACGCCAGCGTCATAACCCGCGCCCGACTTGGACTGAGTCTTTGAGTAGGACATATTTCTCTATTTCCTTCTTGTGAACCAAACTAGATATTGAACGAAACTCCAGCCATCTTTCTCTATGACAGGCATAGAAAAAGAGTCAGACACCCAACGCCTAAAAGCCATGCGCCTGCCCATAAAACAGGGGCCATTGCTCTAGTGAGGCGGTTTTTCTGATGAGTTGGAGCTATCAAACGCACAGACGAACTTTCTCATAGCTCCGAAGAAAAAATAGCTTCGAGGAACGTATGAGATAGCCGCATTAATTAGGTTTGGGTATCTTTCAGAATAAACCTATGCTTTAAAACAATACTATCAGGACTCCAATAAGTTTACTTTTAGAAGTTCTGTATCCTTTCATAATGAAAAGTTATGAATGCTGATGTATAAAGGTTTCAAAGGATTTCGAGAAATATTACATTGCAGCAATGGTTGTAACATTCTGTAAAGAAAAGTGCTAAGGCAGTCACAAATTTTGGGGCGATCGCAGGCCGACTGGCCGTTTAGCGAGTCGTTAATCAGCCATCAGATTCTCTATTCACCCAAGTTCACGGGGGGTGCACGGGAGTTCACGGGCGCTTTTTGGGCAAGCTATTTCATCAGCATTCCTGGTTGAGAAAGCTGGCATTCTTCCGCTGACACATTTTCTCCCTGAGGCTATTTTTCGTGAGCATTGCTAGAAAAGTCGGTATCCAATCCGGTCGCATCCTGGGCGCTGCTTTTCTATTGTGCAAGGTTGCCTTGGTTGCAAATGCGCAGGTTCAGATGCCTAGCCGAACGCCCGATATCGGCGCGACCTCTAGACCTTTGCCTATAGAACGAACGGATAGGCCAAACCCAATCGCTCAGGACTATCAGGTGGGCGCGCTGCAAGCCGACTATACCGGGAGCCTTTGGGTGGGCTCGCATCAGGGGCTATCGCGGATTAATCCTGAGACAGGGCAAGTAATGGCGAAAGTCGCCGTGCCGAATCGCTTTATTGATGCGATGGCCCAAGATAAAGTAGGCCGTATTTGGCTGGGCACACCTGAAGGGCTGGTGCGGGTTGATCCGCGCATCAATGAAGTGACGGCTCAAAATTTTCGACTGCCTTCTAACCGGGTGCTGGCAACGCTGGTGGATCAACGGGGCTTTTTGTGGGTGGGCACCGATCGCGGCGTGGCGATGATCAGCCCCGATGAAGGGCTGTTGATGACGACGCTGCAAGCCCTGCCGGGTGTGAGTGCTAATACGCTGGCGATCGCTCCCGATGGCAACTTGTGGGTAGGCACGCTCGAAGGCTTGGTACGCATTAACACGGCCTCGGCCTACATTTCTCGTCAGGTGACCGATTTGCCGGGGCGCTCTGCTCAGGCGACGGCCGTGGGGCCGCAGGGAAATTTGTGGGTAGGAACGCCCACTGGCCTGCTGATGATAGATAGCCGGACGGGACAGCTACTGCGCTCGGTAACTCAGCTTCGAGGCATGAGCGTAGAGGCTTTAGCGTTTGATTCTACGCAGAGCCTGTGGGTGGGCACTCGCGATGGCTTGCTCAAGCTCAATCCCTATAACGGCGCGGTTGTAGGCCGTGTACCTAGTTTGCCTTCTGAGCATATTTTGTCTATTTCGCCAGATACGGGTAACAAAATTTGGGTGGGCACAACAGAGGGGCTGGCCTGGGTAAGTACGGTGACTGGCAGAGGGACGCCGCACGGATCGATTGTGAGTGCGGTGGGGGCTCGGTAGTTTTCCAGATAAGTTTGATAGGCTGCTTTTATGCTGTTCTTATATTGGGGCGATCGCCACTCACCTGCTAGCTGAGTAGATTGCGAGCCCAGCCAAAAAAAGGAGCCCTATCGTGATCGTAAATGTGCATCAGTTTGCGCAGTGGAAGCAGCAAGGCAAAGCGATCGCCATGCTCACTGCTTGGGATTACCTGTCGGCGCAAATGGTGGCAGCAGCCGGGGCTGACATTGTATTGGTGGGCGATTCGATGGCAATGCCCGTAATGGGTCATGACACCACGCTGCCGCTGACGCTAGATGAAATGATTCACCATGCCAAAATGGTGCGTCGGGCGATCGCCCAAACCCTGGTCGTGGTAGATTTGCCCTTTTTTACCTATCAGGTGAGCCGTGAGGCCGCAATGAGCGCGGCGGGCCGTATTTTGCGCGAAACGGGCGCGCAGGCGGTGAAAATGGAAGGCGGCTATGGCGCGGTGGTCGAAACGATTGCGGCGATTGTTGAGGCGGGCATTCCGGTGATGGGGCATGTGGGCCTAACGCCGCAGTCGGTGTATAAGTTTGGCGGCTTTGGCAAGCAGGGCAAGTCGGCTGCAGCGGGCAATCGCATCCTTCACGAAGCCTTGGCACTAGAGCAAGCAGGCGTTTTTGCCATCGTGCTAGAGCATATTCCTAGCGACCTGGCTCAAAAAATTAGCGCAAGGCTGACGATTCCGACGATTGGCATCGGCGCTGGGCCAAACTGCGATGGGCAGGTGCTGGTCACCTCAGATTTGCTGGGGCTCTCTGAGTGGCAGCCGCCGTTTGCAAAACCCTATATCAACTTAAGGGAGCAGGGCATCGGGGCGATTAAATCATTTTGCGCAGAGGTGCGATCGCATCAGTTCGGTCTATAGCGATTGGCCAGCAGCGAGCCTACCTTTTTGCCGCGCTCGTCTGCTCTCTTAATCAATGACATCAATATATATGCATCGGTGAAATGCATAGGGTATCAGCGGTTTTGAGCAGTTCACGCTGATTTTTGAAGGTAAGCTAAGCACAGATGGCGGGTGAACTAATCTCGTTCACCAACGCTCGTAAAACAACGCTCGTAAAACAAAGAGAACTCATCGAAATCCTCATAAGGAACTACCGAAGAAATTACTATGGTTGCAACCAGCACTCGAATCCCTAATACCGCGCCTGCTAGCCAACTAGACTATAAAGTTGCCGATATTTCCCTAGCCGATTGGGGCCGTAAAGAAATTGCGATCGCTGAAGGCGAAATGCCTGCCCTGATGTCTATTCGCGCTAAGTATCGCGACAGCAAGCCTCTGGCCAACGCTAAAATCATCGGCTGCATTCACATGACCATTCAAACAGCGGTTTTGATCGAAACCCTGTGTGAGCTAGGCGCACAGGTGCGCTGGTCATCCTGCAACATTTTTTCAACTCAGGATCATGCGGCAGCGGCGATCGCCGCAGCGGGCATTCCCGTATTCGCCTGGAAAGGTGAAACCGAAGAAGAGTACATCTGGTGCCTAGAGCAAACCTGCTACGGCCCCGGCGGTGAAGCCAGCGGCGAGCTGTGGGATGCCAACATGATTTTGGACGATGGCGGCGACCTCACTGGCCACATCCACCAAAAGTATCCTCAGATGCTCAAAAGCATTCACGGCGTCACCGAAGAAACCACCACAGGCGTTCACCGCCTGTTTGAAATGCTAGAGAAAGGCGAGCTAAAAATTCCCGCCGTCAACGTCAACGACGCCGTCACCAAAACCAAAAACGACAACAAGTACGGCTGCCGTCACAGCCTTAATGACGCCATCAAGCGCGGCACCGACCACCTGCTTTCGGGTAAAAAAGCGCTGGTGATTGGCTATGGCGATGTGGGCAAAGGCTCAGTTGCCTCTTTGCGTCAAGAAGGCATGATCGTCAAGGTCGCCGAAGTTGACCCGATCTGCGCAATGCAGGCATGTATGGACGGCTTTGAAGTCGTTTCGCCCTACCTCAATGGTAAAAACGATGGTACCGCCAGCTGCTTGGACAAAGCGCTGCTGGCCAACACCGATTTAGTCGTTACCGCCACTGGCAACTACAACGTTTGCGATAAAAACATTCTCGCCCAGCTCAAACCGGGCGCAGTCGTTTGCAACATCGGCCACTTCGACAACGAAATTGACACCGCCTTTATGCGCAAAGCTTGGCGCTGGGAAGAAGTGAAGCCTCAGGTGCATCAGGTCTACCGCTCTGACGATCCTAAAGACTTTTTGATTTTGCTCTCTGAAGGCCGTTTGGTAAACCTTGGCAACGCTACGGGTCACCCTTCTCGGATTATGGACGGCTCATTTGCTAATCAGGTGCTCGCTCAAATCTTCCTATATGAAAAGAAGTTTGCTGACTTGCCTGACGCCCAAAAAGCGAACGCCATCACCGTTGACCTCTTGCCCAAAAAGCTGGACGAGGAAGTGGCTCGCTATATGGTCGAAGGCTTTGGTGGGGTGATTACTCAGCTCAGCCAAGAGCAGGCCGAGTACATTCATGTGCCGATTGAAGGCCCCTTCAAAAACGAGACTTACAAATACTAAGTTTTCTTAAGCTAAGTCTTTTTAGCTAAGTCAGTTTTGGCATAGCTTATGAAAGGCTGAGGGAATCGTCGGGTTCGCTCAGCCTTTTTAGCGCATCTATTAGTAAAGGTAGCTCAACTGCCCAACGGCTAATTCGCTGCCATCGTCGCCTATCGTCGCAAACTCGCAAAATACGCTGTAAGGATCAGCCGGATCGTCTACCTCACAGACGCCATCTGCGATCGCCCGCATGGTTACAGCCTTGCTAGCCTCCAGCTCACCTTCAGCATCAATCGGAATAAACCGAACGCCCAGCACCTCAAACCTATAGGTGCCGCTCGCCTCATCATATGCCGAGGCGCTTTCGGTAATCACCTTGTATACGCCATCGTCTGCGTGAATAAAGTTAAAGTTTCGGGTGTCGCCATCGTCTGTGCCCGTAGTGGCATCGCAGCTAGTCAGCGGCTGGTTAATCATGACTTTATCCATCGTTTGCTCAAAGTCTTGGGCGAGCTGCTGGGGCAAACTGCCCGTCGCCACATAGCCAAACTGCACCGTGCAATCAGTCGGAACATAGTCAGCCATAAATTCAGTGACCGCTTCTGTAGGAGCGCTTTGGGCAAACGCCATTGGCGCAGCCAGCAGGCTAGCCCAAGCTGTTAGTCCGCCTGTCGCTAGTAAAGTAGAGAGTTTGGTCATAGATCAGGCTCTGATATACGTTCGTTTTTTAGCAAAATTAGGTCTTGAGCCGCGAGATCTTCTTAGTTCGCCTGATTTCGTGTGGCTAGTCACATTATGTCTAATTCGACAGCAGTGCGCCAAAGCATCCTTCATCGCTAGGCGACCTGATTCTTGACGAAATTAAAATTTTTATACGAACTTAGCATCGCTGTATTAAAGCTAAGAAAAATGTGGTACATTCGCCTGCCTATCCAGCAGCGCTGCCTTATAGTAGGCAACGTAGTAAGCGCTATCGATTGCTACGGCCCTAATTTTTGCGTTCATCAAAACCGAGTCTTTTTTGTATGGCCAGACTATCTGTAGAGCTACAGCGATATTTTCTGAGCACTGATGCTTTGACGGACGGTTTGACAGGCGGGTTACATGGGCCGTTGGCGAATGCACCCGCCAGCGGCCCCGTAGATTCGATAGGCAGACGGACGGATAGCAGAAACAGCAAAGAAGTCACGCTCAATGAAATTCTAGAGATTGCCGGTGAGCGTACTTTTGGCTTTTTATTTGTACTGCTGGCACTGCCGTCGGCGCTGCCCGTTCCGGCACCGGGCTATTCTGTGCCGTTTGGCGTTGTGATGCTTTTGCTGGCGGTGCAGCTCATTGCGGGCTCAGAGCAGCCCTGGTTTCCCGCATTTTTTCGCAAGCGTGGCTTTGAGCGAAAGTCTGTGCAGGGCATTATTCGCAAAGGCATTCCTTGGTTAGAGCGCATTGAAATGGTGTCGCGGCCCAGGCTAACTTCTGTGTGTACGAGCCGGACGGGAAGGGCAATGATTGGGCTGGCGATCGCCCTCATGTCTATTTCTATGATGATCCCCATTCCGCTTACCAACACGCTGCCCGCCATGGGCATTTTTGTCACTGGCTTTGGCTTACTAGATGACGACGGCGCGATTTCGCTGGCGGGCTTAACGATTTGCGTAATGGGCGCGGCGCTCAGCAGCACCATTTTGTACTTAGTGTTCCACTATGGCATTCAAGGCATGATGGCAATAGTCGATGCCGCCAAAGCATCGATTAAACCATGAATAAGCACGACTGGATTGAAAAACTATCGCTGGTTGAGCATGTAGAAGGCGGCTACTTTTCGGAGTCGTATCGGGCTAGCCAGACCATGGCAACTGAGCGAGAAGGTGCTGCCCGCTCGGTGATGACCTCGATTTACTACCTGCTTACCGATGACCGACCGATCAATCATCTGATTAAAAACGAGTCTGATATTGTGCACTACTTTCAGGCAGGCTCGCCGATTACTTACCTTCTAGTTGATCTAGAAGGCCGCTTGAGTCGGGTCACCCTAGGGACAGACTTGGCTCAAAACGAGGTGCCCCAGCTAATAGTTCCGGGTGGCTATTGGAAGGCTGCCGTGCTGGAGTCGGGAGAATATGGACTGCTAGGGGAGGCCGTTGCGCCCGGTTTTGACTATCAGGATATGACGGTTGCCAAAGCAGACAGTATTCAGGCCCAGTTTCCAACGCTGTGGAATGAGCTAGCGCCTTATATAAAAAGCTAGCTCAGCTCAAAAGCTAGCTCAAAAGCTAAAGATTCATACCCGTGGATTGCCCAATACGATGCCAGAACGCGCTGGAATTTCTAGCATGACGGTGCGATCGCCCAGCCACTCAACTTTTCCTTTTCCGTATAGAACGCTGCCGCTTGCTTCGGACATATCAGCTAGTCGAACCTTGATGGCGCGATCGCCCGAATTCACCGCGACGACAATCATCTCTTTCTCTAAAATTCTGGCAAATACATAGCAGTTCCCTTCTGCGGCAAGCATTTTATACTCACCAACGCGCAGCGCCGGGTGAGCATGACGCAAAGCAATTAAAGACTTATGAACCGACAGCAGCGGCTGATTCCAATCTTTTTCTTCAGGAAACGTGCGGCGACAGTCAGGATCTAACCCACCGGCTAGGCCCACTTCATCCCCGTAGTAAATGCTAGGGGCACCTGGAAAAGTCAGCAGCAACAAAGTCGCAATTTCCATGCTAGCCATATCTTCCCCGACCACGCTAAGCGCTCGGGCAATGTCATGGCTAGAAATCAAGTTTAGCTGGGTTTGATGTATCTCCCAATCGTAGAGCGCTAGCAGCAGCTCAATTTTTTCAGCATAGCCCTTAGCATCTAAAGCTGGATAAGGAAAATAGTCTACGCTTTCTACTAAGGACATTTCTACCCTATCTTTAGCCGCAAAAGCTAGCACAGGCCCGGTAAACAAGTAGTTCATTACGCCATCAAACTGATCGCCCGCTAGCCATATGCGAGAATCTACCCACACTTCTCCAACAATGTAAGCCTCTGGATTAATCGCCTTTATGCGCGAGCGAAATTCTGCCCAAAAGCCCTCTACCTCAATCTCAAAGGGAACGTCTAATCGCCAGCCATCAATGCCCTGTTCAATCCAATACTCGCCGACCTGCATAATATATTCTCTGGCCTGCAGATTTTCGTAGTTGAATTCGGGCAGGGCGCGGTTGTCGATCCACCCTCTGTAGTTAGCAGGCTGGTTGCCATCGTAAGCCGAAAGCGGCCAGCCGTGAATGGTGAACCAGTCTACCCAAGGAGAATTGGGGCCGTTTTCCAAAACATCGTTAAAGTAGAAAAACCCTCGGCTGGCGTGGTTAAAGACGCCATCTAAGACAACTTTTATGTTGCGGCTATGGGCAGCTTCGAGGAGATCAAGAAAAGCTTCGTTACCACCCAGCAGCGGATCAACATTGTAGTAATCATGCGTATGATAGCGGTGATTGCTAGCCGACTGGAAAATGGGCGTGAAGTAAATGGCAGTAATGCCTAGCGCTTGAAGATAGTCGAGCCGCTCGGCTACGCCCCACAAATCGCCGCCTTTATAGCCTTGCAGCGTGGGTGGGCTATCCCAAGATTCTAAGGGCACCTGCATTTCGGGCGGAAGAGACTCGCTGCGGGTACGCGCAAAGCGATCTGGAAAGATCTGGTAGAAGACGGCGTGCTTTACCCAGTCAGGGGTTTGAATTTGCATGAGAATTTTATAAGAGGGGCGGTAGAGTATCGCTAACTCAATGGCTAGCTACTGCTGCCAAATGTTGGCATGAGCGGTGAGCCATTGGCAAATGTCGGCGTTCATTTGCTCAGGAATTTCCCACGGGAAAAGGTGAGCCGTATTTGGGTAGCAGTGAGCCTCACAGTTGGGCAGGGCGCGGGCCGTTTCTAAACTTGAGGCGGCGGTAATGTGGTGATCGCACTCCCCACACAGCATTAGCGCTGGAATAGTAAGCGTTTTAACCTCAGGAACACGGTTATAGCCTGCTCGAATAGCGCTAAACAAAGCTGTTTCAGCATGGCGGCTAGTGCGCCAATAGGCGGGGGCCCCTTGCTTAGCCAAATACCGATAGGCCAGCGGCGTATGCTGATAAATCAGGTAGCGGAAAAGAGACTTTTGGCCCAAGGCTCTTACCAGCTTTTGGTTAGGCAGTGCTAGGTTCAAGCCACCAGCGATGCCCGTTAGCAAATTATCTTGCCAGGTAATCGGCGGATGAGATCCCACTGGCCGAGCCGCCGTGCCAACTAAGATCAGGCCCCGTACGATATCGGGTCTACGTAGCGCCAGCTCAAGCGCTAGTATGCCGCCCAAAGACCAGCCCAGCACCAGCGCTTTTTTAATCTGATGCTGAGCAATCAGCGCTTCCAAATCGTCAATATGGCACGTCATCTCAAACGGATAGGATGTCCGACTGCGGCCATAGCCTCGCAGGTCTGGCGCATAGGTTTTAAACTGAGCAGGCTGAGCGTTTACAGAGGTCAAAGGATCTGTAAAAACGCTCATCGCTTCGCCGCTGCCGGGATGACCGTGAAGGCATAAAATCGGAAATCCGCTGCCCTGAATGTGAGTATGCAGCCGCATCTAATTAGCTGATTGCTGGATCGGCAGTTGCCTTGCCGCTATTGCTAATTTTGCCATCCCCATCAATGTCAGCCGCTTCAAAAGACAGCGCTGCGCCGTTCATGCAGTAGCGCTTGCCCGTAGGCTTTGGCCCATCGTTAAAGACATGGCCCAAATGAGCATCGCACACGGCGCAAATGGTTTCGGTACGAATCATAAAATGGCTAAAGTCTTTTTTATCCTGAACATTTTCAGGTTCGCTAGGGGCGTAAAAGCTAGGCCAGCCCGTACCCGAGTCAAATTTGGTGCTAGAGTCGAACAGCTCAGAATTGCAGCACACGCAGTGATAGATGCCTTCTGTTTTGTTGTTATTTAGCGGGCTAGTAAATGCCCTTTCGGTACCCGCTTTGCGCGTCACTTTATAGGCTTCAGGTGAGAGCTGAGCCTTCCATTCTTCGTCGGTTTTGGTAACTTTATCTACCATCATCAAACTCCTGTTGTGTAATAACCTGATCGTAGCGTATTCATGTAGATATAAGTATCTTGCTAAGGTTCCAAAAAAATAGCTTATTTCCCCTTAAGTATTTGCTACGGTGGCAATGCCCAGCCTATCGCTGAGTCTAATGGTCTGTTGCAGGGTGATGGTTTTCACTTACCAGCAGCGCCACTGGAAACTTGCTGAATAAATCTCCAACTAATGGCTGATCGGTAATGGCGATCGCCTCGTCAGTAATCCAATTTTTCCAGTTCGCCTGAGCGCCACCGGGCAGCTCGATAGCGGTTTCGCCCCATACTGCTTTTCCCAACGGCGCGGTATTGGGTTGAATTAGGCCCGTCAAAAATCGAGGAACGACCGTCACCACAGTGTGTTCGCCCTTATGACGGACGAAGGCAATGACTCGATCGGCCTGTTCCCCGGTTACCGTTAGCGGGTGATAGGTGCCGCTTCTAAATACATTGCGAAAGTAGTTTCGAGCCGCCAGCCCTCGCACCGTTAAAAACAGCTTAATCCGCCCATCTACTCTATTTTTCAACAGGTCTTTAATTAAGGCCGTAGGCTGTTTGGAGAAGCGAGTTTGAATATCTTGCAAGGCGTCTAGCCGCTTTTTATAGTCAACCGGACGGCGGTTGTCAGGGTCTACTAGGCTTAAGTCCCACATGTCGGTGCCCTGGTAAAAATCGGGAACACCGGGGGCCGTAAGCTTAATCAGCAGTTGAGAGAGCGCGTTGTAAATACCATAGTCGGCAATTCGCTGCTGAAAGTGCTGAAGCTTTTCTAAAAAAAGATTCTCTTTTCCGGGCGTAAGCAGCGTTTCGACAAACGCTACATAGCCGTTTTCATATTCTTCATCAGGGCGTAACCAAGCCGTATGCACTTTGGCCTCACGCACGGCCTTGACTACATAGTCTTTGATACGCTCTTTAAATTCTGGCAGCTCATCAGGGTCAAAAGGATAAGCGCCCACTAGGGTTTGGTACAGAAAATATTCGTCATTGGGTTCAGGAATGGCCTGCTCGTTAATAATGGGTTTGCTGCTAGCGTTTAGCTCGCTCCACTGCTTAACTTCGCTTTCCCATTCTTCTGGCAGCTCGGAAATAACGCTCAGACGAGATCTCACATCTTCACTGCGCTTGGTGTCGTGGGTAGAGGTTGCATTTAGCGTGTGCGGCCAGTTCTCCTGCTGGTAGCGGTTGTAGTCGTGAAATTCTTTAAGCGATATGCCAAAGTGGTTAGGGGCTCCGCCAACATCGTTGAGCCCAATAAATCTGTTGTATACGTAAAATAAAGTATCTTCTACGCCTTTGGCCATGAGCGGGCCGGTGAACTGCTGAAGGCGCATGACAAAATGTAGCCACTGCGATCGCTCATCCGGCGGCAGTGACGCCTCATATTCCAACAGCAAAAACTTCTCAATCAGCTCTAGCTCGTTGAGCAGCTGAGGAATGCGCTTTCTGGCCTGGGCGATCGCCATCCGAATATACTCAAGATCGCTAGGCAAGCTACCCCGCTGGTTAATGTATGTGCAGTACACGGGAAACGTCACTAACACCGCTTGAATAGCTGTTTTTAAACCGTTGGCCGTCAGGTCTCGGCCATAGCGATACTGGCTAGCGACGGTCTTTAAAAAGCGCGCGAGATTATCAATATCACCGACTAAATTAGTATCGGCAATGATTTGCTTCTTCTCTAAAAAGAGCTTGTCATAGCCATCGCGCAGCCCGCTGAAATTTTTATAAAACCGGGTGAAGTGCTTTTGATTTTGCTGCTGATAAAAAACGCCGTTGGCATAGTTTAAAAACTCATAGCCAGACGTACCCTGAATCGGCCAGTGCTTGGGCAGGCGCTCATCTCGCTCTAAAATCTTTTCAACAACGGTGTACGCGCCCTTGGTTTTTTCGTGAAGGCGCTGCAAATAAACCAGCGGATCGTAAAGCCCGTCAATGTGATCGATTCGGAGGCCGTTGATCTGTTTTGTTCTAACCAGCTCTTCTATCAGGGCGTGAGTTTGGTCAAACACCTTGGGATTATCTACCTTGAGGCAAATCAGCTCATTGACCGTAAAAAATCGGCGGTAGTTTAGCTCCTCAGCGCCGACCTTCCAAAAAGAAAGCCGATAGAACTGCTCTAGCAGCAGGCGATCAAGCAAATCAAAGCTTTCGGGCTTACCAGGCTGACCGTTAAATGCTTCAATGTTTTGATTAATAAAACCTTTGATTTCGCTGTTAGATTCGTATAGCTCCCACAAAAGCTGCTTTACGAACGTAGCCTGAACTCTTCTATCTTTGCCAGTGAGCGTTGGAAACGTGTTTTTAACCGTGCTCAAAATGCCTGCTAGCTTGATGTAGTCAGGATGCTGCCTGCCCATTTGCCGTCGCAGCCACGATATTTCATGCACCAAAAAATCAGCATAAGATTCTACCCTAATTGGAAACTGAAGCGCATAGTAATTCACTTTCAGGCCATCTGCGCCGTAGCTAAGCTGAATTTCTCCGCGCTCTAAGCAACGATCATAAAAGTCTCCTAGCATAGGTGCGAGCACTTTACCTTGAATGTCGTTGTAGGAATGCTCCCACTCAATGTCAAAGTAATCAACATACTGTGACTCAGGCCCGTGCTCCAGCACATCCATGAGGTAATGGTTTTCGCCATCGTAGGCCATATGGTTCGGCACGATATCTTGCAGCCAAGCCATGCCTCGCTCTTGCAGCTCTTCAATTAGCAAATCAAAATCTGTTCTGCCGCCGAGTTCAGGATTAATCTGATTTTGATCGACGA
>JBARVS010000279.1:0-11244 GCA_049646385.1 Phormidesmis sp. | reverse complement strand
TTTCAGTTCGACCAAGCGGCTCAGATTTTCTTAATTCGACTAGGCTTACAGCTTGGGTTGTTTCTAGTTTTTGTTCTGGTTTCAGTTCTCATTGGTCGCTACACGCCCTCCTTGGTTCGCTTTATTTTGCGGCGAGTTGCCTCAGATCGGGTCTCTGATATTTATGTCAATTTTGTCAAACCTATTGAGCCCTTATTTCGCACGACAGGATCGCTGATTTTAATTTTGTTCAGCCTTAGCCTGCTGCGAGAATATCAGGGTATCTATGGCTTTTTGAGCTTTTTTGTCACGCTAGTCACCGTGATTAGCTTGGCTTGGCTAGCATCTCGCTTGTTTCGTCAATTTGTGCGCATTTACGGCATTGATTTGGTGCGTCGCCTCAACTTAGAAGTGGATGAAATGCTGCTGGTGGTTGAAACGCTGATGAACGTGGTGATTGGCGTCGTCGCTGTGGTTGCCTTTGCACAAAATCAGGGGGTTAGCCTAGTGGGGCTAATTGCAGGCTTTGGCATTGGCGGGGCAGCGATCGCCTTTGCCGCCCAAAAAACGTTAGAGCAACTGCTGGGCACCATTGTGCTGTATCTGGATCGGCCCTTTGTTCCGGGCGATCATATTCGCGTGAGCCTCAACCCTCATGCGAAAGATGTGTATGGTCGAATTGAGTCGATTGGCCTGCGCTCGACCAAGCTGCGCACGGCGGCAAAAAGCACGCTGGTGATTATTCCCAACTCAACCATGGCAAACTTGGATATTGAAAATATTACGCGCGGTAAAAAGGTAATGGTGCTGCTGTATCTTGACTTTGTGCGGCGGCTGGAGGAAAGAGAGCGATCGCTCGTCGTGCAGGTCGTTAAAGAAAGCACCAACATTCTTTTTGGCATCGATCCAGGCAGCACCAAAATAGGCTTATTCGATCTCGATGATCGGCCTGGAACTCGCGCTAGAATAACCTTTTTTATTTTAGGCTCCAGCGAAAACTCTATTCAGCTTCGTAAGCGCCTGCTAGAGCTAGCCAATCAAACCATCTCTAAAAAGCTGTTGGACTATAACATTCAATTTTCTATAGAAGATCCGACTATTTACGTAGATTCTCCCGTTACAATTTGATTTTGCTTTGCCATCGCCCCGAACAGCTATGACCGTCGGCCTTCCCTTTAGTTTCAGTACAGATCTCAATACACAGTCTGCCCATCCGCTCGAAGACGACTTTAAGATAGCGTTTGCGCCGCTGTCGCTAGCGGGGGCCTATCAGCTCGCTGATGACGAAAGAAATGGCGCGATCGCCCTGTTCAGCGGCATGGTGCGCAACCAAACCGACGGCCAGCCCGTCGTCGCGCTCGAATATCAGGCATATGAGGCAATGGCGATCGCCATCTTCAAACAAATCGCCGCTCAAATCCGCCAGCGGTGGCCCGACATCACCCGCATTGTCATTCATCATCGCACTGGCAAGCTCGCGGTAGGCGAAATTAGCGTCCTTGTAGCCATTGGCAGCCCCCATCGCAGCGAAGCCTTTGCAGCCTGCCAGTTCGCCATTGACACCCTCAAGCACAACGCCCCGATTTGGAAAAAAGAGCATTGGCAAGACGGCTCAACAAGCTGGGTAAGCATCGGCGCTTGCGAGGAGAAAGAAAGCTTGTAGTATCAGAAACTGCTGATAGATTAGAAGGCCCAGTCTTTACTGCCATCCACAATCATCTCAACTAACTGACCAGGAGCATTCTCAGAAAAATTAGCCCTGTTCATATCAAAAGCAAAGCTCCAAAAGCGTCAATTAGCCCAGTCGGTTGGAATTTTAGCGTCAAAATTCCAACTCCATCAGTTCAATTGGATTTTTTAGCTAATAAGGTACAAACAGAAGCATTACCTGACTTTAGACAGCAAAGTCGCTGCCGTTATTTGGGCGAAAACGTTAAAGCGTTATTCTTTTGCAAGTCGAGATTAATTTCCTTGAGCTTGCGCTGACGATCTGCTATCACCGCGCTGATTTGCTGTGAGAATCGCGGCGTTTTATTTAGCATTTTTTGCACGGCGTCAATTTCTAGCACCAGCACTTCTAAGTCTTCAGTGGCGGTGATAGTCATCGGGCTAGGCTCATTGCCCAGCAGCGCCGAATAGCCGAAAAAGTCGCCTCGGGTCATCTCGGCGATCGCGTGCTTGCGGCCCGTGGTGTCTTGAGTAGTGGCGATCGCACTGCCTGCTAGCACAAAATGCAGCTTTACATTGCCTTGGCCCTGGGCGATCGCCGACTCGCCCCGACCGTAGTGGCTCAAGCTCGTCTGCTGCGCGATTTCTTCGAGCACGTCATCATCTACCATTGCCAAGCTTGGCAGCGATTTCATGTAGTTTGCCAGCCGTCGTCCGGTTTCATCCGTCTTTAGCTTGGGCACCTGATGGTGAAACACATCGCGAATCGGAAACGGAATCGATAGGCCGTTGCGCCGAGCCGCGTACCAAATTCGTGTGACAAACTCATCGCGAATCGCAGGCACCTGAGCATAATCTTCTAAAAATAGCCGCACCCGATAGGCAATCGAAAAATCATCGTACGAAATCGTCTGCACGATCGGCAGCGGATTTTTGAGCACGCCCGTCGTATCGAGCGCCGCCTCTCGCATCACCCGCTTGACTGTGTTGGGCGCATCTTCATACGAAAAGCCAATATCCACGGGCTCTACATGCTGGCTGTGAGGTCTGTTGTAGTTGCGAATTACCGCCTGGGACAGCACCGAGTTTGGCAGAACCAGCAGCTCTAGCTCGCGCGTTACAATATGCACCGAGCGCCAGTTCACCTCTATCACCTTGCCCTTTTTTCCATCCACCTCCAGCCAGTCGCCTAGCTCAAAAGGCCGCTCAAACAGCAGCGCCACCCCCGAAAATAAGTTTCCCAGCGTATCTTGCAGCGCCAGACCCAAGACAATACCCGTGACCCCCAGCGTCGCAACCAATCCTCCCAAATCTTGATTGAACACCTGGCTGAGAACCAACGCGCCCCCCACCCCAATGAGTAAGGTGCGGATCAAATCGCGAAACAGCTTAGGCATTTCAGCCTGCCAGGTGTTGGGCTTTGCGCCCGTAAACAGCAGCGTATTTACAAACGTTAGCGCCGCCGCAATTAGCGATACCCAGGCCAAGGCTTCAACAATTTTAATCGGAGCCCAAGACTCATCTACCGCCAGCACTTTGGTGAGCAAAAAGAACAGCGCCGCAGTTGGAATCACCCAGTTGCGCACCTCTCGCACGGCTCTAGCCATCGGATGCTGACGCTTATCAAGCTGTAAAACCAGTTCGCCAAGCCCTAACATCAGCAGCGGAAAAGCCACCATCAGGCCCAAACCCCAAACTAGCCACTGCTGCAAGAGCGATATGTCCATGTGCGATAGTTCCTTCTTAAAATATGGCTTAGCCGCAGGCATTGAGCCACTGTGCTTTGGTCAAGCGCCGCTAGATTTTTACGCAAAAAACCGACACTTTCTCACCTTTACGGGCCGTTATTTCGCCTATGGGCTCAAACTCATAAATGTCTACGAGGCTATTGGCAACGGTCTCGGTGACGTAGATGCTCTCGGGTGAGGCTGCCGACTGTACCGAATGAGCGATCGCCACCGTATTGCCCCACACGTCATAAATTAGCCGCTGAGATCCTACCGTGCCCGCCATGATGCCACCCGAGTGAATGCCTACGCGCATCTGCAAATCTACCGATTGCTCGCGGCTCACCTGATTAACAATCCGAATCGCTTCTATCGCAAAGTCAATCACCCGCTTGGCATGGTCGAGTCTGGCCTCTGATAGCCCGCTGACAGCGAGATACTCGCTGCCCGTCGTTTTAATTTTTTCAATGCCGTGATGCTCGGTGGCCTCATCTAGCGCCTTAACGATCTCGTTCAAAATTGCGATCGCTTTTTTCGGCTTCAAAGATTCTGTCAGCGCCTGAAAGTTCAGCACGTTAGCAAAGACAACCGTGACGTTTTCGGCGTCATCGGCAATCAGCGCCGAGCCTTTTTTCAGCCGCTTGGCCACCGAAGGCGGAAACATGTTCAGCAGCAGCGCCTCGGTCTCCTGATTTTTTTGATGCACCAGCTCGCTCGTTTTGCGGTTCTTTTTTACCATGTGGTTAAAAGACTTGCCCAGCTCGCCCAGCTCATCTTCGGCCAGCACCTCTACCACGACATCCTGATGGCCCTTCGCCAGCCGACGAAAGCCGTCGCTCAATAAATTCACTGGCTTCAAAAAGGCCCGCGCTAGCCACAGCGAAGCCAGCGTAATCACAAAAACCAGTCCGGCAGCGGCAATCAGCACCCGCCGAGCAAAGTTGGTAATCGGCTGATAAATTTCGGCTTTGTCAATTTCTGAAATAATCACCCACTCTACATCGCGAATATCCAGCGGGCCATAGGCGCTGATGACCTGCTCGCCTAAGTAGTTGGTGATTGAGGCAATGCCCGTTTCGCCATTAGCAGCTCGCGAAACGGCTTCGCTATCAGCGGGCTGATTGAGCGCGGAGGTGCCTAGCCGCTCAATCAGCGCAACCGTATCGGGGCTAACCTGACGGTTTTTGAGCGCCTGAAAATAGGCTTCGGGCCGTTCTATGAGCCCGCGCGAGTCTGATCGCATCTTTTCATCTTTGCCGACGATAAAAGTTTCACCCGTCTTTTGCAGGCCGTCTTCTACCCACTTGCGATCGCCCGTCATCACAGTGTCAATTTCATCTACTGGGATTTGAATGGCCATTACCCCCATCAGGCTAGTGCCCTGATAAATAGGCTTTGCCATAAAAGCCGCCGGGACACCGTAAGAAGGCTCATAGGCGCTAAAGTCAGACATCGTGACATAGCCGCTATTCTGCTTTTGAGCATCTTTATACACCGCTGCTAAATCAGACTGGGCATAAGGGCCCGTGCGCAAATTGGTGCCAAAGTCTGTTTCTTTGGCCACGGAGTAAACAATGTTGCCATCGTTGTCAATTAAGAACAGATCGTAATAGCCAAACTCTTCTAAAATCTCTCTGAAGACAGGATGATATTGCTTGTGCAACGCGCTGTACTGGGTGCCGTCGCCCGCATCTTCTAGCTTGAGCTTTTCACCGACTGGCTGAGGATTTTTGACAATATATTCAGCCTGCAAGTAGCGCCCTAAAATAGACACTGGCAAGAACACATCTGGGTCTACGCCCTGGCCAAGATTGGCCGCCAGCTTAGGGCCAAATTCTTGACGATAAAACTGACGCAGGCTGTTGGATCTTGCGCCATCAACAAATTTAGCATCGCCTAGCACCGAGCCATAGGCCGCTGTAAAGTCTTTCATCGCAGCGGCTGTGCCAGTGCTGGCACCGAGCACCTTAGCTTCACTGCGCAGGCTAAGAAAGTATTCTTCTATCTGGCTAGTTTTAGCGGCTCTAAAGCCCGCCAGCTGATTCACTACGCTCTCTTCTATCGCGCTGCGGCCACTGCGATAGCCCTCATAGGCAATCACCGCAATGGAGCCGATGCTAACCGCTAGCAGCATCGTCATCAGCTTAGATTGAATGCTCAGACGATTAAAAAAGCGCAAAAAATCATCCCTATGATGACAACAGAGCCGACGATAAAAACTTAAGACAGCTTTCGGGCACCAGGCGAGCCTCTCCAGTCAAAACTTGCTGGATGGGTAGCCAGACGGCTTGAGTAGTGCGATTCTCCGCAGGAGAGGCTGCGCCATCGCCCTCCACCAAAGGAAACGCCTGATCTAGCTGATAAAACGAGTCATCAACAAAGCGTACGCGAAATAGCTGAATTAGCTCATGCTTGGGCTTGCCGTTAAAGGTAAAGATATTGTCTAGGCAGGTAATGTATTCAATATCCGTCAGCTTGGCTTGAATTTCTTCTTTAAATTCTCGCATCAGCGCGTTTTGGCTGGTTTCACCAAACTCAATGCCACCGCCTAAAAATCGGCAGTAGAGCGCCTTTGTTTGAGGATCTTGGCCTCGGCTAACAAAGACATGATCGGCATATTCAATCAATCCCAACGCAATCGGTCGAATTCGTTTCGCCATAATATCGTAGGGGGGTGGCCCTATTTAGACTATCTAAAATTCCATGCGCTCTAATCTGGAAAAGCCGCTTCCGGATTCTCAGCAGGCTTCGGCCAGTCTTCGTTTTCGCCGCCAATATAAATGCTGCGAATTTCTACAAAGTCTTTGCTAAACTGCCGCACGGTGTTGATCAAAACGTCCAACGCCAGGGCATCAGTGGTGCCCAAGTCAAACCAGCAGCGGCTCCATAGCCCTTTGAATTCGACTTCACCCATGTTGTGCATGAGCGAGAGGAGCGATCGCTCCGACTCATCTTCGTCATAGTTAAAGTAGCTAATATCTACGCCAGTTTCTTGCACCTGCAAATTTTCAGCGTTAAAGCCGCCTAGCTTACCGATAAAAAACCAGGACGCAAAAATTTCTTCGACATACTGCTGTTCGGCAATAGAGGGCACCGTTTCAAACTCTAGCCAAATCCACAGGTTAAAAAAGTCGCATTCACGGAACTGAACGTTCACAGCAGTAAGTCCTAATATATTTTCGGCGATCGCGGACGCAATTGCGTCACACTATGAACTATACCGTTATGGCTGCCCACTGCGAACTAGCCTATGCTTCACCTGCGCGATATTAGCTACCATCCCACCGCTAGCGCCATTCCTATCCTGCAAAACATCTCCTTTGACTTAGCCCCCAAGCAGCTTGGCCTCATTGTCGGGCCGAGTGGCTCTGGCAAAAGCACGCTGTTAGAAATTTTAGCTGGGCTAGCGGTGCCAACCAGCGGCAAGGCATTCTGGCGCGATCAGCCGCTGGCACAGGAGGCATTGCAGCAGCTTGGCGGCATTGTCTTTCAGTTCCCTGAGCGGCACTTTTGCGGCCACACCGTGTTTGAAGAGCTGAGGCTAGGCCATCCTGAACTCAGCTCAGACCGAGTGCATGAGGCGCTTGATTCAGTCGGATTGGGCGATTTGTCCTTACAGGCGTCTCCCCAAAAGCTCAGCGGGGGGCAGCAGCGACGGCTAGCGCTGGCCGTACAGCTCATTCGCAAACCCTATTTAATGCTTTTAGATGAGCCCACAGCAGGGTTAGATTGGTCAATGCGGCAGCAGCTCGTGAATTTGCTAGCGAAGCTAAAGCAGGAGTGGAGCCTGCTGATTGTCTCTCACGATGCTGAAGATTTGGTCGATATTGCCGATCACTGCTGGACGATTGATCACGGGCGGCTCAGTAGCGTAGATTGTGAAACGCTGCGCGATCGCTATCAAGGAACCGCAGTGGGTGCATAGGGTGCTTTTTTATGACTGATGTTCTTCCCATTCATGCCGATATATGGCAGCAAACGCTAGGCTGGCAGCCAACCGCAGCGCAGCAAGCCCTGTTTCAACAGTTCTATGAGCAGATAGTAGATATCAACCAGCGCATTAATCTAACAAGAATTACTACGCCTGAAGACTTTTGGGAAAAGCATCTGTGGGACTCGTTGAGCGGTGTGGCTCCGTGGCTCTCTGAGCCCCCGCCTGAAGAGCTGGCCTTAGCAGATGAGGAAATCCAAAGCGGCATAGATACCCCCATTCGCCTGATCGATATTGGTACCGGCGGCGGTGTTCCGGGCATTCCAGTCGCGATCGCCCTCACCCCCCTTTTCAAAACCGTAGAGTTAACCCTGCTCGACGCCACTCGCAAAAAAATTCAGTTTCTCCAGGCGCTATGCCCGCAAATGGGCCTATCAGCCACCTGCCTTGCCGAACGCGCCGAAGCAATTGGCCAGCAAAAAGCCCATCGTGAGCAATATGACCTGGCCTTGGTGCGGGCCGTAGGTTCGGCTGCAACTTGCGCAGAATATGCCCTGCCGCTGCTAAAGCTAGGCGGACAGGCGGTTCTTTTTCGCGGCCAGTGGAGCCCTGAAGAAACCGAAGCGATTATACCTGTAGTTGATTTACTAGGCGGCGAAATTACCGATTTGCAAAGCTGGCAAACGCCGCTTACCCAGGGTACTCGCCACTGCCTATTCATCCATAAAAACGCACCCACCCCCTTAGATTTACCAAGAGCGGTGGGTGTGCCCAGCAAAAAGCCTTTAACCTAGCATTGAATAGCCATAAGCGCCTGATCAAAACTTAATTATCCTTGATTTTTGATGGTCATAACCTCAACTATCTTCAGGGCCAAATTGTCAGGAATCGCTAAAATTCGGCGCAGGTCGTCAATAAAAGCGCGCTCCTCAGATGAAACCGTACCATCTGAAAACACCAGATCGACCGCGATCGCAAAAGCCGTTGACCCGAGCTGAGGCGGCAGCGAAACCTGCGCGCTTTTAATTAGCTCATTAGGGCCATACTTTTTAAGATTATCAACTAGATAATCTCGCATTCGATCCAGCTCGTTCAAAGAATCCTCAAACAGCTTCATGCGGCTCAGTCGCGTTTTCATCTCAATCGCCTCCGTTTCCGATAGGTAGCCATCTGAGGCGATCGCCACCAGGCAAATCGAGGCAAACGCCTCCGCCGCATTCAGCGCCACCCTCGTATCTGAGGATGCTCCAAAAACCTTAAAAATCCCCATACTTTAAGCTCTCTTTTGAATGACACATGGTCTATAACAACGACGATATCTAACGATATCTATAGAGATCAGCTGCACTGACTTTGCCCCTGCAATAAAGCTGTCACAGGGATTAACCGCAGACGATTACTATGGGTTCATTGTTGGCAAGTGAGCGCAGGTTCTAACCAAAAAGGCAAAACCAAAGGCAAAACCGTAAGGCCCTGGCTCACAAAGTTTTGGCCATAAGTATCAGTAAGTATTAAAAAGGGAGAGAACAACTGCTCCCTCCCTTATTTACCGACGGTCATCTGTAAAAAAATTACTCAAAAGTCATTAGCGGCTTTGACTCATCTCAGACTCTAGCTGCTGAACGAGCAGGTCGTTACCCTGTTCTTTAGCAACGGCCATGCGACGCTGCAAAGAGCGTACAACATTATCGTGATGCAGATGGCTTGCCTCTTGCAAAAGCTGCCTGCGCGCCTGTGCCGCTGGGCTTACACCCATCAGGCGATCGCGCAGCAAAGACAGTGTAGTAACTCCTGTGCGCCCCGACTGAGCGATTTTTTGGCTCGCTTGCTGGCGGCTCAGGCTTGGATTCATGCTTTGATCCATAGCGGCTGGCTGCGCGGTGCCCAAGCCCTGTGACCCTGCAACCGATAACACCTGCCCTTGGCGAGTAGTCTGATAGGCGGCGCCGCGATAGGTCAGTCGCTCGGCGGGCTGAGGAATGGGCACATGCTGTACATAGGTGTAGCGAGTCTTTTGGCCGCGATATTGCATAGCCACATCGCTTTTGGTGACCTCCAGCGTAGGAGGGTTGTAGTCGTAACTAGCGCCACGGTAGGTAAGTTTCATTTTTTGTTCCCCAAAAACTTTTGTTTTGAAAAGATCTTGTGAGGTAACACGTTCCTTCAGAGGTGTAAGACCTTACGCACGATCATGAACGCTGTGTAAAATCAATGCCCTTACTTCCGTCTCAAAACCTTATTTCTGTCGATAGAGCCTGACAAATTGCGATCGCAATTCGTTAAACTTTATGTTTAAAGGTAAAGCCTGGAGATGAACGAAACCATTTTGTCTTTCTGTATCTATTGTTACGGTTTTGGTTTTATCTGACAACTCTGACATCTATACGGATACCCGTCCGTTTTTCTTTGGTGTGAAAGGGATACAGTCTTTTTATGGGCAGCTAAAGCGAGCTAGAATGTATTATTTCTTAATTGCAAAAACCTGTCGATCCCCAGTGTGTTTACCTCCATACGGCTCTATACGGCTAGTCTAAAGCGCAGAATCTTTGGTCTGTATAGGTTTCATGACGCCGCCAAAAACCGGATGTGCTAGGGAATCTCGTTGTCTTTTTGCCTGTTTACGATTTATGAAATGCACAATTAATCGGCGATCGCAATTTTCGGCCAGTCACCGCTATTGGCTGAGCGAACTGAGCGAACTTGAAAACCTGCAGGCGTTTGGCAAATGCGCTCGCTTCCCCGGACATGGCCACAACTATGTGCTCAATGTTTCTCTCGCCAGCGAGCTAGACCGCTATGGCATGGTGCTCAACCTCAGTGAAGTCAAAGCCATTATTAACAGAGAAGTCATCGAAGCTTTAGATTTTTCATACCTTAATGACGCCTGGGACGAGTTCAAAGAAACTTTGCCCACGACCGAGAACATCGCTCGCGTTGTTTGGCAGCGGCTAACCTCTCATTTGCCTGAGCGAGCGAGTCTCATCAACATTCAGCTATACGAAACCCCCGAACTTTGGGCCGACTATCAAGGAAATGGCATGGAAGCTTATTTAACCGTATCGGCTCACTTCAGCGCGGCCCATCGGCTGGCGCTGACGGAGCTAAGCTATGAGGAGAACTGTGAAATATATGGCAAATGCGCTAGGCCCAACGGCCACGGCCACAACTATCAAGTGGAGGTCACCGTTAAGGGGCAAATTCATCCTCGCACTGGCATGGTAGTCGATTTGGTGGCGCTGCAAAACGCCATTAATCACCACGTCATTGAGCCTTTCGATCACACTTTTTTAAACAAGGACGTTCCCTACTTTATGGACACAGTACCGACGGTAGAAAACATTATCGTTCGGATCTGTGAGCTGCTGCGTCAGCCTATTCAAGAAATTGGGGCGAGCCTGCACAGGGTTAAGCTAATTGAAAGCCCTAACAATTCGGCTGAGGTGTTCGCTGAAGATTTAGCGGGGGATTTGGCTGAAGATTTGGTTGAAAAGAGGGTTAGGCGATCGCACTCACTAGCAGCCGTCAGCTAATATCTCATCTAAATGGTCTTAAGTTTCAATTAGGGTAGTCGTAACCCCTGCTACAGTTCCATCAGGGGCAGTGCCGATGATATACACCGTAATTTCTATCTCACCGTAGCGATACACCTGTAAATCAGCTAAAGAATTTACTAGCAGGTCTTTAAGCGCTTTTAGCTGAGCGAGCTGCGCTTTTTCCACGGACGTGTGCCAGCTTTTAGGCGCTGTGGCTCGCTCAAAAAAATCTTCTATGGCTACTACCCGGATCGGCTCCTTTTGATCGCAGCCTGCGAGCTGTCGCACGGTTGCCTCGTTAATTGGGGCGGAAACTGCGGCAGACGGTTGCCACACGACCTTGATGGGATAGTCACTTTCGCTGCTCCACCACAGGTTTTTTGTCGCGGCTTCTAGCTGTGCTTTT
>JBARVS010000278.1:0-4169 GCA_049646385.1 Phormidesmis sp. | reverse complement strand
ATTCAATTCTGTACCCCGTGCCGATTGGATGCTGTTGATCGCATCTGCAAACCGCTGGCCAATCACTTTATAGCTATCTACTGTGAAGTGAATACCCTGCATGGGTAAGTCAGCCGTCTCAATCATTTTAGCATTGGGGATTTGAATATTTTTCTGCTGCGCTTTTACCAAATCCCAGTTGGGTAAGCCTTCTAGGTCGGCGGGCTGGCCTAGCTGCGCATATACCAGGGGCAAATCAGGCTTACCCACGTCCTGGCGGAAGTTATAGGCAAATAGGGCAAATTTTTCAGCCCAGGCTTTAGCATCTGGCTGCAAAGCAGGGAACTGCTGCGGGTCGATGGTGTCTGCTTCGCCCTGAAAGAATAAAATGCCGCTCACTTCTCCCATAGATGAAGCTGCTCGCACGCGCTTTAGGCATGAGCCGTAGAGCGTTTGATCGCTCATGTTCCTTTGCCAATCACTAATAGAAGAACCGTCTTTAGCACAGGGGATGAGGCCGATGAGCTGATTGCTATCGCCAGCCACCAGCGTTTTTGCAAAGGTTAAGGCAGGGCCAAATCCTGGCTCAGGATCTTCTGAAACGCTATCGACCTGATTAGCCGGATTATCGACTAGCTCTGTTGCTTTTTCCCAGCGGTAGTCGTTACCAAACGTAAAAACGTTGGCGCTAGCTTGAATATCGTTGGGCAGTTCGGCAGCGCCGACCATGTTTGACTGCCCTACTAGCACGTATAGCTTGAGCTTACCTTGCAGCTGATCGGCGATCGCACTGTCGCTCAGCGATTCAGCAAACGCCTCAGTTGGCGCAGAGAAATAACGTGAGAACCCCGCTTTTTGCAGCAGACCGACCGTTTTTGCACTCACCTCAAAATATCTTTGTAGCCCCACCCCCAGCCCTATGCCACAAGCGAGGATCAAGCCAAAAGCACTGATAGAACGGAATTTCATAAGCAAAAGCAGGGCAAAGGGAATAGAACAGAAACTTTGGCAAAGCCGGAATGAGTACGCATTACTGAGAAATCGCGCTAGGCTAGTAGCATCTGATGAGACATAGGGTTCCCTTTGAACTCATCAAAAATGCTTGATACTCTAGATTAATATTGCGGACTATGGCTCATCTTAAAGACCGTCGGTCTCAAAATGTGGAAGGCAATTTTTACTTAGACAGCAGCTGTATCGACTGTGACACCTGCCGATGGCTAGCGCCCGATATCTATGACCGAGCAGATGGTCAGTCGGTGGTGCATCATCAGCCTGCTAGCAAGGCAGAGCGAGTGGCGGCACTAGAGGCTTTGCTAGCTTGTCCAACTGGATCGATTGGCACTGAACAAAAGCCAACCGATATTCAACAGGTGCAGCAGCAGTTTCCGCTAAAGATAAAGGGCAACGTCTTTTACTGTGGCTACCATTCTAAAAAGTCTTTTGGCGCGGCGAGCTATTTTATTCAGCGGCCCGAAGGCAATGTACTCATTGACTCGCCCCGATTTACACCCCCGCTGGTAAAGCAGCTCGAAGCAATGGGCGGCGTTCGCTATCTGTATCTAACGCATCGCGATGATGTCGCTGACCATGAGAAGTTTCACCAGCATTTTGGGTGCGATCGCATTCTCCACCAGCAGGACATCACCGCCGACACCCAAGGCGTCGAAATTCAACCCACTGGCACCGATCCGTTTAATCTCACAGACGATCTGCTAGTCATTCCTCAGCCCGGTCACTCGCAAGGCCACACCGTGCTGCTCTACCAGAAAAAGTATCTATTCACAGGCGATCACCTAGCCTTCTCAGCTCGACTAAAACAGCTTCACGCCTTTCGTAACTTCTGCTGGGACTCTTGGCCGCGCCAAATCGAATCAATGAAAAAGCTGGCAGACTATACGAATAACTACGCCTTTGAGTGGGTGTTACCAGGGCACGGGCGACGGTTTTGGGCCTCTGCTGAAGAAATGCCCGCTCAGATGCAGCAGTGCATTCAGTGGATGGAATCTGCCGCTTGAGCGCCTGTTCCAGCAAAAATGCCTAACGATAAACTGGGCTTAAAACGGTTTTTACGCCCTCATGGATAAGATTTTCTGCTTTAGCTGTTCCAACAATCTTTATTTGGCTTCCATCCAATTTTTGCCAGCGTTAGCTTCTACCTTGAGGGGGACAGTTAGCGCTACGGCTGACTCCATAGTGCTTTCAATTTTAGGCTTCAGCTCCTCCCACTCTTCGGGCGGCACTTCAAAAATAAGCTCGTCGTGCACTTGCAGCAACATATTCGCTTTGTAGTCTCTTAACAGCTCATGCATTCGTACCATGGCTATTTTAATAATGTCGGCGCTAGAGCCTTGAATGGGGGCGTTGGCGGCAGCTCGCAAATAACCAGCGTCATAGCCGTTAGTCCGCAGCTTATCTAGCTCAATGTCTTGCACTTTGCTACCTTTAAGGGCTTGTAGGCTGCGGGTAGTGAAGTTAAAGTAGCGGCGGCGACCCGCAATGGTTTTGACATAGCCGTTGGCGATCGCCTCTTTTTGCATCTGTTGCAAATAGCTAAACACCTTTGGATAGCGATCGTTAAACCTGTCAATAAATGTCTTCGCATCGAGCCGATGTACCCCAGTCTCACGCGCAAACCTAGCTGCGCCCATGCCGTAAATCACGCCAAAGTTAATAATCTTCGCCAAGCGCCTTTCTTCGACGGTAATCTCTTCTTTGTCTTTTTCAAACAGCAGCGTTGCCGTTAGCCGATGCACATCTTCATTGTTGCGATAGGTTTCTACCAAAATAGGCTCGCCGCTCAGGTGCGCCAAAATGCGTAGCTCTATTTGGGAATAGTCTGCCGCTGCGAGCAGCCAACCTTCTTTGGGTAAAAAAGCCTGTCGAATTTGGCGGCTAAAGGCCGTGCGCGTTGGAATGTTTTGTAAGTTTGGATTAGATGACGAGAGCCTGCCCGTTGAAGTGACGGCTTGGTTAAAGTCGGTGTGTACGCGCTGGGTGTTGGGTCGAATCAGCGCGGGCAGTGCGTCTACATAGGTGCTTTTAAGCTTAGAGAGCGTGCGATACTCCACTACGGCATCAACCACAGGATGATCGCCCTGTAGTTTTTCGAGGGTGGCGGCGTCGGTAGAGTACCCGGTTTTGTTCTTGCGAGACTTGCGTTTATCGAGCCCTAGCGTGTCAAAAAACAAGGTGCTGAGCTGCTTGGGCGAGCCTAAGTTAAACTCTGAGCCAGCGGCTTCGTAGGCTGATGTTTCAATTTCGGCCAGCGTTTTTTCTAGTTCTTTAGAAAAGATGGCCAAATAGTCTTTATTAATGCGAATGCCAGTGGCTTCCATATTCGCTAGCACTGGCTCTACGGGCAGTTCAACGTCGCTAAAAAGCGTTTCTAGCTCAGGAATTTTAGCGAGTTCGGCTTTGAGGATGGGCACTAGGCGATAGGTGGTGTGAACGTCGCTGCCGCAGTATTGCGCGACTGGGGCGATCGCCACTTCTCCAATCGTTTTTCCTTTGGGCACCAAATCCTCATAGCTAACGGTGGTTAGCTCCAAATAGCGCAGCGACATATCCGATAGATTATGGCTATTTTCAGGGTTGAGTACATAGCTTGCCAGCATCGGGTCAAAAACCACACCTGCGAGCGTTATGCCCGCTCGCCTGAGTACCAGGCGGTCATACTTTGCGTTTTGGAACGCCTTTGGATAGCGATCGCTCTCTAGCACGGGCCTAAGCGCTGCCGTCACAGCCTTAACCGATAGCTGCTTGCCAATCGTATGGCCTACCGGAATATAGGCCAGATCGGTTTTGCCCTCACCCCAGCAGCAGCCAATCCCCACTAGGTCGGCTTCCAGCGGATCGATAGAGTTGGTTTCGGTATCCCAAGCTACGGGCGCATCTGCATCTTGAAAGGTCTTAAGCTTTTCAACCAGCGCCTTCAACTGCTCATCGGTTGCGATCACCTGCGGCTGAATATCCACGTCGCCCAAGCCCATTTGATCAACCGCGTCCGTTTCCTCAGCAGTAAAAAAGGCTAGATCCTCATCCACAAAGCTGTCCGGCAGCGGTTCGACAGGCTTTTTTACCTCAGGCTTATAGTCTGACTCACCCCCAAAAGATGCCTGTAGCTTGCTCACCCGATTGATAAAGTGCTGTAGCTCTAGCTTTCGCAGGGCCGGGATCACATCGTCTGG
>JBARVS010000277.1:0-5858 GCA_049646385.1 Phormidesmis sp. | reverse complement strand
CACACATACTCATGCAAAGCGGCGATAACAGCATCCACACAGCAGGGCTCATCTACTGTTTGAGAATATTCCCACTGTCTGACGGGCGCTGTTTTCACCAACCGTGACAGCAAACGCCGATCAAAGCATTTGAGATAAGGGCTAACCGACAGCCAGAGCAAATTAAGATCGTGATTCATGGCGTGAGTGCGCAGTAGATAAGTAAATCAGCGCGTAAGGTTTACTGAAGGAACAAGGGGTCAATAGCGTCCGATTGGCTTCTATTGATTATTACTCTCAATAAGGAATGATTGGAGTATACCCTAAATTCTTTACAGTTAGGAATAATTATCAATAAACCCAAGAGAAATTTATTAGCAGCAGCGGTTTTGAAAATAGCGTGAGCCGATAATGCCCGGTGTGCCTTTTGAAAAGACCAGCGGAAAGAATTGATCTCCGCAGAAGAAAATAGGTTTTCGGAAAAGCGCTGCCAAAACCACAAGCTAAGCTATTAGCAATGAGTCTTCAGAGCTAGGCGATAATTTTGTTAGGTAGTCCTAAAAAGGTAAGGATTGGTTGTAGGGGTGAATGAAGTACCAGATAGCACCCACGTGATTCTCCCACTTTCTAGAGAACGAGAGCGTTTTACGCACCAAATTTTCTAAAAAATAATTTAGCGGGTTTTATTTACGCATAAAAAAACAGCTACTGCAGAGGAAAGGGCGGTAGCTGTTTATATTTTTCACAGAAGCTGGCCTCAGTTTTTAACAAGACCGAATGGTGTTCTGTAGTAGGCTGTAGCGAAAGATTTTATCAATGGGCGTCACTGGTGCTGGGCTCGTAAAGGATAGTCTTGATAGGCCCAGAGTATGCAGATTGCTCAGCCATCCGTTTTTTAGGTCTCTCATTTTTAGGTCTCTCATATAGAGCCTCCAAAGACTGTTTGCCATATCCAAATAAGGTGTCACCCTCAAATTTATCTTGCTTAGAAGATTGATAGAACGTGTCTTTTTGGGATTGGTAAGTCGTTTGGTACAGCGTATTTTCAACCCCGTTAACTGTGGTCAAATCAGCCCGAGAAGTTCCTTGGACAGGCCGATAAAGACGGTTTTCATCGGGTGAGATGGCGCTAAATTCTCCTCTAGCCTCAGCCTCCGGTATGCCATATGCTAAAGCCATCTGAGCTTTAGGCTTCACCTGTTTTGAATACTGGTAAGCCAGCGTAGGATTTTCACTGGCAACAATCCGATTTCGCTTCCATTTCTCTAGCACGTTGTTAATATTAAAGCCTGCTGCTCGTTGAAAATGCCATAAGCCGCCCTGCAAAAAGAAGAAGGCTAGGTAGAAATGAGCATTTGCTAGCCAGACACGGGACGTATATCCATCGGTCAGGCTGGGCTGCACCTCATAATATTGCGGCAACAGCGACGATTTTAGCTCTAGGGTAGGGCCGTAAAACTTCTCAGGATAAGCCAGGGAATCGAAGCCACAGTAGTAAGAAGCTGCAAAACCTGCGATCGCAATGCCAAACAGCGAGTAGGATAAAATGCCATCCCCCGAAAAGAGAAAAATCCGCTTAACCCATTGAAAAGGAGGAACTAAAATGTGCCAAACTCCACCGACAAGCAACAAGGCGGCAACGTAAATATGTCCACCGACTAAGTCTTCCAGGCTACGAACATCAAACAAATGCGTTCTGTAGTCCCAAATAACAGCCGGGTCAAGCGTTGGCGCAGTGACAGCTCGTACCGATTCTGAGTAAGCGTCGTAAAGTCCGCCAAAAAACTGCGCTTTGGCAACCAGCAGCAGAGCGCCCAGGCCCAAAAAGATTAGATGGTGCCCTAAAATAAAGCCTAGCTTTCCGGCATCTTGCCACTCAAAGTCAAATTCTGCCGCTCTTTTTGGGGCGGCGGCTAAGCTAGGGGGCAACTGAGTATAGTGAAAATAGGCCCCGCCCGCTAATACAACAGCCGCCACAATGTGAATGGCTCCAATTGAAGACCAAACGCTGGTATTAACAATGTCTCCACCTGAGCTGAGGCCCCAGCCCTCTGTCGCTAGGTGAGGCAGCAAAATCAGCCCTTGGGTGTAAAGCGGCGCATCAGGAGAGTAAACAGCTAGCTCAAATAGAGTGAAGGCTCCGGCCCACAGCATGATGAGAGCAGCTTGGGCGACGTGAGCAACAATGAATGTATTAGAGAGATTGATAAATCGGGCGTTTCCTGCCCACCAGGGATATCTTTCCTGGCTTTTGTTAGAAGCGTACATGGCAATAGGTTGAGCGGGAGTGGACTACAGTATGACTATTCAGCAGGGTTTACCCGCACGGATAAACCCATAGATTAAAGAGATGCCTAGCTCAGACCAGCAACAATGTGATCAAGATAAACATCCATTTCTTGTCCAGCTTCAGCACCTACTCGTTCGGTAACAGCTTCCTTCATAGCCTGCACCGCTTGAATAGTGGGCTCAATCGGGACGCCCAGTGATGAATAGGTCTCCTTTAGGCCGTTTAGAACGCGCTCATCTAAAATAGAGGCATCACCCGCTAACATGGCATAGGTTGCATAGCGCAAGAAGTAGGTCAAATCTTGCAGACAGGCCGCATAGCGCCGGGTTGGATACATGTTGCCACCAGGAAGCGTAATGTCTCCGTACAGCAGGCTTTTTTCCACCGTTTTACTAATAATGCTGGCAGAGTTTTCGCCAATTTGACTAGCCGCTTTGACCCGTAAAGCACCCGTTTGCAGATATTGTTTGAGTGTATCTAGCTCGTTGTTCTCTAGATAGAGACCTTTTTCATCAGCGGGGTTAATCAGGGAAGTAATGGTATCTTGCATGGTTGTTTCTAGGTTTGAAAAAGTGGACTTGTAGGCTCAAAGCGCTCGAATTCTAGCCCTTGCTCAGTGCTAGAGCCTGTCGCTATCCGGGCAAAATAGGCAGGCGTTAAAAAGATCGGATAAGCTGATCAAAGTAAGGGCCAGCTATGGCAGATTCTTCAGCACTTAAAAAGCCCATGGCAGACTGCTTTAAGCAGCGCATTGCCATTTTTAGATTGGTCAAAGGAACATTTAAAGAAACGTACATATCGCGCATTCCATCCAAGCCAATATCTTCTAAGGGTTTAGAGTTACCCGCTAGAACGCAGTAGCTGACTAAGCGGATATACCATCCCTGATCTCGCTGGCAAAGGGCGGTTTTTTGCTTGTCACCGCTATTGCTAGGCGTGTTTGGGCACTGAGCCCAAAACTGCTGACTGCCCTCATCAACAATTTTTTGCTGATTTGCTGCTAGCTTTTGAGCAGCGCTAATACGAGCCCCACTGTTGTTGAAAAAATCTTGGAGCTGAGTCAGCTCAGCGCTACCTAAAAATCGATCAGCGCGATCTGACTGGGCAATCACTTTGGCTACGATACTCATTACTAAATCTCCCGAGGCTTTGGTTTATTCGGTTTTGAGGGAATGTTTGCCTTTGAGTTAGTTTTAATAGAGCGATTTTTATCGCTTTTACAAACAGTAACCCTCACAAAAAAGAGCTGTCTACGCATACCGTAAACTAGGCATTGGCAGGTATGTTTCACTTATCTTTCTTCCATTAACCATAAAAGCACTTGAACTTATGTGATCAATCTTTTACAAAACTAGATACATAAGTTCAAGGATATTTATCTTTGAAGAAAAAATTTTAAGCGCTTCATTTTCTATAAAACCCATTTGGGGTCTCTATTTAGAGACTGCAAGCCCTGGTTGACTGACAAAAGTTTAGTCAGGAAGAAACTTGACGGTGATTACCATAAAGTCCAAGCAATCGGCCTTTTTGTTGTGTTGCGGCCTAGAAGCGATCGCCGATTCAGGGTCACGATAGGAAGTAAAACAAACCTGTTGTATCAACTGCCAGCCATTAACTAGAGCAGCCTTAGCCCACTCTAAACCGATACGGAAATAGCTGTTACCGCGAAACCAATGGGTGTCAATCCATCGCCTGCGGCCTGCTTGAACGACCTCCAGCCCTTGAGCGGTGACAAGAGGGTGGCGACGGCAAGGATAAACCACAGGCGTGAGAGGTCAGTAACAGCGCGAATCTCAGAGCGTTGCAGATTCCCCCGGTCAGCTAACAGCCTCACCGCTACCCCTGCGGGTAAGTATTGTGACCTGAGAGGTCACTGTAGTACAACGTGATCAGGTTTATCCCTTTGATCGGTCGCTTGTGTTTGCCCGAATAAAAGTAATCGACAAATGCACTTTTATGATAGTCACGATACGGTTTATCTTCCACGCTGTCATCCACGCTGAGCATCCCGCCCGCCAGCGTCAGCTCGCCTTTGACTTCATCAAACAGGTCTTTGGGCGTGTAACGCTCCCGTAACAAAAAGCGGTTCACGCTGTCGTGACTCAACTCAGCTAGGATTTCTGAGCGCCGCCCGCAGCTCACATACTTCGGCTCTGAGAGCAGGAATAAAGTGTAGAGTGTGCGGTTACACTGGGCTGTAGACGGTTTTGATAGCTCACGCATCGATTGGCGATCGCTCAGAATGGAATCCTGCCTATCAGCTTACAGCCTTGCCATTCTGTCAATGCGTAACTCCTAGATTATTACAAGCATAGTTGAACATGTCCTTCCTTCCTACGGTGCTACGATTTCTGAAACAGAACAGAAAAGTCAATCAGTACATTTGAACGCATCGGAAGCGAGCGTGTTTTGTCAGCATATTTGTACTACTCAAGCCTTGTCTTCTTGTACCCGCCTATGAAATGATTACAGTTTCCTAAGTGATAGCGCTTTACAGTCCTGGTCTCGCGTTTCCCCTTACGATAGAGACTGTATTCACTTTATAGGGCACTTATCTTATGTCAGTCGAAACAGTTGGCGACCTTCCTCCCCAGGCAGATGAACTGCGGACGACTATTGAGCAGCAACTCCCAGAGATTATGGCTAGCTTTAATAAAGTTTTACAAGAGCAGTTTGGCCTTTCAGATGTCCGAGTCGGCGGATTTACTGTTGTTCCCTCAAACTCAGCCGATAGCGGCGTCTCCTGTGACGAATCGGGCTGCTCTATTGCAGAGAACAGCTAGCTGAACCGCCGCGACTCGCTTGTGAGTCTATTCCCGAGCGTTTCTACTAAACGAAAAGCCCTTGACATAATACGCTGAGGGCTTTTCAGTTTATTCAATCGCTGCGATCTCGTTAGCTGACCTAGCAACAACGGCCATTGTCGCCTACGCTGATGCGTCAAGATCTACCGCCTGTTTTGATGCGCGTTCCTTAGCGCCGCAAAGCTTTCCCTGCTTCACGCACTGCACGCCTGCTAATGTTTCAGACGATGCCGGATTGATTGAGATGTTGACGGCAAACATCAAATTCTTTCGGTTGAAGCCGATGAATATTCCGAAAATCACGATTTTGTTAGACCATGGCTATCACCCGCAGAAGTTAGCAGAAGCTTTAGAAAAGGTCTATCCTCAAATCATGAAAAAGATTAAGTTTGAGCTATTGGCCAAACCGTCTAAACCAGAGAAAGCGGCGTAAGGAAAATCTAGCTTTGTCCCGGCTATTGCAAGGTCGGTAGTTGAGCGTTCTACTGCCGGGATGGAACGCTGTAAAGTTCTGGCTAAGAACTACGAGAGAACGCTGGCCAATCTCAGCGTTAGCTGTGCGTCAGCAGGCGATCGCGCCGATGACCACAGCGACTTTAAAGCTATCATCTGTCTATTCATGACCTCCGCTTTGCGCTCCTTTGTGTGCTCTTGTGTGTATGTACGGTGTATAGACGAACCCCACCTAATAAAAACCGCTTTCGTTTGCGCCGCTTGCTCTGGCGGATAGTCGCTTTTTTGGTATGGCTGTGGGCGCTATCGGTGCTGCTAGTGCTGCTGCTGCG
>JBARVS010000276.1:0-2637 GCA_049646385.1 Phormidesmis sp. | reverse complement strand
ATGGCTAATCGTTTTCGCCTAAAGCCCGGTTCTCAGCTGCTGCTCTTTTTGATTTGCTTTACGATTGGCGTATGGGTGCTGCGCGGTCTGACGCTGCTGTCTTTTTTACCGGGCATTGTGCTTTATTTATTAATTCTGGCCTGCTTAGCTGTGTTTGTCATCAACAGCGTCCGCTCTATGCGCTAAGGGGCTACCGTTCGCGTATGGGTGGGTTTTAAGGTCGCATATGCCCATCGCTCTGCCGACGGTCAGGTTTAGCAAATCGCCGATGAGCATAACTAAAGAGGTGAGCCACAGCCACAGCAGTAAAACAATAATGGTGGCCACCGCGCTATAAACAAAGTTGCCAAAGTGGGTGACGTACAGCCGAAATAAGTTGGAGATAATCGCCCACGACAGGGCGGCAAGCACAGCACCGGGCATGAGGGGTTTGCCTGAGTGCCATCGGCTCGGCCCAAAGCGATAGATGAATGCAAAGGCGGCTGACATTACGCCTAAAGCGGAAGGCCAGCGAAACAGCGTCCAGGCGTGTGACACCCAAACGCTGACTTCATCAATGCTGTATTTCCCTAGCTCAGCGACGACCCATTCTACGACGCGATCGCTAATAAATATCAGGCTAGAGGCCGTAATTAACAGGGCGAACGTACCTAGCGTCAGCGCAATAGAAACCAAACGCGCTTTCCAAAAGGGGCGTCTGCTTTTGTCGGGGATCTGATGCATCTGGTCGAGGGCTCGCATGGCGGCGCTCATCGCCCCGGATGAAGCCCATAGTGCAAAGGCAAAGCTAACCGAAAAGAGGCCGCGACTCTGGTTTTCAATCACAACCGCTCTAAACCCGTCAATCAGTTCGGGGACGCCAGCAGGGGCTACCTCACTGAGGCTGCCCGCTAAGCTGATAAAGGTTGACCTTAAAGGGCTAAAAATACCGATGGCGGTTAAAAAAGCTAATATGGCTGGGAACAGCCCCAGCATAGAGTTGTAGGCCATTTCTGAGGCTAGGCTGGGCAGGCGCTGGCGAAAGGTGCTGCTGACGACTCGCCGAACCACGCGCAGGTTGATATAGCTTAAAAATTTAACAAATTGAACAGGCGAGAGCGTACGCCAAATTCGCGCCAGCGGCTTTTGCTGGCGGTAGGTTGCATATATCTTTTTTGAAATACTGCGGTGATTAGGAGACAAGAGCGATCGCACAAACAGCTTAGCTTTAATGATATAGCCTACTATGGGCTACAGATTCTTCTCTGGGGAGATCAAAACGTCAAAACTGAAAGTAGATGAAGGCCGTGTAACCTACGGGTACCAAGGTCAGCATAACCGCTGCGGCAAATCCGTAGCCAACGGCAAAAAGCTGATTAGGTAGCTTGGCGATCGCCCCTGTCCAAACCTGCCGCGCCGTGAGCCAGTGCAGCAGGGCTAGAACGGCTAAGCAGCCTAGAATGCCGAGGCTGAGCTGCTGAGTTCCGGGCGATCGCAGCGTCACAAACGACCCCATCACCGTCATCGCAGTGGCAAAGCTATCCGCTCGAAAAAATATCCAGGTAATACACACCCAGTAAAAGGTGGCAGTTACTGCCCAAGGGCTAACGCTGCGGCTCTGGTCTTTTTTTCCAATCGCTTGAGCTGATGCCACACGGCTGCGCCGAAACTTGCTCCATTCCTTATGCGCAACCAGCGCCCCCCCATGCAGTGCGCCCCATGCCACAAACGTCCAAGCAGCGCCGTGCCATAGGCCGCCCAGCACCATAGTGATGAACAGATTTCGATAGGTAAATAATGTGCCGCCTCGATTGCCGCCGAGCGGAATATACAAATAGTCTTTGAGCCAGGTGGAAAGGCTGATGTGCCAGCGTCGCCAAAAGTCGGTGATGCTGCTGGCAAAGTAGGGAAAGTCGAAGTTGAGGCATAGCTCGTAGCCGAGCAGTCCGGCGCAGGCGATCGCCATGTCCGAATAGCCCGAAAAATCGCAGTAAATTTGGGTGGTATAGCTTAGCACCCCAATCCAACTGCTTAGCGCGCTATAGGCATCAGGCGCAGAAAAATAACGATCTACAATCGGGGCCAAATTATCCGATACGCAGGCTTTTTTAAAGAAGCCCACCATAAATAGCGTCAGGCAGGCCCGCACATTAACTTGGCTAAAGCTTCGCGCTGCCTCTAGCTGCGGCAAAAAGTCCACCGCTCGCACAATAGGGCCTGCCACCAGCTGCGGGAAAAACGCCACATAGGTCGCAAAGTCCAGCAGACTTTTCTTAGGCTGTAGCCGCCCAGCGTAAATATCGAGCGAGTAGCTTAGCGTTTGAAACGTATAAAAACTAATGCCCACAGGCAGAACGATGTTGAGCGTGACCGAATTTACCGGCAACCCGGCCCAGCCAAAGAACCCCACGGCTGAGGCTGCAAAAAAGTTAGCGTACTTAAAAAAGCCCAGTGCGCCCAAGTTTACAGCTAGGCTCACCATTAGCCAGCTACGTTTGACCTGAGGATTCTCCGTTTTAACCAGATTTAGCCCAACGATGTAGTCCACCAGCGTAGAGCCAATAATTAGCGAGAGAAAGCGCCAGTCCCAAGCGCCATAAAAGGCATAGCTACAGGCCAAAATCCATGCCTTTCGCCAGCCGTTGCTGCGCAGCGCCC
>JBARVS010000275.1:0-6620 GCA_049646385.1 Phormidesmis sp. | reverse complement strand
TAGCCGTCATCAAAATAGGCCGCATCCGCTGTTGCGCAGCTTCTAAGGCCGCTTTGGTAATAGAGTAGCCTTGATCTCTAAGCTGGTTGGCAAACTCCACAATCAAAATGGAGTTTTTGCTAGACAGACCAATCAGCATGACCAACCCAATTTGGCAGTAAACGTCGTTAGGCAATCCCCGCAGGGTTTGGGCGAGCAGTGCGCCGAAGACCGCTAGCGGCACGGCGAACAGAATAATCACCGGATCTACATAGCTTTCGTACTGAGCAGCCAACACTAAGAAAACAAGGATAATGCCCAAGCTAAAGATAATCGGGGCTTGGTTGCCGCCTTCAATTTCTTCAAGCGCCGTGCCTGACCATTCGTAGCCCAAGCCTGCGGGCAATACCTGCGCCGCTACCCCTTCCATTGCCTGAATTGCGCCGCCAGAGCTGATCCCCGGTGCGGGTGCGCCGTTGATGGCAATTGAACGAAACAGGTTGTAGTGGTTGATGGTTTGTGCGCCTACGGTATCGGTGGTTGTGATTAGGTTGCCCATGGGAACCAATTCGCCCGTAGTGGAGCGCACATACAGCTTGTTGATATCATCTGGGGTAGAGCGATACTGCTGGTCGGCCTGCACAAACACGCGGTAGGTGCGGCCTTCTAAATTGAAGTCATTGACATAGCGTGAGCCTAAGTTGGTTTGCAATGTGCTGAAAATGTCGCCGATGTTGACGTTAAGCGCCTTGGCCTGATCGCGGTTTACGTCAATAGCAATCTGCGGCGTACTGGCCGCGTAGGTGCTAAAAACGTTTTGAAGGTCAGGGTTTTGGCTCGCTGCGCCCATAATTGCGCCCATGCTCTCAACTAGGTTATCCAACCCCGCATTGCCGCGCTTGTCTTGCAGCTGAAACTCAAAGCCGCCAAAGCTGCTGAGCCCTTGAATGGCGGGCGGATTAACGGGAAATATCCGCGCCTCGGTGGTGCCCAGCAGCGGCCCGGTGACTCGCCCAATGATGCTTTGCGCCGAACTTTCTTTATCGGTTCTTTCGCTCCAAGGCTTTAGAGTGGTGAAAATAACGCCGCTGTTGGCCGTGTTGCCACTAAAGCCGAAGCCGCCGACGGCAAAGGTAGCCCGCACTTCTGGCTGAGCTAACAGCAGCTCTTCGGCGGTGGCCATGACCTTGCTGGTATAGTTGAGCGAGACGCCTTCTGGCCCTTGAACAAGGGTGATGAAATAGCCTTGGTCTTCGTCGGGCAAAAAGGCCGAAGGGACAACGCTGTAAAGCCAAGCGGTAAGCACAAGGGAGGCGACAAAGACCGCGAGCACGACTGGCTTAAATCGGGTCAGCGTGGTGAGAATGCTGCCATAGCGATCGCGCACCCAGTCCAATGCATTATTAAAGGGCGTAAACACCTTGGCCCGCCAGCCAGTAGGCTCTCCTTTTTGCCTGAGCAATAGGCCCGAAAGCGTGGGCGTAAGGGTGAGCGCGTTGAAAGTGGAAATGGCGATCGCAAAGGCAATCGTTAAGGCAAACTGACGATAGAGCGCCCCCGTGGTACCGGGAAAAAAGGCCACAGGGATAAACACCGCCATTAGCACCAGCGAGGTCGCAATTACCGCGCTGGTAAGTTCGCTCATAGACTGAATCGCCGCCTGCACGGGCGGGAGTCCTTGCTTGTTGATTTTGGTGCTGATGTCTTCAACCACCACAATGGCGTCATCTACCACCATGCCAGTCGCTAGCGTGAGGCCAAACAGCGTCAGGCTGTTGATTGAGAAGCCAAAGATTTTGATAATTGCAAAGGTGGCCACTAGCGAAACCGGAATGGTAATCGCTGGGATAACTGTGGTGCGCCAGTCTTGCAGGAAAATGTAAATGACGAGGACGACCAGAGCGATCGCCTGAACCAGCGTCCACAGCACACTCAAAAGCGACTGCTGCACATACTCGGTCGTATCGAAGCCAATGCCGTACTCCATCCCCGGCGGAAAATCAGCCGATAGCCCAGCCATCGCTTCTTTTACACCAGCGGCCACTTCTAAGGCATTACTGCCTGGAAGCTGAAAAATACCAAGCCCAATCGCTGGCTTACCCCGAAATCGTAAAAATGAGCTGTAGCGCTCAGCTCCCAGCTCGGCCCTGCCCACGTCTCTAAGCCGAATGAGCTGACCGCGATCGCCCGTTTCAAGCACCAAGTCTTCAAACTCATCCGTCGTTTGCAGCCTGCTTTGAGCCCGCAGGTCGATTTGAAAGTCTTGGTCATCGGGCGACGGCGGCTGACCAATTTGGCCTGCCCCCACCTGAATGTTTTGCTCAGCCAGGGCGCTGACGACATCGTCGGCGGTGAGCCCACGGGTCGCCAAGCGCTGCGGATCTAGCCACAGGCGCATTGCGTAAGTTCGCTCACCAAAAATTTGGACGCCGCCCACGCCATCAACCCGGCGCAGCGCATCGGCAACGTAAAGATCGGCGTAGTTGCTCAAGAAAATATCGTCGTATTCTTCATTGTTTGTGTAGATGCTCATGGCCAGCAAGATATTGCTGGTTTGCTTAGCAACCGTCACACCTGTCTGTCGCACGGCTTCAGGCAGCTGGGTCTCGGCTAGCGACACCCGATTTTGCACATCTACAGCGGCCAAATCTTTATCTCGGGAAGAGTCGAAGGTGACCACAATATTGCTGGCCCCGTCGTTGCTGCTATTAGAAGTGATATAGCGCATTCCCTCAACGCCGTTGATTTGCCGCTCGATTACCGTGGTGACCCCGCGCTCAACCGTTTCAGCATCTGCGCCAATATAGCGTGAGCTAACGCTGACCTGAGTGGGGCTGATGTCAGGGTATTGCGCGATCGGCAGGGTCGGAATGCTAACTGCGCCAATGAGCAGCATAATCAGCGCGCAGACGGTGGCGAAAACGGGCCGCTTAATAAAATAGTTAACGAACATGAAAAGAAGCCGTTAAAGAGAGATGACGGGTCTAGGGTTGCTTAGCCTTTTGGTCGGCCTTTTCAGAATTATTATCAGCGCTGCTAGCGTTCTTGCCGCCCGCTGTTTGGCCTGCTGACTGGCCTGCTGACTGGCCTGCTGACTGGCCTGCCGCTTCAGGTGCAATTGGCACGCCGTCACGCAGGTTTAACAAGCCTGAGGTAATGACGGTATCACCCGCACTAAGCCCTTCTAATACCTGATATTCGTTACCCTGCAAGGCACCTAGCTTCACAGGCTTAAGTTTGGCGACTACTGGCGGCGGGCCGTCGGATTGATTGCCTGCCTGATTGCCTGCCTGATTGCCTGCTTGCTCATTGGGCGGCGGGCCTTCTCCTTCAGCGGGCGGATCGGGTTCGCCCGGTACAAACACAAAGGTTTGGCCACCTAGTCGGGAAACGGCGGTGGTTGGAATTAAAATGCCGGGGCGTTCATCCCAAATGACTCTAACGGTGAGCTTTTGATCGTCTTGCAAGGGCTGGCTAGGTGCTGAGAAACGAGCTTTGGCAAGGACGGTTTGCGTTTCGGCATCGGTAATGGGCGAAACAAAGCTGATGTTGCCTGTGGCAATCACGTTTTCTTGTCCGGCTAGCGTTAGCTCTACGGGCAGGCCAGTACGCAAGCGGGGGGCGTTGCTAATATCTACCGTAATTTTGAGATCGAGGTTTTGGTTTTGAGTAATGGTCGCTAGCGAATCGCCCGCCTGAACGTAGTCACCCAAATTGACGGGAATATCGCCGACGATGCCCGCAATGGGGGCTGTGACGGTTTTATCGAGCAGGTCTTGCTGAACGGCGTTGGCGTTGGCGTTGGCTTGGGCGAGGGTGGCCTGGGCCTGTTCTCGGCTGGCTGTGAGCGCCTGGATTTCTTGAGCGGCTGAGCTTAGGGCGGCTTGAGCAACTGCGCGATCGCGCACCACCTGATCTAGCTGCTCTTTTGCCAAAGCTCCTTGTTCTACTAGCGTCGCCGTCCGCCGATAGTCATTTTTTTGCAGTTCTAAGTCGGCCTCAAGCTGCGCCCGTCGCTCTAGAGCGGCCCGCAGATTAGCTTCGGCGGCATCACGCGCGGCGCTGGCCGCTGTACTGTTGGAAACCGCCGCGTTGTAGTCGGACTGCGATCGCTCAGCGCTGAGCTGCATAATCGGATCGCCTGCGGCCACGCGATCGCCCGACGACACGAATATGCGCACAACCCGGCCATCGGCCTCAGGCTGCAAGCTCACACCTGCTTGAGAATCGAGCGTGCCGATGAACTCGCTGCTGTCCTCTAACGACTCTCTTTGCAGGCGCTCTGTTTTAACGGGGAAAGCGGGTGGCCCCTGCATTTCGGGCTGATTACGAGCGGCGATCGCCCGCCATAGCGCAAACCCCACCCCTACTGCCAACAGCGCCAGCGCCAGATAGCCTAGCCATTTGCGAGAGGGCTTTTTACGATCTCTAGTAGAGAGTGTTTCATCAGGCGGAAAGTCCGGCACCGTCGTACCAGAATGAGAGAGCCCTGAAGTTTGTCTCGGTGGAATAGGTGGAACAGGCGATGAGTCCGAAGAAGCCGTCATATTAAGGGGTACCTAAGCACTGAGTTCTGGTAAGTGAGCGCAACTATAGTCAATCAGTCTAATATATCTAAACTGATCGGTCTGGTTTAGTTTTTACAAAAAGCGGAGCGTTTAAAAATATAGAAGCGACATTTCTAGACGTAATGCGGCTGAACTTAAGGCGCAGTATAAAGGAAGTCTTTTGGCTTAAAAATCTATCTATAGGGCGAAGACCTATAAAATCTATAGACTAAATGCGAGAAAAGCCTGACCGAAGGCGATCAGGCTTTTGCACGTTTTAAAAAGACATAACAAGGTCAGCAGTAGCTATTGATACTGCCCAGCCTTAACCAGACGAACGAGCGTCCTTTCTAAAGATTTCAAGAAAACGATCAACCCCCTGGGTGTAGTCTTCTTGGTCGCTAGCGGCTTCACCTAAACGCTTGCTCATGGCGCCTGCTGTCACGATATCTTCAGCCGAAACATCGCCTTGCTTATAGGCACTAATAAGCTGAGGGCCGCCGGGAATGCCTTCTTCCTCTAAGCCACCTGCTAGCGCTAGGTAGGAAAGTTGGAAGGGCGTAAATCCTTCTCCGACGAGGCGATCGCTGCTCGAACCGCTCACCGGGAACTCATTAGGCGCAATACTGTCACCAACTGGCGGCAACGACTCGACCGGCTCCACAGGCTCTATGGGCTCTAGAGGCTTAACAGAAGGATCAGCCGAGGGAGCCACTGAGGGCTCATCCATAGAAGGATCCATTGGAGAAGGATCCATTGGGATCGGTGGCAGCGGCGTCGTCGGCTCAGCTTCGTTGATGGGCACACCAGCAGGCGATATACCAGCAGGCGGTATGCCCGCAGGCGGAACATCAGCCCCAGGCGTAACTGGCATCATTGACGGATTGCTCTCGCGAATAATGCCTTCATTAGGCAGGGGTGACAGCGGCGGTGATATCTGCCCTTCGGGTGCCCTGTTCTCCGCAGGATCCAAATCGCCAGATGGCATAGGCAACTCTTCAGCAGGAGCCAAATCTGCTTCAGACGCAGGTTCTTCAGCAGGAGCCAGCCCAGGTGCCTCAGATGGCAAGCTGTTAGGCGTAGCAGGCGTTATAAACGTCTCAGGTGCTGTACCGGGTACGCCTGGCGGTACCGCTCCCGGTGCGGTCAAAGTATTGTCGCCTTCAGCGTCGTCTGTAGGCTTTGGGCTTTCAGTGGCTGCAGCAGGCGGAACGTTTTGCTGCACGCTTCCCGGTTTAGCCGCAGGTGCAGGCTGGTTTTGAGCGTTTGCTGGAATAACTGTGGCTGGAACGGTTGTAGCGGGCGCTGCCTGAGCTTGATAGGACGTTTGATAGAGTGATGGTTGATTGGGCCAAGCAGCAGTTGTTAGCTGCCTAGCTACGGGTTGAAGGCTTTGACTTCTGGCTGCCAAAAGACTTTTGGATGGAACAGAGATAAGGCCAGTCTTCACGCTACTCGCCTGCGTGAGGCCATTGCTGAGCGGGCTATCTGTCGGTAGATCGCCTAGTAGAGTAGTGGCTGCTTTTGGTTCGCCAAAAAGCCCTCCTACACTATCTGATCCTGCTGCTGCAAAATCCTCGCCAATTTCTTCACTATTTGTTGTGGAAAGCTGACTGTCTGCACTAAAAACTTTTGCTTCGGCGGCTAAAAACGCTGTGCTCATAGCGGTCAGCACAGACAAAGAGCCATAGATAAGTCGTTTCATTCAAAAACCCTGATTACAAACTAACTGCTGCACAAGCGTTGTTTGTAGTCTGTTATTACCCTGAACTCTCGTCATACTGTCGAACTCTGGGCAAAGGCGTATCATCCTATAGACAGAGACGACTATGCTTGAGTCTATACCTATAGTGTCAGTAAAAATAGCGTTTTTTATACCCAAAGGCTTAGTTATAAATACGGATATTCTATGTATCCATTGTCTAATGCGGCCTTGAGAAAATGCTTCGCCCATACGAATTTACAAGGGATATTGATAGATTTAGATCAATGCTGAGCGTCTGTATGCAGGAACAGTTTATGAGCGACTTGCTAATCCTTGGAGATTTAGCAGAGCGATCGCAAAAGCTACGTCAGGGCTTTTTGGTCTAAGGA
>JBARVS010000274.1:0-8029 GCA_049646385.1 Phormidesmis sp. | reverse complement strand
CGACCATATTGCGCTGAAAGTTGGCGGTTTTCCAGGTGACTTGCGGGGTGACAGAAGGGTTGCCATCGCGATCGCTGCCTACCCAAGATCCAAACCGACAAAAGTTGTAACGCGGCGGCTTCAGCGTTGGAAAGGTGCCTTCTAGCGCCCGACAAATTCGCTGATGAAGCTGAGGGATGGTATCGAAGAGCACCACGTCAAAGTAATGCAGGGTAAAGTCTACTTCGTCTAACACCGAAGGCTTGAACTGATGCAGCTCATCGGTGCGCCACCACAGCCGAATTTCTTCAACGAGCTGGGCCTGAAGGTCTTTAATTTCCCATGAGGAGACTAGGCCCAGCGATCGCGCACTTTCTTCTTCGCGGTCTAGCTGTCGCAAAATAGATGAAATGCGGCGCTGCTTGTCGCGAATGGTGTGCCGCACAATTTCGGTGGGATGAGCGGTAAAGACTAGGCGCACATCTAGCTGATCGAGCAGGCGCTGAATCATTTTGGGCGGCACGTTGAGCCGCTTAAGGGTCGGAAACAGCCAGTAAAAAGTGCCTACGTCTCGGCCTGATTGTGCAGCGCTGCTGGCTGAATGGCTTTCTGCTAGATGATGGCCGTTTTCCTGGTTTTGGCTATGGTTTTGGCTATGGTTCTGGCTATGGTTTTGGCTATGGTTCTGGTTCTGGCTTTGGGCTAGATGATGGCTTTGGCCTGCTTTTTGGGCGGCTTGTTCGGCAGAGGCGATCGCCGCATCCTCATAAGCCGCACGATACTGCTGCTGCTGGCCGCGCTGCTCGTAGTGCTGCTCAACAATATTAATTAGCTGAAAATACAGGGCAAAGGCCCGCGCCATTTTAATCGCATCGCTGAGTTCTAGTTCTTCTATCAGCTTGAGCACGGGGGCGGCGTCGGCGGCTTTGGCCTGACCATCGGGGGCGCATAGCTTTCTGAGCCGACTGAGCAAAGCGACTAGGGCTGGGCCGCACTCATCTTCTAAAACCGCAGCCCAAGTCTCCTCTACGCGAGTAAGCCGATTGCGCAGCAGCCAGTCATGAGTGGCCACTGCTGGCATGACTTCAGCGCTTGAGGGATTGATCAAAGATTCTTCTGTAAGAGTCGTGGGCATCTTTATTTTGCGAATAGGGCTTTGCAAACAGATTTTTTTAATGAGCGTCCTTTCGAGGTAGGGTCTCTCACCCTAATAGCTAGCGATTGCAAATCTGGCAGATTGCTGAACGCCAGATCAACGCCAGATCAACGCTGGATAAACATTGGATGTCTCGCGAATAGGAGGCACTCGAAATGATTGTAGAAGTTTTAGGCGCATCGCGAGCGCTTTGCCCGTTGGAATACATAAGCCTTCCTATTTATTAACTTTATCTAGGAATCTTTTTGTAGTTTTCCGCACTTTTTTGAATGCAATTGTGGCTTTAGGCTGGCCGACTTTGCTAGTCAAAAATCAAAGGACGGCTTGGCAGGCGATCGCCTCGAAACAGCTCTTCGCTAGTTTTGCCTAGCTCAATAGCGCTGTGGTTAACTAAGCGATTAGCAAACAGCAACGCTAGCAGCGGGATAGTGCCCAGGCTGATCGCCAGCGTCGTCGGCAGCGGCAAAGCAATTGATAGATCTGGCAGGGAAGAAGATGAGGGCTCGCGAAAAGATTGCATAAAAGTACCTGAGGGGATGACATCCATTACGTACGTGTAAAGCAAAGCTGGTCAGTTGAAATTTGACGTGGCGATCGCCTAAAATTTACTCGTGCAAAACGCACAGGAGTGACCTAGAATGCAGCGAGCGTCGTGGCGCTGCCGCAACTGCTTGCTGTTTAGTCTGATATATAGTCTAGAGCTTTATCTTCTGCTTCTTTTATTGCTACCTAAATGTTAGGTCATTCCTCTCCTCCCAAAGCTAATGTCGATCCGGCGACTCTGATGCCCTGGCTCCAGGAGGTTATTCTACGCCCGGAAGATACCCCAGCGGCGGCTATTCAGGTAAGGCTGCGGGGCAATATTTTGCATGTTTTGTGCGAGTCAAGCCAGGGATTAGAGCCGGGGGCAAAGCCGCCAGAACAGAGAGCGGTGCTGCCCCGCGAGGTGGTGCTGATGCGGCTGGTGCGATCGCTCCTAGAGCCTGCTGTAAAAGATCGGCTGGCGGATGACTTTCCCCAAATTCATCAAATATATGTTTATAGCCGTAGGGCACAGGCGACTAAGCCAGTATGGAGCGCGCCGATCTATCTCAATCGGCTTGACCAGCACCTAGAGCGGCTGGTCGAGGGCAGTCGTAATATAGAGCGTGATGCGTCTGATACAGCGCATTCTGATACAGCGCATGAAGCGACCCAACTATCATCGCCTGAGCAGCTTTTAGATATCAGCTTGGCGCATCAGGGAGATTCAGGGGCGATCGCTCGCTACCTCAGCGAAGCCCTCAGCGCCCTTAATGTGGGGGTTAAGGTCAGCGCTCGCGTGGTGCCCGGTAAGGCGCGTCGAATACAGCCCATCGTCACGAGCGTTGCAGCGGCGGCAGATGATGACAGTGATGAGCTGGTTTCCCGGCTTTGGGTATTTTGCGAAGCTAGCTACAGCCCCGATCCTTTACTCATCGCCGAGCCCATTGCCGAACGACTCAGAAAGCTTCATCTCAAGCAGTTTCAAGATGCTGTGATCACCATCCAGGTGACGGGTGAGGCGGCTTCCGACTGGCGGCTGCGCGTAGATTTGACGCCGCCCGAGGAAATGCTCAAAGAGTGGGGCCGCTGGGGAGATTTGCCCGCGCTCTCTCTGCTGGTTAACAAAATTTCGCAGCGCTATGGCCTAAAGCTCGTCACCGAATTTAAAAAGTCAACGCTGCATCTGATCAGCTATCCTATTGCGCCCGCAGCAGAGGAACTCACGCCATCAGCACTATCCGCATCAGCACTATCCGCATCAGCACTATCCGCATCATTAGAAGACGGCGGCACATCGGATGTTAGCGTAGCGCAGCTTCCCCACAAAAATGATATTGATGGGCTGGTGCGTGAGCTTTCAGTGCTGCTAGAAACGGTCGCTCCGCAGGGTATTCCTCGGGCAATGCTGTATGGCCCTTCAACTGATGACATCAGCCCAGAGTGGCTGCGCGGCGTTGACTTACCCGCTGCTACTAGGCCCGATTTAGCAAAAAGCGCTCTGTCTTTGGCTGGTCAAGGAGATTTATCAGCGCTGGCCTACTGCTTGACGCGATCGCTCAACCCAGACATTAAAGAACAGCTGGCAACTGGCGGCATTCGCGTCCAGCTTTTACAAAAAGATAAGCTGCTGCATGTTATGGCCGATGGGCCGATTTGTCCGCCCAAGCACGCCATTGTGCCCCTGATTAACCAAACGCTAGAGCAGGCAAATATTCTAGAACTCAGTGAAGGCATTCGGCTGTATGGACGGCGAGCAGGGCAAAAGCAGCCTATTTGGACATATGGCCAAGACTATCAGGTGCGGCAGCGAATGGTGCCAGAGGCCAAGCCTGAGTTTGCCGCCTCTGAAGCCTATATCGGTGAGCTAATCACGCCCGTAACGGATGCTAGCTTGGCAGATAGCACCCCAGCAGCGGACGCGGCAGCCGACGTCAATATAACCACAGCGCTGGCGCGAGCTTTGCAATATGTCATGGTGATGAGCCAGGTCTTTGTACCTGCTGAGCAAGCCAGCGGCCTGCGCTCTAACTTGCCTCAGTTTATTCAGCTTGGCGGCAAGAGAATGGCCTTAGTGTGGGGCGCTGCGGGGTTGCTCTTAGCCGTTCAGCTCGATTTTTTGGTAGGTCAAGCGCTGCGTCAGGCCAGCTCTCCTGCCGTTGCTGAGGTCGCTTCGGCTAGCGCCAGCCCAGGCTCAGATTCTAATCAGCCAGATTCTAACCAGCTAGATCCTAACCAGCCAGATAAAAAGGGCGTTGAGCGACTTAAGCCGAGTGACTTTAACGAAGAGCTGGCCAACCTAAACTGGCAGACGGGCGATCGCGCCCCCGGTTGGGACAAGCAAGCCGCTGGTGCTGCTGACGATAGCTTCGTCAAGGAAGAGGGCAGTTCTACCAGTAGCCCTTCGGCAGAGACGCGCTTGAGCAGCGGCGACTTCACCGCCTCAGCCATTGATGACGATCAGCTAATCTACAGCCCTCAGCAGGATTTGGTTTCGACTTCCTCACTGCTCGCAGGCTCTGCCTTGCCGACCTTTCGCTCTCAGCAGCTAGACGAAAAGCTGGCGCTCTATCGGCGAGAGGTAGCCCGCTCTGGCCCGCCAGATGTGCTGGTCATTGGCAGCTCACGCGCCCTGCGAGGGGTTGATCCTGCGGCCCTGCGTCAGGCGCTAGGATCTTCTGGACATGAGGGGCTGAGCATTTTCAACTTTGGCGTCAACGGCGCGACCGCTCAGGTAGTGGATTTAGTGATTAGACGGTTGATTCCGCCCGATCAGCTACCGCAAATTATCGTATGGGCCGATGGCGCAAGAGCCTTTAACAGCGGGCGGGTAGATGTGACCTTTGATGCGATCGCCACCTCCGAAGGCTACCAGCAGCTAGAGGCTAATAGCACCCCAGGCGGCATCGAAAATTTGGCTTTGGGTAGCCTTTCAGAACAGCTTACCGCGAGCGCTAGATCTGCCGACCAACGCCTGAGCGAGCTGTTAGGTCGGCTATCGGCGGGCTACACGCATCGCAGCGAAATTCGCTCGGCCTTAGGACAGGGGTTTGGCGCGATCGCCCCAAAATTCTCCGTCACCGAAGAGGCTACCCAAGCAGGCGACACCCCCACCGAAATGCCGACTGAAACCAGCAACATTGACGCTGACGGATTTTTAGCACTCTCTAATCGCTTTAATCCAGCCACCTATTACCAAGATCACGCTCGCGTCGCTGGCGACTACGACGGTGACTACAAAGCCTTTCAGCTAGAGGGCAAGCAAACGCTCGCCTTGAACGATCTGCTCTACTACACGACCGAAAAGAATGTGCCGATAGTATTCATCAACACGCCCCTCACCGATGAATACCTCGATTCTCAGCGAACCAAGGCAGAAAACTCCTTTTTGCAGTACATGGTGCAAACCGCAGACCGCTCGGGGCAGATGATTTTCCGTGATATGGGCCAGCTATGGCCTCAGCGCTACGACTATTTTTCCGATCCTAGTCATCTCAATCGCTACGGCGCGTACCAAGTCTCTAACCGACTAGCCCAAGATCCGCTGATTCCCTGGCCTGACCCGCTGCCCAAAGAAGAATAACTCAAGCAAGTAACCCTATGATTCTGCCGTCTATTCTCTACGGTTTCTTCTTAGCTGGCGTTGTTTTGCTGTATTGGCTAGCGCCAAATAAGGTCGCCAAGCTGCTGGTATTGCTGGTTACCAGCCTTTACTTTTATGCGTCACTGCAGCTTCAGTATGTGCCTCTCATGCTGGTGCTAGTAGGCTTAAACTTTGTCATTGGCAAGTCGTTGGCCGCCCCTTTAGACTGGCGCATTCCTAACGAAGCTTGGCAATATGCCCAAGCAGACTGGAACCGACGGCGGCGACTGCTGTTAGGTCTTGGAATTGCTTTAAATGCGCTTCTATTGTTAGGGTTCAAATACCTTTCTCCAACGATAGAAGCCTTTGGGTTTAATCGCGGTACAGAAGGCGTCCTTGCAGGCTGGGTGATGCCTCTGGGTCTCAGCTTCTTTGCCTTTGAATGCATTGCTTACTTAGTGGATGTCTATCGAGGCTCACCCGCGAGCGACGAGCTGCTAGAATTTGCTGCCTACAAGCTGTTTTTTCCAAAGCTCATTTCTGGGCCAATCACTCGGTTTCACAGCTTTTCGGCCCAAATGAAAGCGCCCACCTTGCCCTCTATGAGCCAAAACGCTGAAGGGCTGTGGCTAATCGCTTCTGGCACCGTTAAAAAGCTGCTCATTGCAGATAGGATTGGTCAGATAGTGAACCTGAGCGCAGAGAGCCTGCCGCGCGCGGGCAGCGGAGATATTTGGCTGCTGACGTTTGCCTACGGCTTGCAGCTATATCTCGACTTTAGCGGCTATGTGGATATCGCCCGAGGCAGCGCCCTGCTGCTGGGCTTTAACCTGCCGCAAAACTTTAATTTTCCATATTTTGCAACGAGCATTGCCGACTTTTGGCGACGCTGGCACATTACCCTAGGCGACTGGCTGCGTAACTACCTGTACTTTCCTTTGGGGGGGTCGCGGCGATCGCTAGCTCGCACCTGTCTCAACCTGATGATTATTATGCTAATTGCAGGCGTTTGGCATGGCGATCGCTGGGGCTTTATCGTATGGGGTGCCATCCATGGTCTAGCCTTGATCATTCATCGCTTAAGCGGCGCACTCTCAGAGCGCGTCAGTTTACTAAAATCCTTCTGGGCAAGCGCTCCAGGCATCTTTCTTGCCTGGGGTTTTACGCAGCTCATCGTGTTCTTTAGCTGGATTTTCTTCCGCTTGCCAAGCTTAAGCGATGCTGGTTTGGCCGTTCGTCACCTAGTAGGACATACCGCCGACGTGCAGTTTGCCCAAAAAGTTTATAACGATTCCTTTGGCCTCAATCGCCCGCAAATTTCGCTACTGCTAGCAGGCATCGTCGCCCTCACGGGCATTGCCTACGTTGTGCAAAACAAGCTCAAGCTACAGATTAGCTGGCCCGTGAAAGTGCTGCTGCTGCCCGTCTGCTTTTATCTCGCCTGGATACTCGCGCCTTCCGAAGCCTCTCCTTATATCTACTTTGATTTCTAGACAGCCAGCCTTTAGAGCAGTTTTTGGGCCATCCTTCAGGGTCGTTTCGGAGTCGTTTCACAATCGTTACAAAACTCAATAGCAAATTAATTATTAAGAAAAACGTTTTTCTTCACACACTCCTTTACATTATTAACAGAGCGAAACAGAAGTTGACTTCTTTTTGAGTTTGCAACCGTCTCGCCCTAATACGTACCTAACTACCGGAATAATAACCATGACTACTACACTACAACAGCGCCAAAGCGCGACGTTGTGGGAGCAGTTTTGTCAGTGGGTCACAAGCACCGAAAACCGCCTCTATGTAGGCTGGTTCGGCGTCTTGATGATTCCTACACTACTTGCTGCTACCGCATGTTTCGTAATTGCGTTCATCGCAGCGCCCCCCGTTGACATCGACGGCATCCGTGAGCCCGTAGCCGGCTCATTGATGTACGGCAACAACATCATCTCTGGTGCGGTTGTGCCCTCGTCCAACGCGATTGGCCTGCACTTCTACCCGATTTGGGAAGCTGCCTCACTCGATGAGTGGCTTTACAACGGTGGCCCTTACCAATTGGTAATCTTTCACTTCCTCATCGGCGTCTTCTGCTACATGGGTCGTGAGTGGGAGCTATCTTACCGCCTCGGTATGCGCCCTTGGATCTGTGTTGCCTACTCTGCACCTGTTGCAGCAGCATCGGCAGTATTCTTGATCTATCCATTGGGTCAAGGTTCATTCTCTGACGGGATGCCCTTGGGTATCTCAGGAACCTTCAACTTCATGTTGGTGTTCCAAGCCGAGCACAACATCTTGATGCACCCGTTCCACATGCTTGGCGTAGCCGGCGTGTTTGGCGGAGCGCTCTTCAGTGCGATGCACGGTTCGTTGGTGACCTCCTCGTTGGTGAGAGAGACGACTGAGACAGAATCGCAGAACTATGGCTACAAGTTTGGCCAAGAGGAAGAGACTTATAACATCGTTGCAGCCCACGGCTACTTCGGTCGATTGATCTTCCAATATGCTTCGTTCAACAACAGCCGCAGCCTGCACTTTTTGTTAGGTGCATGGCCAGTGGTGGGCATCTGGTTCACGGCGCTTGGTATCTCTACCATGGCGTTCAACCTGAACGGTTTCAACTTCAACCAGTCAATCATCGACTCACAGGGTCGCGTGATTGGTAGCTGGGCGGATGTATTGAACCGAGCCAACTTGGGCATGGAAGTAATGCATGAGCGCAATGCTCACAACTTCCCGCTTGACTTGGCTGCTGGCGAAGCTGCCCCTGTCGCTTTGACGGCTCCTTCTATCAACGC
>JBARVS010000273.1:0-6123 GCA_049646385.1 Phormidesmis sp. | reverse complement strand
AGCAGCAGCGAAGCCCCCAGCACCGGATCGCCCTTTTCGCCTACCCACGCCAGCAAAGTAGCCAGCACTGGCGTACTGCAAGGCGACGCGACTAGCCCAAAGGTAAGCCCTAATAAATAAGACTTTGCCGAACGGGGAATATTCTTCTCTAAAAAATCTGTGCCGTTAAACGAAGGCAGCGGCGGCAGCGGCAGCGCCTCCAAAAGGTTGAGGCCCATGAGTATGGCGATCGCACTTACCAAAATGGGTAGCCCAATCCCCACCTGCCCGTACACCCAGCCCAAGCTACTTGCCGCCAGCCCTAGCGCTGCTAGCGTCGTCGCCAGCCCCGTCGCAAACCAAACCGACTGCTCAACCGACTGCCAACGATTATCTAGCTCATAGCTGCCCATATAGCCCACTGTAATCGGCAGCATCGAAAGCATACAGGGCGTCAGGCTTGTCAGCAGCCCAGCCAAGGCAATAATTCCAATGCTAGCAATGCCCAGCTCACCTAGCTGGCCTTCCACCCAGCCATTGGCCTGCTGGCTAATATGATAGAGAAAAAGTTGTAGGCGATCGTACAACGTCTCTGAAAGAGAATCGCCCATAGAGGCTCCGCTTAGCGAACAGCCCTCCAATTGTATCGAACCGATAGCACTAATACTTTTTAGTCTGGCGCTTGGCTGGCAAAGTCATTGGGTTGCATCGTTTCCTAGCTGCTTTTCTGGCGGTAATGGCTTTGATGAGGATGGCTGTGGTGAGGATGGCCCTAAGGAATACCCAATCTTTCCAGCTAGCGGTCTCAGCCCCTGCTTGAACCTTCTCAGCGGCCTTTTCATTAGGTTGTGAGCCGTCCGCAGATCCTTTTCGGGAGACGCTTTACTTTGCTTCTTAAGCTCACTAGCCGAGTTAGCAAACGGTTTTTGCACTCTGCTCACCTTACGCTTAGCCGTTCTATCTAAGTTAATCTCAATCCGCCTGAGCGTGAGCACTTCGGCGTCTCTAGACTCTCTGGCCACTCGAATTAAAACGCCAGCCGTAATTAAGCTAGCAATCATAGAGCTGCCGCCATAGCTAAACAAAGGAAAAGGTAAACCCGTAGTCGGCAAGGCACCAGAGGCAACACCAATATTAACCAAAGACTGGCCCACCAGCAGCACCATACAGCCAATAGCAACGAGGCGATGAACGGTCTTTTTCGCCTGAATTGCGACCATTAAGGCCACCGTGCTGTACACCGCTAAAAACAGCAGCAGCATAACGCAGCCAACAAAGCCAAACTCCTCGGCAAAAACTGAGAAAATAAAGTCAGTGTATTGAATCGGTAAAAAGCCGAGCTTTTGGACAGAGAGGCCATAACCTGAGCCACCTGAGCCACCTGAGCCAATCGCCAGCATACTTTGAATGAGCTGAAAGCCGCTGTCGCTCGGATCGGCCCAAGGATTGATAAAAGAGATAATGCGCTCGCGCTGATACGACTTGATACTGACGCTCAGCACAGCGGCCACAACGCCCGTACCAGCGGTAATTATCATCTGTCGATAGGGAATGCCAGCGGCAAAGGCAATCAGCCAAATGCTTACGCCGCAAACGGCTGTGGTACTCAAATTAGGCTGAGCCAAAATGAGCAGCAGTCCGCCTGTGAAAATGCCCAGCCAAACAAGCCGCGTTGGGTTCGTAAGCTTGTGCCACTTACCAAACAGCTGAGCGCTGTGCATCACTAAAAAAGGCTTCATCAGCTCTGAGGGCTGAATTAAGAAAGGGCCAAAGGGTAGCCAGCGGGTGGCACCATTAACCGAGATGCCTACGCCTGGGATGTGGGTTGCCATCACCATCAGCATACACACCAGCAAAAAGAAGCCCGAGAGCCGCATGAGCTTTTGAATGGGGTGGCGGGTAATCCATCGCGAGATGAATAGCCCCACAATCACCCAGATAATCTGAATTTTGAAGTAGCGGGCACCGTCGTTAAAGTCAGCCTCAGCCGCTGGGTAGGATGCCGAAAATAGAACGACCATCCCGACACAAAGCCATAGCAGGGTCATCCAGCGCAGCAGTCTGGCTTCTAAGGCCCAACCGCGCACCGAAAAAAATTGGGTGACGCTACCTATGGCATCTACTTTTGACAAAGCGTTCAAACGAGCAAACCAGCGCAGAAATATTCTTTAGAGCTATAGGCCACGAGCGCCCCCACTGTCAACCCATATTAAGACCCGTATTAAGGTGTTTGGATAGGCAAAGGGGGCAGTGCTTATCTTACGGGCTGCCGATCTCCGGTGCGTTCAAAAGCGGCGTTGTGGCAATCGGCAGCGGCGGCGTTTTATTTTGGGCGATCGCAAACATCTCCGTCCGTATCTTTTCAGTAATTTGCACCGTTTTTGCATCATATAGCTGCGTTAACGCCTTCGGATATAGCCCAAAGCCGATAATCGGAATCAGCAAACAGGCAATCACAAATACCTCGCGAGGCTCTGCGTCAATCAGCGCTTCTTTTTCAATCAGCTCCTTATTTTCAGGCCCATAGAAAATGTCACGCAGCATTGAGAGCAGATACAGCGGCGTCAAGACCACGCCTACTGCCATCAGCATCACTATAATCAGCTTGAAGTTAAAGCCATAGGCATCGCTATTAGCAAAGCCCACAAATACCATCAGCTCTGCGACAAATCCACTCATCCCCGGCAGCGCCAAAGACGCCATTGAGCAAGTGGTAAACATCGCAAATATCTTGGGCATTTTGCGGCCAACCCCGCCCATTTCATCCAAAATCAAAGTGTGCGTACGGTCGTAGGTCGCGCCGACTAAAAAGAACAGGCTAGCTCCAATTAGGCCGTGAGAGACCATTTGCAGCACCGCGCCGCTGAGCCCCAAATTGGTGAACGAGCCGATTCCAATCATCACAAAGCCCATGTGGGAAATAGACGAGTAGGCAATTTTTCGCTTCAGGTTATTTTGGGCAAACGAGGTCAAGGCCGCGTAGATAATGTTGATCACGCCAAAAATTACCAAACCGGGTGCAATCACCGCGTGGGCATCCGGCAGCATCTCTACGTTCATGCGGATGATCGCGTAGCCGCCCATTTTCAGCAGAATGCCTGCTAGTAGCATGTGCACAGGCGCAGTTGCCTCACCGTGCGCGTCAGGGAGCCAGGTGTGAAAAGGAATAATCGGCAGCTTGACCGCGTAGGCAATCAGAAAGCCTGAGTATAGAAGAAGCTGTAGCCGCAGCGGAAACTCTTTTGCCATTAGCGACTGCATGTCAAAGGTGACCGTATCGCCATAGAAGGCCATGCCTAACGCTGCCAGCAAAATAAACAGCGATCCGCCTGCTGTGTAAAGAATGAATTTTGTCGCTGCATACAGCCGCTTTTTACCGCCCCAAATAGAAAGCAGCAGGTATACCGGCAGCAGCTCTAGCTCCCACATTAGGAAAAATAGCAGCATATCCTGTACGGCAAAGACGCCAATTTGTCCGGCGTACATGCTCAGCAGCAAAAAGTAAAACAGCTTGGGCTTAAAGGTCACTGGCCAAGAGGCCAGAATCGCCAGGGTCGTAATGAAGCCCGTAAGCAGCACCAGCGGCATTGATAGGCCATCCACCCCTACCGACCAGCGCAGGTCAATTTGGGGAACCCAGGTGTAGCTCTCGTATAGCTGCATCTGAGAGCTGTGGATGTCGTAATTGTTGACAAAGGCGTACACGATGACGGCGAAGTCAATCAGGCCGACTACCAGGGAATACCATCGCACGGTACGCCCGTTTTCGTCGGGACTGAAGGGAATGAGCAGTGCCGCCAAAAACGGAAAGAAGATGATGAACGACAGCCAGGGAAATTGATCCATAACGAAAATGATATTCTGCGGCGCAAAAGAGCTACTGACGAACTATACAGGCTGGAGCTTTGCTTTTTTTCACACTGTGGAGAGAAAAATAGAACGCTCACGGCCAGTAAATGATACTGCGACTTACAAAATACGCCAATCAACTTAGCATCACCTTAAGGATCGCTGACCAAATTAAGTTCAAGGCCGCGTCTTATTTTCGGCTTAGCTAATGCCCTCGCCCAAAAGAATGCCCTCGCCCAAAAGATAGAGATCGGCGATCGCCCTGCTCACCCAGCACCAATCGCCTTTACAATAACTTCAGCCAAAAAGCATTGATTCGGTTGCCCTCATGAATCTGCAAGCAAAAATTCTGTCGGGCTACGTGACGAGCTTAGCGCTAGTCGTTTTAATCGGCCTGTGGGGAGTTTTTAATCTCCAGCGCTTAGGGCAGGCCAGCGACGAAATTTTGCAAGAAAACTATCTCAGCATTCGCGCCGCCAACGGCATGATAGACGCGCTGGAGCGTCAGGACAGCGCCACGCTGATTTTACTGCTAGACGATAGCAATTCGGGCCTGAGCTTGTTTCGCGAAAATGAAGTGTCCTTTTTACAGTGGCTAGGCCGTGCCCAAGACAACGTTACGCAGCCTGAAGAGCCCGCCGCCTTAGCAAAAATAGAGGCTAGCTACCAAACATATTTGACCAGCATAGACGAGCTGAGAGCCGCTAAGGAACTCGATAGTGCAGCCTATGGGCGAGCTTATGAGCAAACGGTGCGCCCAGCGTTTCAGTCGGTTCGTGATGCGGCCAGTCAGCTTAGAAGCATTAACCATCAGGCAATGACGGCTGCTTCGGTAAGAACTAGCGAAGTCTCGAAGCGGGCAATTATTTCGGTGGCGATCGCAGGCTTTAGCGCCGCCGCCGCTGGCTTTATCATTAGCTGGCTGCTCTCTCGCAACCTAGTACGCCCCGTCAAAGCAATGCAAGATGCCACCGAGCAAATCGCCCGTGGCGACTACGATATTCAGCTAGCGGTATCCTCACAAGATGAGCTAGGTCAGCTCGCCGCAGAAATTAACACTATGAGCCGCCGCCTGCAGGCATTCAAAGCGCTGAACCTTGATAAAGTCGTCGCTGAAAAGCAGCGCGGTGAGGCCATCATCCGCAGCCTCAGTGACGGCATTGTAGTGGTTGACGACCAGCTTTTAATTGTGGCGATTAACCCCGTAGCCGCTGCCCTATTTGGCACTAAGCCAAATTTAGCCGAAGGGCGTCACTGCCTTGAGGTGATAGAGAACCGCACGCTTTATCAGCATATTCAAGCGGTGGCTAGCTCTAAAGCAGACCCTAGCGAACCCGCAGACAATTTACCCACAGACAATTTACCCGCAGACGATTTACCCGCTGAGCAAGTGCCCTTGGAGCTAGTCATTGAGCAAGGGAGTACAGAGCATTATCAATACGTAGCAACGCCCGTCACAACAGAAGATGATCGTCGTTTGGGAGTGGTGCTGCTGCTGCAAAACGTCACGAACCTCAAGCAGCTCGATCAGCTTAAAAGCGAGTTTGTCATGACGGCCTCACATGAGTTAAGAACGCCGCTTACTGGCATGGCTATGAGCATTGATCTGCTGATGGAAACCGCTCAAACAAAGCTCTCTAAGAATGAGCAAGAGCTGCTAAAAACCGCACAGGAGGACGTACAGCGGCTGAGAGAACTTGTGAATAATTTGCTGGATCTCTCTAAAATTGAGTCTGGAAAAATTGATATGGATAGAGCGGCAACAGACGTTGATCGTTTGGTTAAAAAGGCGATTAGCCTGTTGCAAATTCAAGCAGATAATAAAAAGATTAGGCTGACGGGCCAAATTGCCAGCGGCTTACCGCCTGTAAACGCCGACTTTAATAAGGTGACTTGGGTGCTCACTAACCTGATTGCAAATGCGCTGCGCTATGCTCAGCAAGCCATTGAGATTACGGCTAAGTCTCACGGCAGTTGGATATCGATAGCGGTAGCTGACGATGGCCCAGGGATTGACCCGGCCTACCAGCGAAAAATATTCGATAAGTTTGTGCAGGTTAAAACCGAAAAAGACGTGGGTGGAAGCGGCTTAGGATTAGCGATTTGCAAAGAAATTATTGAAGCGCATGGCGGTAGAATATGGGTTGATTCAACGCCGGGACAGGGCAGCGCTTTTACCTTTACGCTTCCTGCTATTTTGAAATCTGGTTCGCAATCCGGATCTCAGCTATCTGCTTCATCTTCTACCCAGCCCCTAAATAAAGAGGAATCCGCTTATGCCGAACGCTAATATTT
>JBARVS010000272.1:0-8476 GCA_049646385.1 Phormidesmis sp. | reverse complement strand
GATATCCAGATAGCGCTACGTATCCTCACTATTATGGCGATGTTATTTACACTCACGGCGCTCAGCTTGCAGGATACCAGCTTGTTCTTCTGCATGATGTCGTCGCCTATTGTGTAGATGATAACCAGCCCGTTCTTTGGTTTCATTCGGATAAGCTCTTCACAAAGATACTTCAAGAGCGTCTGAGCATCAAATCGCCTCACTATTGGAAAGCTCACTTAGCTTACTACAGAAGTTTTTTAGGTATATCAGGTATTGCTCTTTATATTTACGAGGTTTGGTTGAAAATGTTTTTTCTAATTATTATTAGAAAGTTTTTGACAATAACCAACATGAATGATTCATCAACAGAATAAATTTTCTCTGAAACTGTATATATACTCTTTTGCGCAACTTATTTTTAGATAGTAAAATTATATGCTGAGATATCATCTATGAATACTAAAATTAGAGCTGCTTATGATACCTCTTTGTTTGGGGCTTGTTACATCAACTACCAATCGCGCACTGGAATTTTTCGGGCTGTTGAAGAAGTCCTTCTAGAACTAAGTCGACGGAATAATATATCAGTCCGTTCTGTTGCTTTAAACCATGAGTCAACTATTTGGGATGAGGTAAGCAACCAGCTCTATTTTGAAAAAGAGAGACCTGAGTTGCTAGCTAGTTTTTCTGAAATTCACTACAGTCGGCTTCGCTTAAAAGCAATGTATATACAGTTGATTAACCTTCAAAGAAAGCTAGTTAGTTCAACAGACTCAAAAAAAGATTTACGTTACAAAGCTGGGCGTGCATTAGAGATTCTTGGTAGTCGGCTGGCAAAAAAAGAGGCTTCGATATTTTGTGATTCGAGTGAATATGACATTTACCATGTTTCATATTTTCCGCTTCCAGATGCTAATGTATTGCCCAAGGTTCCTCGTATCTTGACTGTGTATGATCTTATTCCACTCCTGTTTCCAGAGTTCTTTGTCCCAAGGGTCAACCAGCGAGCGGCTGACATAATCAAAAGCATTGACGTTAAAAAAGACTGGATTATCTGTATTTCTGAGCATACTAAGCGAGACTTTTGCCAATACACGGGAATGGATTCAGCCCGAGTTTTTGTCACGCCGTTAGCGGCTGCTAGCTACTTCTATCCTGTCGAAGATCCATCTTACATTAATCAGGTTTTAGATAGATGCAATATACCCAGAAGCCCTTACGTGCTGAGCTTATGCACAATAGAGCCTCGGAAAAATATAGAGCTTTTAATCCATGCCTTTTCCGATCTTGTGGAGCTTCATCCTGCTACTGAGCTGAATTTGGTGCTGGTCGGCGTCAATGGTTGGAAGAACAAGCCAATCTTTGAAGCTGTTCAGAACAATCCTTTGGTTAGAGATCGCATCTTTTTTACGGGTTATTTGCCTGATGAGGACTTAGCGCCTATTTATAGTGGAGCGCTGATGTTTGTGTATCCTTCGCTCTATGAAGGTTTTGGGTTGCCTCCCTTAGAAGCTATGCAGTGTGGAACGCCAGTGATTGCATCCAATACCAGCTCGCTGCCTGAAGTGGTTGGAGAGGCAGGAATTCTAATCGATCCTACCAACAAAGATGAGCTACATCATGCCATGTGGGAACTTATGAATGACAAGCAATTGCGAAAAGAGCTTTCACAAAGAGCGATCGCCCGTGCCTCACAGTTTACCTGGGAAAAATCAGTCGATAAAACAATTGAAGTTTATAAAATGGCAGTCGATAGTAAAAAATTATCAACATTATGAAGCTTTTATACTCCACTACTGCCTATCCACCTTCTACAGGGGGGGCTCAAATGCTGCATCATATGACCGCTCAATCTTTAAAGGAGCGGCACAAAATTCAGGTAGTGAGCCACTGGGAAGAAAACCGGACTGATTGGCTGTTAGGAACGACAATGCGCGCTCCAAAAGCTGACCATGATTACACCATCGACGGCATAAATGTACATCGGCTAGGCTTAACCGCAAAGGAAAAAATCGGCTTGATGCCCTGGCTGCCGCTTTACTACCCGCTAATGTCAGTGGCGCTGCCTCGGATTTCACACTGCCTCTACAATCATATTTTGCCCTACGCTGAAAAAGCTGACCTGATTCACAATATGCGGATTGGGCGCGAGGGAATTAGTTATGCTTCACTTAAGGTGGCGCGCGATCGCAACATTCCCTTCGTCCTCACACCTGTCCACCATCCTCGCTGGGTAGGATGGCGATACAAAGCCTACAACGATATTTACAAACAAGCAGATGCCGTTATTGCGCTAACGCCTACCGAGAAAAAAACGTTGGTGCAGCTAGGTGTTTCTGAGGAGCGAATTCACATAGCGGGTACCGGGCCAGTGGTTGCTTCTACTGCTTTGCCAGATTCTTTTTTAGCCCAAAATGCTATCTCTAGCCCTTTTGTTCTATTTCTTGGCCAGCACTACCACTACAAAGGATATCGTCAGGTTCTAGAATCTACAAAGCTAGTTTGGCAGAAGTTTCCGGATGTTAACTTTGTTTTTATCGGCCCTGCCGTCAAAGACTCAGAAAAGGTGTTTAAGCAATTTAAAGATCCTCGCATCAAGCGACTAGGGAAAGTTTCTCTCCAAGATAAAACCGATGCTTTGGCGGCTTGTACAATGCTGTGTGTTCCTTCGCTGCAAGAAAGCTTTGGAAGTGTCTATACGGAAGCTTGGCAGTTTGAAAAACCTGTAATTGGTGGAAATATTCCAGCAGTTGCTGATGTAATTGAAGAAGGCGCAGACGGCTACCTAGTCGATCAAGACGCTAGCATGATTGCTTCTCGAATTATCGACTTGTTACATTATCCCACACGGGCTCAAGCCATGGGCAAGGCAGGCAAGATAAAAGTAGAAAATTACTATAGCTGGGAGCGTTTAGCGGCTACCATTGAGCAGGTTTATCTCTCTCTAGTGTAAAAGCTCTAGCAAACAACTTTCGTGGATTGCTGATTTTGGCTTTGGGAACCCTAATGCATACGGTTCAGTTTTTGCGATGGAATAAGCAAAGTTCTACGCAAAGGCATGAGCATACTGTGGTGTTTAGCTTGAGACTATGCCAAAGCCTATTTTAGGAATATGCGTTAGTGAAACTGACTATGCAAGCCTGTGCGATCGCATCCAAACTCTCACCCAAACCCACCAGTCTGCCTACATCATCGCCGCCAACGTCCACGTCATCATGACAGCCTACTGGAACCGCAACTATCGCGACATTCTTGCCAAGGCCGCTGTGGTCACGCCCGATGGAATGCCGCTGGTGTGGGGAATGCGCTGGCTCGGCGCTAGAGGTCAGCCGCGTGTGTACGGGCCAGATTTGATGCTGGCTTGGTGCGAAAGAGCTACCCGCCTGGGCTCGTCAATTTACCTATACGGCAGCACACCCCAAACGCTTCAACGCCTTTCGGCTCAGCTATTGCAAACCTTCCCACGGCTTCAAATAGCAGGAATGCACTCGCCCCCTTTTAGAGCCCTAACGCCCGCAGAAGAAGCCGCCGATATTGAGCGCATTCACCGCTCGGGCGCAGCCGTTGTCTTCATCGGGCTGGGCTGCCCAAAACAAGAGGAATGGATGTATCGACAGTTGGGTAAGCTAGAGGCAATCATGATTGGCGTCGGCGCGGCTTTTAAGTTCCACAGTGGAGAAGTTACCCAAGCGCCCAGATGGATGATGACGTGCGGTCTTGAATGGCTGTTTCGCCTGATTAAAGAACCCAAACGGCTTTGGTCTCGGTATCTCATTACTAACTCTGCTTTTATCGTGCTTTTCACTCAACAAATGATCAAACAGGCTATCAGCAATATCTCGCAGCGCTTTTATCCTTTTGATCCTTTGGCCAAATAGTAGATTCTCTCATTTGTGTGAGAAAACCAACCCGCCTCAGACATAAAAACCAGACATGAAAACCCGGCCTGCCAAGCATCTACTATCAGGCTCAACGACCGATATTCGCGCTTCTCGCCGATCTTTTCAGGCTGGGCGTTCCGCTCAAACAAAAATCAGAGGAGTTTGTTTAATCACCAGTGACGTGCTGGCTGTTTCCGCTGCATGGAAGCTTGCTCAGTTCCTTAACCAGTTTTATTCTCCCTTACCCAGCTCTTTTGTATGGTGGACATGGCTAGGCTTTCCCAGTATCTTCTGGCTGTTTGTCCTTTCTACGGTGGCGCTGTTTGCCCACTGTCGGCTTTACAGCTACATCAGTGCCGCTAAGGACTACGCCAAAGCTGCCCAGCTCGTTAGCTATATATATCTGGCCTCGCTGGTGATGAGCTATTTTTACGATCCCGATTTAGACCTGCCGCGATCGCTCTTCTTTTCAGCTTGGGTTAGCAGCGTCATCGCTGTCGTCTTCGCTAGGCTAATCACAAATTTACTGCTACAGCAGCTCGAATCCAATAGAAAGCCCACCACCGTCTTTTTAATTGCGCCCGCGAGTCGCCTTCAGACGCTCTCTCGACTGGTCGATCAGCAGCCTCACTATAAGGTTGTGGGTGGGGCGATCGCCTCTACTGCTCATTCACCCGCCGTTTTTCAGTCCATCATTCGGCACCAGCCCGCAGAAGTATTAGCCGAAGACATTCCCAACGCTGAGCTGGCCTCTAGCTTGTTTTGGCGGCTGCGCAGTTTGGGCGTTGTGCTGAGGCTGCTGCCTTCTAGCCGCGAGATGATCTACCGCCGGGGCGTGCCCGAAATCTTTGCCAGCCTGCCCACCCTGAGAATCGAAGCCTCTTTTTTACGCGGGTTTGACTACCGACTCAAGCGCTGGCTAGATTTTATTTTGGCGGCTGTGCTTGCTCTCCTGCTCTTGCCTTTCTTTTTGCTGATTGCGATCGCTATCAAGCTCACCTCCCCCGGCCCTGTGTTCTTCCGTCAGGAACGCACCGGGCTGCATGGCAAAATCTTTCAGGTGTGGAAATTCCGCACGATGGTGATCAACGCGCCAACTCTTCAGGCCAGCCTAGAGCAAAAGAATGAAAATATTGACGGCGTAATGTTTAAGATCACTAGCGATCCGCGCGTCACCTCGGTTGGCAAATTTTTGCGGTGCACCAGCTTAGACGAGCTGCCTCAGCTTTTTAACGTGCTGCTGGGCCAAATGAGCTTGGTTGGCCCCCGCCCGCTGCCGCTGCGAGATACGGCCCTGTTTGAGCCCTGGCATCATGTTCGCCATCAGGTGCTTCCCGGCATTACGGGGCTATGGCAAATCTCAGGCCGCTCAACGATAAAAAGCTTTGACGATGCGGTTCGGCTAGATCTTCACTATATAGATAACTGGTCGCTGAATTTGGATCTAGAGATTTTATTAGAAACCATCAAAATAGTTTGTTTGGGGAAAGGGGCATATTAGGTCAGCCGTCCCGCTTTTTCAGCCGCCTGTTGAAAGAGCATTTATCTCTAAGCTATGCATTTTGCCACTGATTCTAAACTTGGTCGCGCCCAAAGTTCTGCACCCACAGCAGGCTGGAAAGGCCAATGGCTGGGTGCTGCTGGGCTTTTTTTTCTGCTGGGCTTTACCTGGCTTCCTAATAGCTACAGCCTGATGGTTGGCTGGCCTTATGCCCTTATATGGCAAGGCGCTTTTGGCCTGCTGATTGGCTGGGGTATTTGGATCGCTCGGCAGTTTTCCCAACCTTTGACAGGCTTGGGACACAGGTTAGATGGGATAGTCCTGTTTGTAGCGTTTGGCAATGGCTTATCTGTGGCTGCGGCTCAGTTTAAGCTGGTGGCCGGATGGAATTTTTGCCTGCTGACTAGCTACAGCGCTGTTTTATATGTTGTTGTGAGCTGGTTGCGCCCGCTGCCCGCGCTCAGAGAACGGCTGTGGTTTGCCTTGGCGGGCTGTGGTGTTGTCACTAGCGTCATTAGCTTGGCGGCTTGGCGGCCTACTCGCGAAATGTGGTCTTCGTCGGATTTTTATGCGGCGATTCGCAATCCGTTTCCGCTGGGGCATCACAATTTTGTGGGGGGCTATTGTTTGCTGGTGATGCCGCTTATCGTTGGCTTTACCCTGACTCAAACGCGCCAAAGGCGATGGCTGGGCTATGGCGCGATCGCTCTCAATGTCGCCGCCCTTTACATTAGTGGCTCTCGCGGCGCACTTTTAGGATTCGTGGCTTTGGCACTTGTTTCACTGCCGCTGTATTTCATTTATCACCCTGCCAAAACTCGCAGGCACTCGATTGTGCTCGGCTTGCTGTGTTTGATGGTCTCAGGCGCGCTGTTGAGCAATCCTCGGGTGCGATCGCTCACCTCCTTTAGCCCGTCTGCTAATAGCAGCGCCTTTTCCATTCAGCAAATTGACGATGGCCCCACTAAAGATCGGCTGTTTATGCTGCAAGCAGGAAGGCACATTGTCACGACCCATCCACTGCTAGGAATTGGCCCCGGCAATTTGGCTCGCGTTTACAATCTTTATCGTCCGTTAGCCGTTGGCGGTGGCCTAGAGCTGGTGCAACAGCTTCACAACACGCCTGTTCAAATTTTGGTAGAGCTAGGCGCTATCGGCTTTGGTGGCTGTTTGCTGGGGGTGGGCTGGCTGCTAAAGCTAGGCGTTGCGCTGCACAAAACAATTTACAATAAAACAGATCGAATTTTGCTATATAGCATCGGTGCGAGCTGGTTTGGCTATGCGGTTTTCAGCCTGAGCGACTATCAGCTTGAGAACATTGGCATTGCTAGTACGCTCGTCATCACCACCGCGCTTTTCATCAGTCTGGCCAATCAGTATCTTGCCCCTACAGAGCTTCAGCCACTGGCACAGCGGACTCGTCGCCTCATCAGCCTTTGTCTGCTGCTCTATTTCAGCGTTGTTTTGCAGGTTTGGGCGCGAGCAGATGCTGGCTTTTATCTGGCTAGCGCCGCCCAAAAGGACATGGAAAGCTTTCAACTGGCGAATGCTAACGTCAAGTGGACAAAGGCTAGTCGGCTCATGCCTTGGGATCCTACCTATGCGGCGCTTTCTGCTGAGCAGTTAGCTACAATCGCGCAGCAAACCAGTGAGCCCAAAAACAAAGACCTGCTAAATCGGGAGGCGATCGCATCTCTCAAAACCGCCCTTGCCGCTGCTCCTAACGATCCTTGGTTCAACCAAAACCTAGCCGTCCTTTTGCTCAACCAAAATTCTCTCAATTCCAAATCTTCTGACCCAAAATCTTTCAAGCAAAACTATCAGCAGGCCGAAGCCGCCATTCGTCGCGCGGCGCTGTTATTTCCACGCAGCCAGCACTACACTTACTACACGCTCGGGCTCACGTATCTAAAGCAGCAAAAGCAAAGTCAGGCCACCGCCGCCCTTGTTTTAGAGAGTCTCGCGAATCCTTCATTTCTAGCCGATCCGCTGTGGAACAATCCGCCTTTTGCTGAGCTGCTTGCCAACGTTGTTGATCGTACGCTAACGGCTTGGCAGGAAGTTTTAAAAAGCACAGCCGCTGACTCTGCTCAACATGCTTGGCTACAGCAACAAATTATCCTAACCCAATGGTGGCATCATCAGCTTCCATCAGGCCAGCAAAGCAACGGAGTAAATCTAAATTCTAAAGAACTTGCGCCAATTATTCAGGCGATTTTGGCTACAGAAGCCGATCCAACAAAATCTTTAAATTTGCTAGCCCAGGTCATTCAGATTGGCTCAGCCGACGCCTCAAAAGCGGCCTTGCTGCAAGCTTGGATAGCACCCGATCAGTATCTCACCCCGTTCTTAAAAAGCTTTAAAGGCACCCCTAAAGAAAAACAAACCATTATCAATGATGTGCGCGACCATCGAAATCTTCGAGACTGGCTGACCTCTGTTACCGAGCCACCCAGCGAAGAGCTTCGCTATGGCCTAGCGTTTGCCTATCGCAATGCCTTAGCCAACAACATTCGACAGGTTCTATTTGCTAACGGCCCGACTACCAGCCCATTGTTAGACGAATTCGCCTTGTTTTCTCCACCGCCCCGAGAGTTTTTGCAGCTAGACGAGGCGATCGCCCAAATCGCCGCTCAAGATCTGGCGCTCATTTCGCCTAGCCAAACCCATTTCGAGCCATCTCAACCCTAAAAACAGTCTCCTTTACTATGCAAAAAGATCTTTCTGTCTCGCCATCGTCTCAAGCTGACTCCACTAGCCTTTTACCTGCCGCCGTTGGGCTAGGATCGGTGGGATTCTATATTCTCTTCACCCTTTTGCCCAACAGCAACAGCCTGATGGTGAAGTGGCCCTGGGTGTTTATCTGGCAGTTTGGCCTAATGCTTGGCCCGCTAGCGGTGGCTTTCCAGCTTTGGCGGCGGTCTTTTCGCCGATTGGGTGGCGGGTTAGATAGGCTGACGATCACTTGGTGCATTGCGCTTGTTTTTAGCGCGGCGATCGCTCCCTTCCCCCATCAGGCTTTTTGGTATGGCTGGGCAGCGATTTGCAACATTGCTTTCCTGTATGCGCTCAATGCTTGGCTTACTTCTACCCATCGTGTTCGCTATTTGCT
>JBARVS010000271.1:0-5742 GCA_049646385.1 Phormidesmis sp. | reverse complement strand
GAGTTGTCGCTCGCAGGCTAGCTTGAATAATGCGAGCGTTGTTAACATCGGTGCCATCGACCAGCGCCTGCACCGTCACAGGCTTTCGTGACTTAATGGACTTCTCGAAATCGGGTGGAATAATTACAGCAGCCTTAGCCAGTCCTCGGTTAATCGAAGCGGTTGGGCTGTTGTTGATTAGAGGCGCGGGCTCAAACTGCTGAGTGGCAAACAGTCGATCTACATAGCTGCGGCTGAGCGCACTGTTGTCAAAGTCTTGAATGGTGAGCGGAATGTTTTTGGCTTCTAGCCGGATAGCGTAGCCGTAGATTAGCAGAACGGCAAGTGGGAGAATAAACGCGAGGGCAACGGTGAGGCGATCGCGCCTAAACTGATTTAGCTCTTTAACGCACTGTGACAACACTCTTTTCATACGTCTTCTGCCTGCTGCTCCGACCTTTGCACAATGCCAATAAAGGCATCCTCTAGTGAAAAAGGAATTTGCCGGGTCGATTGCACCGCAATGTCTCTGGCCTGTAGCCACTGTCGAACCTGTGGCAGATCTTGATCGGGATTGTCTAATACGAGGTGGAGGCGATCGCCAAAAATAGACACCCGCCAATCCTCTAATCTATCTTTTAATAAGTTAGACGCGGCCTGAACTTGACTCGACACCAGCTCAATGAGCTGACCGGGCTGAGCGCTTTTGATTTCGCTAGGCGAACCTTGAGCAACAATCTCGCCCGCCACCATAAAGGCCATGTTGTTACAGTTTTCAGCTTCTTCTAAATAGTGAGTGGTCACTAATATGGCGGTGCCCTTTTGGGCAAAGTCACGAATCAGCTTCCAAAACTGCCTTCTTGCCAGCGGATCTACGCCAGAGGTAGGCTCGTCTAAAAAGAGAATGTCGGGCTCGTGCATTACCGAAGCGCCAAAGGCAACGCGCTGCTTCCAGCCGCCGGGAAGCGAGCCCGTCAGCGTATTTTCTCGCCCGGTGAGGCCGCAGGTTTCTAGCACCCAGTCGATTTTTTCACGGCGCAGCTTGCGCGGCACGCCGTACACGCCGCTGTAAAATTCTAAGTTTTGAATAATGGTGAGATCGTCGTAGAGCGTGAACTTTTGGCTCATGTAGCCAATGCGCGATCGCACCGCCGACCGATTTAAATTACTTGTCTCTCCCGCTAGCTGAATATCACCGCCGCTCGCAGGCAGCAGCCCGCACAGCATTTTAATCGTAGTTGTTTTCCCCGCCCCGTTAGCGCCCAAGAGCCCGTAAATTTCGCCATAGCGCACGGTTACGTCAATGCCCTTTACCGCCTGAAAGTCTCCAAAGGTTTTTTGCAGATTTTGGGTATTAATCGCTAATTCTCCTTTCTCCTTACCAGCGCGGTATGAGGGAAACTCAAGGTAGGCTGGGTCGGATCCTTGCTGCCGCAGCCGATTGACAAAGACATTTTCTAGAGTCGCTTCGTCTTGTCGTAGCTCAGTAATTTGCAGATTATTTTGTGCGAGCACGTCGCGAATTTGCTGTTCTCCTTTTTGGCTATCGGTGACCATTACGTCTAGGCGATCGCCAAAGGTTTGAATATCTACCACTTGCAGCTTGCTTTGCTTAAGTGCCGCCTCAGCCTTGGTAAGATCAGCGGCGCGAACCTCAATTCGACTCAGCCCCAAACTTTCTCTTAGCTCAAAAAGCGTGCCAATCTGTTGAATCTCACCCTCGTAAATCAGCGCGATTCGATGACAGCGCTCAGCCTCATCTAAGTAGGGCGTCGCCGCTACCACCGTCACCCCATCTGCGGCCACCGCCGCCAGCAAATCCCAAAACTCTCGCCGCGAAACCGGATCTACGCCCGTGGTCGGTTCGTCTAGCAGCAGCACCTGCGGCTGAGCCACCAGCGCGCAGCACAGCGCCAATTTCTGCTTCATCCCACCCGAAAGTTTCCCGGCCAGACGGTCGGTAAAGCGGTGCAGATCTACCCGCCGAAGCAACTGCTGCGATCGCACCTCATACACATCTTCGGGCACCTGCCGCAGCCCCGCGCTGTATCTCATATTCTCGGCAATACTCAAGTCAGCATACAGCGAAAACTTTTGCGTCACATAGCCCAAGTTCAGCCTTGCCTCTCGGGGCCGCTTTCCTAATACCGAAATTTCTCCCGAAGTCGGCTCCATCACCCCGGCCAAGATGCCAAAGGTGGTTGTTTTTCCCGCTCCATCTGGGCCAATCAAACCAAAAATCTCGCCGCGATTCACCGTAAAGTCGATGCCCTTTACCGCTTCGAGCGGGCCGTAGCTTTTGCGCAGATGGTGAATGGCGATCGCCCAATTCTGCGCAATCTTCTCGCTATCTGAGGCCGCGTTTTTCATCAAAGAGAGCGTCATTGCTTCTGCTCCGACGCTGCTGTTTCTAATAAAATCTCACCGTCGGCAGGCATTCCCGGCTTAGCAAAGCCCCGCGAATTCTCAATGCTCAGCTTCAGGCCAAACACCTGCGTCACGCGATCGTCTTCAAAGTAAATGTTTTCGGGCGTAAAAGAAGCTTCCGTATCAATGGCGGTAACCTCAGCTGCTAGCGGCTGGTCGGGCGCAGAATCGAGAAACACCTGCGCGTCTTGGCCGACTCGCACCGAGCCAACTTGCCCTTCAGGAATATAGCCGCGCATATAAACATCACTCAAGTTAACGACCGTCAGCACCGTGGCTCCAACCGCAATCACCTCACCCGGCTCAACCGTGCGCGTCAGCACCACGCCATCAATCGGGCTTTTAATTTGCAAATCGGCAAGGCGGGCGGCGATTTCATCTTCAGCGGCCTGTGCCTGTTTGAGCTGCGCTTGGGCGGCGGCGAGCTGTGCCTGTGACTGAGCCTGCTGCTTTTGGGTGCGCGTTATCTGGGCGGTGCGAATGTCTGGATTAAGGCTGCTGGTTTGGGCCTGGGTTAGGGCTCCTTGGGCGGCGCTTACCTGCTGCTGGGCGGCGACGACGGCGGCTTGGCGGGCAGTTAGCGTGTCTTGGGCGGTGGCAAACTGGTTTTTCACCTGGTCGAACTGCTGCTGGGAAATTGCGCCTTGAGCGACGAGGGTAGAGAAGCGATCGCGATCTGTCCTGGCCAAATCTAAAGCCGACTGCGCCTGCTGCACCTCTGCCCTAGCCTGAGCGAGCTGCGCTTGAGCGGTGGCCACCGATGCCTCACCCTGATTGACCCGTCCGGTCGTGTCGCCTTGAGACTGTTCTAACGTGAGCCGCGCCTCTTCTACCTGAGTGCCCACAACTTCTGTTTGCAGTTCGGCTTGCGTGACCTGCTGTTTGGCCGCGTTTACGTTGGCTTTGGCGGCCTCTAGCTGAGCCTTTAGCGCCTGATCGTCTAGCTGGGCCACGACCTGACCTGCTTTTACCAAGTCGCCTTCGCGCACTGCGATCGCCTCAATTCTGCCGCCTACTTTTGCGCCTAAGTTGCTTTCGTAGCTTTCAATTCGTCCGCTTAGGGCGATCGCACTATCATCAGGCCGAGTCAGCCAGTAGCGCCAGCCAAAACCAGCCGCTGCTAGCAAAATGCCCAGCGGAATTAAAAGGCGCAGCTTTTTTGTAAAGCCTGCTTTGCTAGATGAAGCCTCAGACCTACGAGAAGGCGCTGCTGAGCCTGAGTCTGGAGGAATGGGAACTGCTTGAGCCATGATAGGAGCACTCGTAAACGCATCAGCTTAGTTAATCAGGTTCTGCGCCTACTATACTATACGGTATAGTAAATGCGGCGGAACATAATACTTCTTCAAGCTAGATACCAAAAGGGCTTTTTTATGGACATCGCACTGGTAGAGTCTGCTTCTACTTCGACCCCAAAAGAACAGACAAAAAAAGAACAGATTCTCCAGGGCGCGCTCGAAATATTTTTGCAGCAGGGCTATGAAGGCACCAGTATGGATCGCGTTGCGATCGCAGCAGGCGTTTCTAAAATCACAATTTACAAGCATTTTCAGGATAAAGAAGGCTTATTTACGGCGCTGATTACGCGGGTGACGGCCCAAAAGTTTCAAAGGGTGATAGGCACTTTATCGCTAGAAGATCCGCCCGCTGTGGTGCTGCGTCAGGTGGCGACCAATCTGCTAGACGTGCTTGCCGTTGATGAAAGCTACGTCACTTTTTTACGGCTGATGATTGGCGAGTCGGGGCGGTTTCCAGCGCTGGCGCAGCTATATGTAGAGGCTTTGCCCAAAAGGGTTTGGCAGGTGCTAGCCGACTATTTTGAGGCCCATCCTGAGCTTGAGCAAAAAAACTCAGAGGCCACGGCTCGCATTTTTACGGGGACGCTAATTAGCTACGCGCTCACCCAAAGGCTGCTGCACGGGCAGGCGATCGCACCGATGAACTCAGAAGTGCTAGTGAACAGCCTCATTGAGCTGATTGTTCGTTGAAGAACATTTTTCCTCCATTCAAGAGAGGATGCTTTGTAAAGCAGCTGCCCATAATAAATAGATGGGCTTGTTTAGCTCATTGCGCAAGCACAATGATACGGTAGTCGTCACCTTTTGAGATTTTTGACCATGGCTGAATGGATAAACAAACTGCCCCGCTGGTTACTGTGGGAACTCGCCATTCCGCTAACCGTTTTTAACCTCTGGCTGCTCACGAGAGGAATACAATACTTTCAGTCACTGCTAAGCATTCTTGTGATAGCAACGCTGCTGTCTTTTTTGCTGAACTATCTAGTTAGCGTGATGGAAGACAAAGGGATTGCGCGAGGCTTTGGCGTGCTGATTATCGTGATTTTAACCCTGGCGTTAGCGGCCCTTGTTGCGGTTGAAATTGGCCCTATCCTGCTCGATCAAATCACAGAGCTAACGGCTCAAATCCCCAACTGGCTAGCTTCTGGTAGCCAGCAAATTGAAGTGATTGACAAGGAGATGGATAAGCTAGAGGCCGCTGAAAACATTGACATTACAGACCTAACAACTCAGCTTGCTAACCTGCTGCCAGTAGAACTAAAGGTATTACCGGGCCAGCTCCTGAATTTTATCTTTGGCTTTGCTGATAAGCTGCTTGACGTGTTTATCACGGCGGTGTTTACGCTGTATTTAGTGCTCTATGGAAAGTCTTTTTGGCAGGGTTTGTTTAAGTGGTTGCCCAACGACTTAGGCCAGCAGGTGAGTGATGCATTAAGCCTGCAGTTCAAAAACTACTTCTTTGGTCAGGCAGTCATTGCTGCGATCATGAGCGTTAGCTTAGCAACTATCTTTTTCCTGCTTAAGGTACCTTTTTGGCTAGTGTTTGGCTTAGTCATTGGGGTATCTGTATTGATTCCCTTTGGTGATTTGCTAGCAATGCTGCTGGTCAGCCTTTCTGTCGGCATTAACGATCCTGTGTTGGGCAGCGAGGTGCTTGCGGCCTGCATCATCACCGACCAGATTGTAGATAACGTTTTCACACCGCGAATTTTGGGCGACGCGGTGGGGCTTAATCCGGTTTGGGTGCTCTTATCGCTATTTATCGGCGCTCAGGTTAGCGGACTGTTAGGCGTTATTATTGCAGTGCCCTTAGCCGGTACGATTAAGCAAGTGATAGACAGCTTAGACGTAGAAGACATTCAGATAGAAAGCCTCAAAGACGTGGATTTGTCGGTTCGCTGAAGGCGAAGATGAGAAGTTAAAAGGGAGAGGCTGAAAGGTGAAAGGTTAAAAGATCGGCTGCTGCTGTGCAAAAGGCCCAATCCAACAGATTGGGCTATCAGCTTGAACAACAATGAATGGATGAATGGTTATACTC
>JBARVS010000270.1:0-5576 GCA_049646385.1 Phormidesmis sp. | reverse complement strand
CCTACCAGCCAGCGGTTTTGTAGGGGCATAGCAGTGCTATGCCCGGTACAATAAAACTGCGGTTTGCTATATCTTTAAATATAAGAAAACCCGCCTCCAATGTGCTGAAAAGGGGTGGGTTTGTTAGCGACTTGGAAAACCGCTATTGTTTAGAATAAGGAACCCGCAAACTTTGTTGCAAGGCTTCAACCAGCGCTAGTCGAGGCTTTGAGATGCGTCTGACAATACTCCATAGCTGAAGCGCCTCTGTCGGTGATTGCAAATTGACCTGCAAAGCCTGAAAACAACTGCACTGACACTCTATGTCTAACTCTTGCAAGCGATGGTATACCTGCCAGCGATCATCGCAGGAAACGGTGATAGTAGACGACATTTGAGAAAATCCTTTCTAAATGGCAGAAATTGCAGATATGGCAAAGCCCAGACACGAGCTTTTAATGAGAATGAGTCTCTCCGACTTATTTATAGCTCTAATTGGCAATCACTGTCAAGAGAAAACTGTGAAAGTGTGGTGGTGTATACGACCTTTTCACTTCCAGACCAGCGCAGTTTGCCTTCACGTTCCAATTGTTTGATTTGGCGCGCAATGGTTACTCGCGTGGCTCCGATGGCATCTGCAATATCTTGATGGATCAGCTTAACCGGAATTTCCAGTCCTTCATGGGTTGGCTGACCAAATCGACTGGCTAACCAGCACAAGAACTGTAGCAGGCTTTGATTCAGCTGACGGCAGTGAACAATTCTCAGTAAGTCGTTAGACTGCTGAACTTGGGCCATCGCAGCTTCGTAAGAAAAGCCCGCTTCCATATTGAGAGGGCGGGCGGTCACAGAACTTAGGCACTGGGCTTCGTAAGGAGAGGTGCGGGCGATCGCCTCACCAAAAATATCGCCCGCCCGCCAAAACCCCAGTGGAATTGGGTCACCCTCCGAATTCCAGGAAAGGGTTCGTACGTAACCACTTTGAATCTGCCAAAGCTTGTTGTCTCCGTTGGGGATCTGGTCGTGGCGATTGAACTGGACAAGTTTGTCTTTGCGCTTATTTCTGCTGGGTGTCTCGCGATGAGGCGATCGCAATCGCGCAACCGGAGATCTGGGCGCTGTATCGGGGGCTAGATGAAGGGCGAAGGCCATAAGAAGGTGGTACGTGGAGGGGGCAAGCAGATGAAAGACCGGGCGCAAAGAGTTAAAGAACGCTATGAAACAATCGCCTCGAACGCTATCGGTTCGTAGTTTGGTGGCCTATTTTGAGATTGAGCGATCGCGCTTGAAATATGTTCTGCAATGATGTTGGCGGTCACTTCGGCATGGTGAAAGTGGAAGAAGTGGTTGCCTTCAGGGCACTGCCACAGTCGGTCGTCTGGCTTCATCGCATCGTGCCAGAGTGCGGGTTGGTGGTTGGAGATAATTAGGTCGCGATCGCCATTACACACTAGCAGCGGCACCTCTGAGCTATCGGTTGGAATATCGGTGTGATGCGCTAGGGAGTGAAACGTTAGGCTGCTGTCTAAGTCTTTCGCTAAGAGTTGGGCTAGCGCTCGGGAGAACCTAGCGGGCTGATTGGCCAACAAATTTCGCGCCATCTGAATGAGTAAAATCTCTCGGCTGCACGGCAAAAGCTGCCGCAGAGCGTAGTAGTGGGCCTGCCAATTGACCGCAGGCTTTGCATTGACTGACAGCAGGGTCAAAGACGCGACGCGTTCGGGATATTGGCGGGCATATAGCAGGGCGATCGCGCCGCTTACACCGTGGCCTAGCAGATGTACTTTGGCATTGGGATTGCCAGAGCGCTGCTCTAGGGTGGCGCGATCGCTCACATACTCGTGCAAAGCTGCGACGATAGCATTTGCGCAGCAGGGTTCATCCATCGTTTGAGCATATTCCCACTGCCTAACAGGGGCTACTTTTACCAACCGCGACAGCAAGCGCCGATCAAAGCATTTAAGAGAGGGACTAACCGACAGCCAAAGCAAATTAGGAGCGTGATTCATGACGTAGGTGCGCAGTAAATCAAGGTAAGTCAGCGCGTAAGGTTTGCGGGATGCATGAGGCCACTAGCCTCACTATTGAGGATTACTCTCAATAGACTAATCATTGGAGTATACCGCAGTTCTTTGCTAGTTGGGAAGTGTTATCAATAAAAAAATATGTAAAGGCGGTCGAAAGGCTTTATTGCATGGACTGATTCGCAGATTAACTTCGAGACAAAATGAAAATGGGACTGCACAGAATTTTGTATAGATCCAATTCAGCCCTTTCCTAACTTTTACCTAAAACTCTTGTGGGATGGGCCTCTGGCCTGTCCAATCCGGGCAGCCGAGACGGCCACCCCACAAGAACTGAATACTCCCATGAAAATCAAAGTGAAAATCAAAACGAAAAATTTGATAGTAGGCAATATCTGTTAGCCGATATGAAAAAATCAGGCTTCTAAGGCGTTTCTATTTATCTATCGCGGTCTATTGGCAATCAATCCCTATAAATAGCCGTTAAACTTGTTTGATAAACTTAACAAAGTGGTAAAATCCTTGCAGTAGAGGGGGATATAGCTATTGAGCCGTCAATAAAACTGCCGATAACTCTCAAAAACTTATCGGCATCTATTGTCATTAAGTATTTAATCGCATACTGTTGTGATTAGCGCAGGTCACTTATTGGCGTCAGTTTGGCGTCAGTGCGATAGCAGGTTGTGACTAACCGCCGATGAGCTGAGGTGACTAACCTCTTTGAATTGCCATAGCCAGCTTGTTCTATCCAAACTGGCTTGGCTAAATCGTTTTAAAACACATTTATGAGGCTTTGCGATTATGCAAGCGTATGGAAAACCAACCGTAAAATACGATTGGTGGGCGGGCAATGCTCGCTTTGCTAACGATCCAGGACTCTTTATTGCCGCTCACGTTGCGCAAGCGGCCCTGATTACTTTTTGGGCCGGTGCGTTCACGCTCTTCGAACTCTCACAGTTTGACCCTAGCCTGCCGATGGGCGAGCAAGGACTCATCCTCATTCCTCACCTGGCTACGCTAGGCATTGGGGTCGGCTCAGGTGGCGAAGTGATTAACACTTATCTTTACTTCGTCATTGGCTCTGTTCATCTGATCTCTTCAGCGGTGCTGGGTGCAGGCGCACTCTTCCATACGGTTCGAGGCAATAATCAAAGCCTGAAAGAGGCCAACGGCCCTGCTAAAAACTTCTACTTTGACTGGAACGATCCGGCAAAAGTGGGTCTGATTCTAGGTCACCACCTCTTGTTTTTGGGCGCAGGTGCTCTAGCTTTGGTGGCAAAGGCAACTCAGTGGGGCGGACTGTACGATTCCACCATCGGCGAAGTTCGAACCGTAACTAATGTCACGCTCGATCCGCTAGTGATCTACGGCTATCAAACTCACTTTGCCAGTGTGAATAATCTCGAAGATTTGGTTGGCGGTCATGTGTATGTCGGCGTTTTGCTGATTGCTGGCGGCATCTTTCATATTTTAGTGCCGCCGCTGCCCTGGGCCAAAAAGGTACTGATCTTTTCTGGTGAAGCAATTCTCTCTTATTCTTTAGGCGGGATTGCGCTAGCTGGATTCGTAGCCGCTTACTTTTGCGCAGTCAACACCCTGGCCTATCCGCCTGAGTTTTACGGCGCGCCTTTAGCGATCAAGCTCGGTATAACGCCTTACTTTGCCGATACGGTCAGCCTGCCGCCGGGGGTTCATACTGCTCGCTGCTGGCTCGCGAATGCTCACTTTTTCCTGGCCTTCTTTATGCTTCAGGGTCATCTGTGGCACGCGCTGCGGGCGATGGGTTTTGACTTCACGAGAGTTACCGATGCGCTAGATGCTTCGTATAATCCACCGGCTACCGATACGGCGATCGCGGGGTCGAAAACAGAGCCAGCCGCACAGCGAACCACCGAAGCCAAAGCCGCTGCTTCCTAGTTCGAGCTGGTAAATTTCACCGTAATAACAACTTTCCTCTCATGACAAGCCCTCTGCTGAAATACAACAGAGGGCTTTTTCTTTGTCTTCTCTCTGGCTTGATCAAATAGGCTTGATCGAGTAGGCGCTATCGAATAGACTTTATCGAGTAATAGAGCGCTGGCAAGCCGGACAGACCGCATGAATAGAGAGCTGACAGTCTAGCAATTGGTAGCCCTCGCGCTCTGCTGTTTTAGCGCCGACTTTTAGCACCGAGTCTTGCCTAAACTCAACCGTTTTGCTGCACCGTACGCAAATCATGTGGTGGTGGTGGTGGGGCGCGGGCTGGTTAATTTCGTAGCGCTTTTGGCCTTCTGCTAGCTCTAGTTCTCGCAAAATGCCCATCCGCGACATTAGCTTAAGGTTGCGATAGATAGTAGAGAGGCCAATCGGATGATCGTGGTTCTTCAGTAAGTCGCACAGGTCTTCGGCGCTGAGATGATGGCCTTCCGGCAGGTCTTGAAAGGTTCTAAGAATGGTCTCGCGCTGAGGGGTCATCTGCCAACCGCGATCATTGAGTTCTGCTTTTAAGGCGGTGGGCGTGTATGCAGCCATTGTTTTGTCATTAGCAAACTTCATCTATTGAGAATGATGATGGATGACTGGCCTATTTTCAACAGAGTATTTCTATTGAGAGGGCACTACTTCCGTTAACATTTCCGATGTTGTTTAAGAAGGGTAGCATACTACTATTGAGAGCAGATATCGACTGGGCGATCGCTATGTTTTTTTACATGAGTCGAAGCGTTAATTTCATGGGCAATATCGGCTATCAAGCCAGCGTTGAAACCGGGTTCGCTCCGGGGCGGTGGGATCATTGGCTGCTGCTGGGTTGCTTTGGGGCGATCGCTACGTTAGGACTGTGGCTTTCTTGGCAGTGAAAAAAGGAGCAGCAAGCCGCGCAGGACAAAGCGAAAACGGCTCGCCGCCTGATGCGCGAGCTGCATCAGATTTCGTCCGAGGAATATATGCCAATAAACAGCAACCCTCGGTCATAGCGATAGCTCGGTGTAGCGTAGAAACCAGAATTTCTTTAACGCCAACCCACAAAAAAAGAGTAAGAAGAGCTGCCTTAAGCTTTGCTCTTCCTACTCTCCTAACAGTTTCACCTTAACTAAAGATTCAACCCTTCGACATTAAATTAGGCTCAAAGCATCCTCCAGATTCGACACATCTGCAACTACAGCAAAGCTGCTTTCTGTCAGGCTCGATGCCTGGACGCCGTTGAGAATAGCCAAGGTTTCGCCACTGCTCGCCACGCCTAGCAGGGTCTTGCTGCCGTCTTGAGTAATGGTCAAATCAGCAAAGGTGGGTTCCCCTGCTACTAGGCCAATCCGGTCTATCCCTACTTCAAAGTCGAGGATGGTATCGGTGCCGTCGCCAGCGCCAAACACAAACAGATCGCTGCCCATGCCACCAGACATATTATCGCCAACTAAGATGTCATTATCGGTGCCGCCCATGATGATGTCATCACCGGCATCGCCCCAGATAAAGTCGTCGCCCGCGTCGCCGCTAAGGATGTCATTACCGGCTTTGCCGCCAATGCGATCGCTGCCCGCACCGCCAAAGATGATGTCATTACCGCCCGCCTCATTTTGAGGATCGCGGCTATTG
>JBARVS010000269.1:0-5740 GCA_049646385.1 Phormidesmis sp. | reverse complement strand
GCAGCGTTTGCCGTCGTTTTGTTAATAGAAGTCAAAAGAGAAATATCGCCGCCCTCGCTTCCCACGCCGCTAGTGCTAACCTCAACGCTGGTGCCTCCGTTTAGCGTTGAGGCAATCGTTGACGAAGAAATCTGATTAACCCCCGCTACACCGCTCACGACCTCTACATCTACAGGGTCAACTAGCCACCTGCCTGCCCCTGTTTTACCAGCAGCGTCTACTCGAATCCCCTCAGCGTCTAAATAATGAGCAGATGTTTCAACCGAGCCGCCCGCCGTCTCACCCCTGGCCGAAATAGTGCCTTTTATAACGGCCTCATCATCTGCCCATACAACGACATCGCCGCCCGCTCTCACCTCACCGTCAGCGCGAACGACAGAGGCGGCATCTAAGCGCGTACGGCGAGCGGTTGGCAGCTTGCCCTGCCCGCGATAACCACCCCCGATGCGCACGGTGCCGCCCTGTGCGCCAGAAGCATCGACAACCGCATTGACCACATTGACTGAATCGCCTAATAGCACCACCGTGCCGCCAGCAGCTTCGGGCGATCGCACAGAAATATCGCCAGAAACCGCTACGCCTGCCGCCTCTACCACACTGCCGCCCAGCGTTACCGAACCATCGTCATTCACAATGAGCGTGCTCGCACCTTGCACCGGGCTACCCGTAATCAAAGCGGCTAGGTCTGTAAGCTGGAAAGCGCCGTCCTCAGCCGATTTGGTTTTTGATAGGGCGATCGCACTGGGCACTATCTCTAAGCTCAGCAAGCTACCCGGAACGCCTAGCCTTAACGTATCTTGGCCATTGACTGCCACTAAGCTAACCGCTCCACCCGGCGCGCTCAGCTCGCCCGTGTTGACCACGCTGCCCCCTACCAGCAAAATCGATTGGTCTGCCGCCACCGCCAAATTGCCTTGATTAACAACTGCACTTGCTCTGCTATTAGCACCCTCTTTAGCCGACGTAAAACGCAGTGCAGAAGGAGCAGCAGCCAGCGCCGAATAGTCCACGTTATGCTCTGACGCCTTTAGCCAAGCCTCACCAAAGCCAATCTGATCGGCTGTTGTCGCGGTAAAAGAGCCCTGCAGAGAAAGCTGTGCGTTAGGGCCAAACAACACGCCCGACGGATTAATCAAATAGAGGTTGGCATTGCTGCCTGATACCCGCACTTGCCCATTGATATAAGAAGGGTGACCGCCCGAGACCCGGCCTACAATATTAAAAACGTCCGAGCCGCTGATAAAGTTAGCCGTTTGCGCTGGGTCTATACTCAGCGCTTCAAACTCATGAAATAAGTTGCCACCCGCCTGGGCACCGCCAACAATATCGAACTGATCGCCCCGCTGAGTCACCGCTGTATCCGTTGTATTAGGCATAGCGACCACCTGCGCCTGGGCAGAAGCGGGCACGGCAGCTAATCCGGCCTGCCAAAGCAAAGGTGCAGTCCACAGCGATAGATACTTTTTCATAGCGGGTCTTTGGTGCCTTAAAGTCGATACAACAACTCGCTCAGCGCCTGAGTTGATGTATCGTATAACGAACATACCCAAGGACATCAGCGGCGTAGAATAAGCGCCAGCCGATAAATCTTAAATAAGCATGTGTAGTTCTCTTTTCTGATAAAAAGAGCACCTTCGGCACAAAAGATTCTCCGTAAAAATAGCTATCTTTAGCGAGCTGATCCCATTCTGGTGCGAGCCGTGCGCGTTTTTTCGGAGATAGGCACATGACTGGCCGCTGCCGCTAAACCAAAGGCAGGCATGTTGCCATAAATGCATTCATACTGATCGGGATTAACCTGATAAGTTTCGTGCCAAATACCCACGCTGCCGTCAGTGCCTACGTTTTTCATAAATTCCTGCCAGGAGCGCCAGTGCGGATCGTCTTGACTGCGAGCAAACCGCGTTAAATCCTCGAAAGATCGCCAGTAGGAGACCATGCAGGTTTCTATCGGCCATACCCGAAAAAACGTTTCTGAGCCCAACAGTCCCTTCTCAGGATTTTCAGCAAGGGTTTGCATCATCGGCCCCATGGCTTGAGCCACAGGTAGCCACTTTTTCATTGCCCAAAAGCGGTTCACTCGTAGGCCAATGAGAAATACCACAAAAGGGTCGGAAACATTAGCCGTATAACGACCGGGAAAAACGCTGTTCATATCTTTGTTCCTTAATTAAAAGTGGATAAAACTGGGTGAGTAAAAAATCAAATGTTTACGGTGTAAACTTGCCAATGGATTTACGGTAGCGTAGGTATGTTTGCAATGTCAACTTAAAAAATCAAGATGGGGCTATAAACGCTATGCTTTAAGCTGCAAGAGCTGCTGCGAGGCTAATTTTTGGCTATGACTCTGCGGACAAAATGATTAAGAAAACGACATACCATCATGGAGACTTACGCCAAGCTTTGCTGAAGTCAGCGCTGGATATTTTGAAGGCAAAAGATGTTCAGGGCCTGTCGCTGCGTGAGGTGGCTAGGCAGGCGGGGGTATCTCACACAGCGCCCTATCGTCACTTTGCTGATAAGGCGGCGCTTCTGGCTGCTGTCGCTGAGGAAGGATTTGTTGAATTTGATCAATACTTGAGCGCCGCTGTAGATAAAGCCCAGGCCGATCCGATTGAGAGCCTCAAGGCAACTGGCGAAGCATATGTACGCTATGCGCTTGAGCATCCTACTCATTTCCGGGTGATGTTTGCCCATTTCCCTACTCACTTAGTGCCTGACGATCCCTTAGTGGTCACCGCTGAGGGAACTTTTCAACTCTTGGTCAACATCATTTCATCGGGGCAAGCGGCTGGCGTGATTAAAGCGGGCGATCCTAAGCTGCTGGCGACTGGTCGATGGGCGCTAGTGCATGGACTTTCTATGCTGCTCTTAGATGGGATGCTGCTAAATCCAATGGCAGCGTGCAGTGAAGGGGAGCCTCAGGCCAACTATCGGCTACATAAAGAGTCGCTACCGAAAGAGGTGCTCGCTCAGGAAGGGTTCTCCTTGCCAAATGAGGCGATCGCCCTCACCAACAGCATCATCGCCAGCAGCCTAACTAGCCTTGCCATAGAAGGGGCCATGGAAGGGGCCATAGAAGGGCCATAGCAAGCTAAAGCGCTGTATTACAGAACTGTCCACTCGCAATTGCGGACGATCTACCGACGGTGATATGTTCTTAGCCACCTGTTTTGATACGGCCCTAGAAAGAGCCGTACGCAGGATTTAAAGCACATGCTAGTTAAGCTGGAGCCGTTAAATCGGGCCTTAGATATTGATGTTCTCGCTACTCTCCTTTTTTGCTTTGGCTAATGCGTTTGTCAGCGCGCCTGTTGTAACCCCTGCCCTGAGCGCTGTTCCACTAGACGGCTCGCTTGTAGCTCAAGCTGACAACGTGGTGATTGTGCCGCAAGCGGTGCGATCGCTCCCCGGCGGATTAGACAGCGTCCCCGTGTTTAACAGCAACAGCCCCGAAATTATCGAGTCTGACGGTATTTTGCTCTCAACCTTTCCCAGCCGAGGCAAAAGCGATTCAAGCGCGCACCTCAACTACGCCTTTAACGGACGGTTCGACATTTTTTCTCACCATGTCGCTCGCGGGCAAACGGATGCGGATACGCGAACGGTGTATGAGGCGATTTTGGTGCACAATCCAGGCGATCGCCCCGTCACGCTCGACATTCGCGATGGAGCTTCCTACATCAGTCAAGAGTCTCCTTGGAATGAAATCGCCTCTGGCACCTCTAACCTGTATAGCAACAACTTTTCTGGCCCTGGCTCGCGAGTGATGAATGACGTGCTGCGCGATCGCCGTCAGTCAGTCTTTCCTAGCCAGGTTACTATCCCAGCGGGCGAAAGCCGCCTGCTGCTAAACGCTCCCATCCCGTTGCGCCGCTTGACCGTAGCCACCGACGGCACCTTGCCCCCCGGTAGCGAGATCACGCCCCCGCCCGTCAGCGCTAGCTCTGGCGAAGGCGCTCGCCTCAACGGTCGCTCCACGTTAATGCGGCTCAACAGCAGCGGCCCGCTCTATGTTGCTAGTCTCGCTATGCACGCCCCCCAAAGCGGCGGCAAAGAGCGCGTTCCGTCTCTTGATGAGTGGAAACAGGTGCTCTTTAAGGGCCGACTAGCCGCCCCCCGAGATCTGCCTCCTAGCCGCCCTGGTAGCCGAGACAACCCTTTTCGCTATGGCCGTGTTTCTGGCGTGGTTAAAGGGTCTCAATGGAGAGCTACTCTTACCGACGGGCGCAGCGAGCAGCTCACGATTCCCGAGGCAGGAGAGCAGATTTCTTACGCTTTAAGCACGTTAGAGCGCAATACGTTTGGTACGGGCCAAATTCAAAGCGCGCCCATCACTGAGCGATATGGTGACACCGCCTACCGCGCCAACGGTAACTACGGCGTTGAATACAACCTCGATTTACCGCTTACAAACAATACCGACAGCGCCCAAAAGGTTGCCCTCTCCATTCAAACGCCTCTGCAAAACGAGAGCCTTAAAAACGCGCTTCAGTTCAACAAATCTCCTGAGTCTCGCGTGTTTTTTCGAGGCACCGTGCTGTTTGTTTACAAAGAAGATAACGGCAGATCTCGGGCTTATTACACCTACTTAGAGCAAAACAGAGGTCAGCAGGGTAAGCCGCTAATAGAAATGACCCTTCAGCCCAAAGAACAGCGCGACGTTAACGTTCAATTTCTCTATCCGCCCGATGCAACACCGCCCCAGGTGCTGACTATCAGCACTCGCTAGCTTGAACAAGCGGGCTGACAGATCTTTGCATAAGATTTGTGTATATAGGGAGATATCAAGGGTGTAGCTGCCGTGATATTCCTACAAGACATTGACTATAAGGTTATTGAGAATGAGCGATTATACCCCGGTGAGCTGCGAGCTGTATGACAAGTTGGAGGCGATCGCCACCCTCCACCGCACTAGCCAAATCACATACCGCAACGAAGCAGGCGATCAAGTAGATGTTGAAAGTAAAATTGTTGATGTCTACGCTAAAGATGGCGCAGACTACTGCAAGCTAGAAAATGACACAATTATCCGTTTGGATAAGCTAGCAGCTATTGAAGCAGGTGGCGAGAAGGTGCTGTAGGTGAAGATCCTACAGATCGGGAAAAACCTTTTGAACGGCAGGATGCACAAGCTGATAGTCATAAACGCTTAGCCCCGTGGCCAGCTCATTACCGATAGCACTTCCCGACTTAAGCGCAGCTATCCCTTTATCTGCTAGCTGTAAAACGTAGGGCAGCGTGCTGTTGTTGAGCGCCTGAGTTGCTGTCCAGGGAACTGCCCCAGGCATATTAGGGACGCCGCAATGGATAACGCCTAATTCTGTATAGATGGGTTCGCTGTGAGAGGTGGCGCGCAAGGTTTCAATACAGCCGCCCTGATCGATGGCAACATCCACAATCACCGAGCCGGGATGCATCCTTTCTACCACCTCGCGAGTCACCAGCGTAGGCGCTTTTCGTCCGGGCACCAGCACCGCGCCAATCACTAAATCAGCATCAGCAACCGTAGCGGCAATACTAGCTCCAGTGCTATACAGCAGGCTCACGCGAGAGCCAAACAGCGTCTCTAAATAAGAGAGGCGATCAACGCTGATGTCGATGATGGTGACCTGTGCGCCTAGTCCTATCGCCATTTTTGCTGCCTCCGTACCCACCACGCCGCCGCCCAAAATAGCCACCCTACCCGGCATTACACCGGGCACGCCGCCAAGCAATACGCCGCGTCCGCCCTGCTGCT
>JBARVS010000268.1:0-7359 GCA_049646385.1 Phormidesmis sp. | reverse complement strand
GGAAAACTGAACGCCGCCATCGAAGATAGCGCTATTACCGTCATTCCAGATATCTTCTACCCGCACGTACATCCCCGGCCCCTTGGCGCGACCCGTGCCAACTCGCTGAGCAATGCGATCGCCCCTTTCATCTACCAAAAATCGATTCACAAGCAGTTCTATCGGGCTACCGTCTGCCGCTGTTAGCACCTCTGTTTGCTGGTTGCCGTTTGCATCTAACACGGGTTCTGTTTTATACAGCGCTGTTGCATTTCCTGCCGTATCGTACTGATAAGCCTCACGCTGCCGCTCGCCAAACGGATGATACGTTAGCGCTGCTCGCCAGCCCGAGCTTGAGCCATTAGAGTCTCGGCCAACTACCGTATCTTTCAAAAATATTTCAGTTCTAACGGTGTTTGCCGCAGGCGTCCAGGGCGTATTGCCAAAGTTAAACACACCGCCCAGGGCAATCTCACCACCCACGGCGGAAGCGTTAGCATAGCGGTTAGTATCGGTCGTTGCCTCTTGATCTAAAACACGGGTGCGAGTTGCCAAGGTCTGTACAGACTCTAGCGTGGTAGAATCTGCTAGCACTTCCTCACCTCTTCTTTCAGTCGTGACCGTCGCTAAATCACGGCTGCGGGTGCTAACGGCATCTGTTGAAACTGGCGTAAACGTTGCGTTTCCAAGTATTCCGTTGGTATTAATGTCAAACCGGGCTCTGCCTGTTTTTCGAGTAATTTCTGTTGTTTCTACCGTTGTTTCACTAATCTGAGAAAGGGGGGTTGAGAACGTATTGATGATTTGCTGCGATCGCTGCTGATCTCTTTCTCTATTTACGGTAGAAACGCTTCGAATCACCGTATCTCGCTGATTGCCAATTCCTCCGGTTAGCGAGCCCCCCAAGTAAAGCCCAGCTGCCCGAGTGGTTTTGGCATAGGCCATCTGTCCCTTTTCGCCCGGAAGCGTTTCTAAGGGATACACGATATTGCCCACCCGCGCATCAGCCTCAGCTGCTAATCTCACGTCGATTGTCGCGGCTAGGCTGCCGTCAGGTTCGGTATAAATTCCTGGAATACCGTTGAACACAGGCGTCGCAGCGTTGCCCGAAACAACAGTATCTTCTACGGCATACACTTCTGCCGCCTCTTCTAAAAAATTCTGCGGCTGCCGGTCGGCTGAAATAATTATAAAGCCGCCATCGGCAACCTGATAGCCGCCGTCGCCCTTAACCACGCGATAGCTTTGCCCCAGGCGCAGCTGCTGCCCTGCCTGCTGCGGCACCAACGCATAAATTAGTCGGCTTGCCTCCCCTGCCGCCAAAGACAGTGGCGATCGCGCATAGCCCTCATTCGTCCACTGTGGTATAAAAACCAAATTGCCAGCCGCATCTTCAACTAAAAAGCCGCCCACATTGTCGGTATAAGCCGCGTTGCCTAAGCCCACCTGCTGAGGATCGGGCGGGGCAACAACAATAGGCTGAGCGTCCGGCAGCTCAAAAATTCCCTTTACTGAAAAGAGCCGCTCGCCCTGCACCGTTTCACCTGCGCGATCGGGCACGTAGCTCACCAAGCGCCGATTGCTAAAAAATCCTGTTGGCTCAACTAGCCTCGGGCCGTTTGGATGCTTAATCACGTTACCCAAAGCATCTTCGGCCACCCGATGCGTCCGGCCTAAAAACTGCGTTACGCCCACCGACGCGCTCAGCCCCGCCTGCCCATCATCTACCCAGGGGTTAAACGTCAGATCGCCAGTGAACAAAGTTGGCGGCGCGCTAGGATTGTTGTTCAGTGGCGCTAGCTGCCCTGCCGCACTCAAGCCGTCACTGCCTGCGCTAATTCGCCCCGTGCTGGCATAGCGATTATACACAAGCTGCTTGCCGTCTTCTGTTTGCGCGCCTACCGCATGGCCTAGCCGAGTCGCACTAAGCTCAGGCGCTGCCAAGCTGCCACGCATAATCTCTTCACTTACCACCACCTCAGAATCAACGACGGTTTCAACGACGGTATCACCCACGAGGCTCTCTCTTCTAGTTTCTGGCGCTAGCACCCTCTCCTCGGGTCTGACTGAAAAGGTGACGTTTTTATTTTCTTCAACGGCGATCGCCTCTCCCGATCCAACCTGTAAGCTAAAATAGCTGCCATCGTTAAAATCTTTATCGCCACCATCCGGCAAATCTTCAACAATAAGATCGCCCTTATCCGTAAAATACACGCCCGACTCGCTTGGGCTCGCGTTATTCTCCCGCAGGTTGAGCACCTGTAGCTCAACCCTTTGGCCTGCCCCGTAAGTCACAGACAAAGCTTCTCTTCTATTTAAAGGCCGTCCACTAGGGCCAACGGTAACCCGGCTTCCTCGCACAAATACCTGATCGACAACTTGGCCATTGGCATCTGTTATCACCGCATCCGGTACAACATTATTATTAGCATCTAAAACTCTAATGCTAATACCTTCGCCAAAGGTATGATTGCCAACGTTTTGTTCTAAATTAAAGCCAGTAGTTACTTTAATCGAGTCATCTTCTAGCGTGTAAGTAGGCCCTGGAGAGCTGCCGTTTACGACATTAGAAAAGTTAGCCCTGACATAGTCTAAATCAGTCCCGTAGATCACGCTGCTAGGCGCTAAGGAGCCATTGTTGTTAGTTGGAATCGCCTGCTGGTTGGCGGTTCTGCTCGGCAGTGAGGACGGCAGCGGAATGTTGGAAGTATTTGTGAGGCTGCCAGTGTCAATAGTGTAGGCATTTTGATTGACGCGAACGGCACCCGTATTGGCATCGCGGTTAATGGTGACCTGGGCGCTAGCTTCTTCTTGGTTAGTCAGGCCGAGCCCAACAGCTGCCAAACAGGTGGCCACAAGTTTCAAAATAGAGAGACGATCCGCAAAAAAGCAAGCAGGCTCAAAGACTGGGAGAGCGACCTCTGCTGTGCCCGCTCTTGACCGAGCAGCATTCAGCGCTGCGGCAGGCTTTTGGGATAGAGACATTGCCAGAACCAACACTAAGGAAAATATTTAGAGAAAATAATATTGATGCCTAAAACTGAGCACCCATAAAATAGATAGACACCCTTTAAAAAAGCTTGCTTAACCGGAAGGCTCCAGCTCTTTTCAAAACTGGTTATATACTCCAGCTAGAAGATCACATTCCCTATAGTTTCTTTTAGCCTTTTTTGCTAAAAAGAAGGGGAAACCCACGAATACCAATGGATTTCCCCTTAATTTAGATAAAACAAAATAGTTTGAAGCTTCATCTAGTTGAATTTGCGGTATCGACGATGTAGCCATCCGTCAGCCATCCGTCAGCCGACAGCCTTGGGAAACAGCGTTAAAAGGAAAACTGCACGCCGCCATTTATAGCAGTGTCATCGTCACCATCAAAAGCACCTTCTGCGCGTACATACACACCTGGCCCTTTAGGTCGGCCCGTGCCGACACGCTGCGGGGCGCGATCGCCCGTCTCATCATCAATGACAAACTGACTTACTAGCATTTCTACCGTGCTACCATCTTCAGCCGTTAGCATCTCGACTCTTCGGTTACCATCAGCATCCAGCGCTGGCTCAGTTTGATACAGGGGCACCACATTGCCCGCCTCGTCATACTGATAGCCATCGCGCTGCACTTCACCAAAAGGATGCAGCAACAGCTCAGCTCGCCAGCCCGTATCCGCACCATTCGAGCTACGACCAATAATCGTATCTCCTGCAAATATCTCAGCTCGCACTAGGTTAGCAGCCTGTGACCAAGGCGTATTGCCAAAGTTAAACACACCGCCTAGGGCAATTTCACCCCCTAGCGGCGAAAAGTTGGTGTAGCTATTCTCTCTAGTAGAGCTGTCTTGATCTATTAGGGTCGTATTGCTGTTAAGCACCTCAACCCGCTCAAAAGACTCGCTGCCCGCCGCAGACTCTTCGCCTAGCTCAACGCGAGTGGTCGAATCAAGGTTAGTGCTGTCGGTGTCGATCACTTCTGGATCAGAAGTCGGATCGAACCTGACCGCTTCTAGCAGTCCGGCACCGTCGATATTAAAGAATGCATTACCCCGTCTTTGGGTAGTAGTGGTAGTCTCGGTCGTTGTGGCAACTACCTGATTGCGCGGTGTCTCAAAGAGATTAACGGTTCCTATTGTGCGGAGCTGATCGGTCTGGGTTTCAAACGTAGAGGTGGTGCGGCTAAGAATGTCTCGCTGGTTGCCAAAGCCACCCGAAAGCGATCCGCCTATATATAGCCCGCCCGCTCGGGTTGTGCGAGCGTAAGGGCGCTGACCGGGCACGTCTGGGAATAGCTCATTGCCGACTCGCGCATCTGCTTCAGCCGGAATGTTGGGGTCTACCGTGGGAATGCGATCGCCCCCAGGCGTTTCAATATATACCCCTGGAATGCCGTTAAATAGCGAATTAGCCGCGTTGTTAATCGTCGGCAGCGTGTCTTCTACGGTATATACCTCAGTGGATTCCTGATAAAAGTTATCTGGATTTTGATCGGCTGCAATCACAACGAGATTACCGTCAGCGATGCGATAGTCGCCAGCACTGCCATCCACCGCATAGGTTTGACCTAGCTGAATATTTTGACCCGCCTGCTGCGGCACCAGCGCATAAATAATCCTAGTAGCAGAACCTGCCTCTAGCTCAAGCGGGCTCTGGGCATAGCCAGCATTTGTCCACTGAGGCACAAACGTCAGCGCTCCTGCGGGACTTTCTATCAGCAGGCCGCCCACGTTATCGGTATAGGCCGCCTTGCCTCGACCCACCGCCTGCGAATTGGGCGGCTCGACTACGATTCTCTGATTTTGCGGCAGCTCAAAAACGCCGTTGGAAGATAAAATTGGCTCTTCACGTCTCACCCCGCCCGGCACATAGCCCACCATTCGCCGATTGTTGAACAAGCCTGTAGGCTCCAAAGGCTTAGGGCCATCTGGATTAGGGTTTTCAATCACGTTGCCAAAGGCATCTGTCGCGAGTCGATGAGTGCGACTAAGGTACTGGGTAATGCCCAGCGTCGTCGAAAAGCCCGCCTCGTTATCATCGGCGAACGGATCAAAGTTTACGCCGCCAGTCAACAGGGTTGGGGGCGCGCTTGGGTTGCTAAACAAGGGCCGTAGCTGCCCCGTAGCGGTGAGGCCATCGCTGCCTACTCGCACCTCGCCTGCGGCTGAATAACGGTCGTATACCAGCAGCTCATCGTTTTCGGTACGCAGCCCAACCGCGTGGCCCAACCGCGTTGAAAGCGAGTTAGGCACGTCAATTTCGCCGCGCTCCAGCACCGTCTCTTCAACTTCTTCGTCGCGCTGTACGACTGTTTCTTCGTTGGTTTCAACATTGTTTTCGTCCCGCCGCACCAAAGGATCTAACGGACTTGAATCTTCGGTCGTCTCTGTTTCTGTATCGGTGCGTACTTCCGTGGCCTCTGCCTCACCCGAACCACCGGGCAAATCTACATACTCGCCATCGTCGAAGTCTTTATCACCCCCATCGGGCAAATCTTCTGCAATAATTTGACCATCTTTTGTGAAATACACACCCGACTGGGTAGGCTGCGTATCGCTGTTGTTTCTTAAGTTGAGGATACGCAGCTCTACCTGCTCGTCAATGCCGTAGGTGACTGTAATTTGCTCTGTCTCACCTAGCTCCTCTCCGCTCGTGCCTCTGGTAACGCCGTCTCCTCGCACAAATTTGGTCTCGGTACTTTTTACGCTGCCGTCTGCATTCAGCACGGTTACCTGAATGCCCTCAGCAAATTTGTGGTCACCACGGACATAGTTTAGGTTAAACCGGGTGGTAGTTTTTAACGAGTCGCGCTGAAGGCTATATTGAGGGCCTTCTGAGCCATCTGGCCCGTTCAAAGCATCGTTGAAAGAGCGCTCAACAAAGTCGTAGTTGGTTGTAATATCCAAGCTATTAGGTGCGAGCTGACCATCTACAAAGCCTACCGGCAGCTCTCGCCCTTCCTGGGTATCTAGGGGTAAATCCTTCGGTAGCGGAATATTTGAGGTGTTGGTTAACGGCCCGGTTCGGATATCGAAGGCGTTTTGATCGACGTCAACTGCGCCCGTATTGGCATCGCGGATGACGCTAGCCCGCTGAGCTAAAGCGCTTTGCCCACTTAATCCAAGCCCGCCTGCGGCCAAAAGTGCTGCGGCTACATAGGGCGCTAAAGCATTGCCTTGCAATAGGCGCACTAGAAGGAAACACAGGGGCTGAAGAATAGCGCAAGTAGACAGCTTGCCTGGGCCAGAGGTGACGGCAGGTGATAGAGAGCTTGGCCGTGAAGCCAATGGAGACGGAACTGATAGGGGCGTAGTAGATAAAGACATGGTGAGAAGCTTCAGGAAAAGGAACTTGAGTCGGTATAAAAGGCGGGTATTGCAAACACCTAGATTACGTAGGTACCTGGCTTAGGTGTCTGGTAGATGTCTGTAAAGTCTTTGTCAGGCTCTCCAAGATACTACTGAGTATCATTCATTCCCAACAACCTTTGATCTGAAAGATTTTACGGAATATATAATTCTAAAAAGGCTCTGAAACAGGCACGAGCGCTATAAAATTCAAGTGTTTTCACTGATAGAAGCCGACCGAAAGATAGTCCGAATCTTCATGTGGTTAAAATTCTGACATAGAGGCAAAAAGCAACGAACGCTGATGCAGCTGCTAGCAAGGGCTGATTTGCACCTATCTCAAAAGTAAGATTGAGCGATCGCTAGCCTACTGCCAAGATTTTGAGGCGATCGCCAGCACTTTTCTGCCATGAACAAGACAATAAGCAAAAAATATGCTCCAGTAGTTACGCCTAAGAAAATATACTTAGGATACTACCGTATAGCCGTCTAAAAATAGTCAATAAAAAACGTCGATACAACAACAGCAAACTCATAATCGCTATGTTCTGCCTCCTTACGCCGAACAGACAGTTAAATAGATGGCCAGATATACAGCCAGATAAACGTTAATTAGCAGATAAAAGCGCTTTCTAAAGAGAAGCACCTGTAAAAAGCTAACCCGTTGACCGTATTTCTTCGCTTGCCTTCATGTTTTCTTTACCTTGTATTATTTATTTGCCCGTAGCGCTGCCTAAAGCCCTCGCTGGCTTTTCCCAAACAGACTTTTACATATGCAGGAAGAGGCTTTCAGCCAGAAAAATCTCAGTATATTCTGGCTCATCTTCTCCATCAGCAGTCAGTAAAACTACGTAAACTCGTTAAAACGAAAACCGAATACCGCCTGCGATCGCGGCTCCTTCATCTCCTGTTAATACGTCTTCCACCCGCAGATAGATGCCTGGGCCTTTCGCCTTGCCTGTACCCACCGTTTGAGCCAAGCGTTGACCCTCCTCATTCAGCACAAACTGATTCACTGGCACGGCTACCGTGCTGCCATCTGC
>JBARVS010000267.1:0-35713 GCA_049646385.1 Phormidesmis sp. | reverse complement strand
ATCGAGAAATACTCTCACTAATAATACTGGGAGCATCCGTTAAAATCAACTAGAAAACGCTATTCCTTAGTGGGATATAGCCCAGTAAGCCAGCAGCAGCTATCACTACTAGCCATGTTTTAAAACTGAGCTAGTTGAAATAAGCTCTTATTAGCAGGCATTAGAACAAAAGTCCCCCATCATTTGCAGTTGCCTTTCCTTCGCTTTGTAGTCGTCTTACACCTTCCGAAATGTCATCAAGTCACCCCCTAATGAGGCTTTAGGAATATTTCAAAGAGGCATGAGGTAACTCTTTGTAAACCACTCTTAGTCATTATTCTCAATAGTCAATGATTATTGCAAATAGCCCATAGATTCGCTATTATTCTCATTAGTCGAATCTTATTGATTACTATGGGGAAATACAGTCATGGTTGCCTACACACCATCGGCCCTAAAAGCAGAGCTACATGAGCGCGGTTGGCGCATGACTCCTCAGCGCGAAACGATCCTAACGACCTTTCAAAACTTGCCAGAAGGTAGGCACCTTAGTGCAGAAGACTTGTGCGAAATGTTGAAGGCAGGAGATGATCCAATCGGGCTCTCTACTATTTATCGCAATCTTAAATTGATGTCTCGCATGGGAATTTTGCGGGAGCTAGAGCTAGCAGAAGGGCAAAAGCGCTACGAGATCAATCAGCCCTCACCCCATCATCATCACCATCTTATTTGCGTTCGGTGTAACAAAACCATTGAGTTTAAGAACGATTCCGTTTTAAAAGTAGGGGCAAAAACGGCTGAAAAATCTGGCTATCAGCTGCTCGATTGCCAGCTTGCTATTCATGCGGTTTGCCCGTCTTGCCAGCGCTCTATTCTGCCCGCATAGTTTGCCCGCACAGCTTTTTTCACCTAGCTATCAGCCTAACGTTTTAGACGGCTGCGTTGAGCTGGGTGAGCCCTATCGTTGCGATCGCCCGTAAACGCAGGCAATTTTATGATGCCGCGATCGCACACTATCAAAATACATTCCTAGTACCCAATCCGCTCGGCTTAGTAAAAAAAGGGTTTGAAACGCTCTGTTGACTGGAGGTAAGCGCTATTGCTCCTCTTCACTCTTTGGATGACTTGACCTTTTTGACCTTTCTAAATAAGAATGATTACTAACACTAAAGGAAATGCGTCATGGCTCTTCTGTCAGATGAAGCTCTTAAAGATGAGTTGAATGCGAGAGGTTACCGCCTAACACCTCAGCGCCAGAAGGTTCTGAGCATATTCATGGCACTCACTCAAGGCGAGCATCTTAGCGCAGAAGACCTCCATAAGACGCTGAAAGAGGATAACGCCAGCAGGTCTGCTTCTGTGGAAAACCACATTAGCCTATCTACAGTTTATAGAACACTTCACCTGATGGTCTCTATGGGATTGCTAAGAGAGCTAGAACTCGCAGAAGGTCATAAGCACTACGAACTCAATCGTCCCCTGCGCGAACATCACCACATCGTGTGCTTGCACTGTAACCAAACGCTAGAGTTTGAGGAAAACTCCGTCGCCGAAATTGGTGAGAAGACAGCAAAAGACGCCGGGTATCATGTCCTTGACTGCCAGCTTATCCTCTATGGTATCTGCGCTGACTGTACCCACGAAAGAATAGCGTAAGGGGCTGACCTACTGCCTTAGCCGTGCTGTAGTAAAGTCGCTTACGCCTCGCTTGTTTCACTACTAAACAACATTGTTTAATGTTTGTTTTTTGTTTCGGCGAACTTTTCTCGTTCGGTAGTAGACAGCGCGACAAATTTTTAAGTGTCCTAGCAGATCTGTCTATGGTGGCTGGAAACAGCATACTGCGGTCACATAGGCAGCTACCGCGCTGTATAACAATTTGATCTCTTGCCAAGATACCTCATCATGGAAAATCGCACTACCCAAAATCATCCCTTATTATCTCTCAGTTTGTTCATTCTCCTACTGATGGCAGCCTGTAGCTCAATTAAAAGACCTACAATAAAAAGCTCTATTTCTCAAACAGCGGCTGTTGATGTACCAAGCAGGCAGATGAATGAAGGTAATAAAGAATTAGAGACAGCAGAAGCTATAGAAGCAGAGACTATTGTAGAACTAGAAAAAGCCGAAAGCGTGATGAGGTAAAATTCACGCACTGCGCTGTTCAACTGGCTTTGAATACAGAAGATGACGCTCATCACAGCTTTGCAGCGTATTAAGCCAGCGCTTCTGTATAAATTTGAGCGAGCTTTACCGCAGCGGACTTAGGATGACAAAGCGCCATCATTTTTTCACGCGCCGCGCTGCCTTATTGAGGCGCGATCGCCTGGTGAGTTACGAAATTTTCTAATGCCTGTTGCTTTAGCGTTTCAACGACAGAAGCTAGCCCCTTCTGGAGCGCCTGCCCGCTGACAAAAAGATACCTAAGCCTTCCTAAATCACACTACCGCTGACGGTTTTGCTTGGCTCGCTGCACCTGAAGCCGAATCCACCTTTGCCAGAGCTGAAAGTCTGAATCGCTGGGCTTTGTAAGCTGCCATGCCGAGCGTGACGTAATTCTATCTTGCCACTGCTGAAGAGACTCGTAAGCGCGTAACGACACACCCAGTCGGTTAAATAACGGCACCGTTGCACCCGCTACAGCGTCAGCTAGGTTAAGCGCATCGCCCCCAAAGTAATCTTTATCACCCAACTGCTTTGTTAAAAACCGCAGACAAATCTCCAAATGGTCGGTTGTTTTTTCAGGTAAAGGATTTTCTTCATCTGCTATCACAACAGCTACCAGCTTGGGCAACAGCTCGTTGGTGACGACCATTTGCACCATGCGCATTTGGGCGATCGCACCAGGCGTATCTGGCGATAAAGACACCTGCGGAAACTGAAGCTCAAGATAGTCGAGTATAGCCATAGATTCAATCAGGCGCAGGTCATCATGAACTAGGGCAGGCACATGATGAAACGGATTAAGCAAGAGAAAATCTGCTTCAAACTGTTCGCCGCGCAGGTCTACTAACACAGCCTCAAAAGGAATCTCTTTTTCGAGCAGCGCTATCCACACCCGACGCGCAATTGGAGAAAGCGGATGGTAGTAAAACTTCAGCATAAGAACCTTCGTGAAACAACAAAGTGAGCTGCGCTACAAATCAGTCCATAGCTGAGGAAATAACTGCTCTGCAAAAGTGACTGGAAAGGCAAGTCTTACGGCTCCCTTGGCTGAGTTTGACGTTAACAGCCCCCTGTTTAAAAGCTGTGCAAGCACAGAGCGAGCCTGCCGCTCTTGATAGCCTGTAACAGCCGCCGCATTACCTCGCGACATCTCGCCTTCTAAAAAAACAGCTTTTAATATTAAAAAACTTCCAGGCAATAGCTGGCGCTGATTAGTTTCAACCACAGCATAGACTTCCATCCGCTTCAGCAGCCGCTGAGGTTCTAACAGCTTTTCCATAAAAGCCATCTGATCGAGACAGGTTTCTAAGAAGAAGTCGCTGAAGCGAACCAAGCCTGCCATCGTCAAATTGCCACGGCCATCGTAATTGTCCTGCCGCTGCCCATCTGCCACAGCCAAAAGCTTGCGATAGGTTTGTACCTTCCGCGCTAGCCCCCGAGACACCGACCACAGGCTACTGCCAATGCCAATCTGTTGTAAATAAGCATGTGATAAAAGTCGCACAACTCGACCGTTGCCATCTAAAAAAGGATGAATCCACAAAAGCCTGTGATGAGCAGCGGATACGGCAATAATCTGATCGATTTTCGATAGCTTCTCAGGCTCATACACCTGAGAGAATCGCTCTAAAAACTTGGGCACTGTTTTTGGATTGGGGGGGACATGGCTACCGATTTGAACGCTGACTGTTCTAAACTGACCAGGAACCACCGTTGCTGTATCTATTTGCCATAGGCTATCTGGCAGACGGTCGTAAAAAGCCTTGTGAATGCGCTGCATAAAAACTGGGCTGACTACATTTTGGCCTTGCCAATCAGCATCAAGATCAATCAGGCGTTGAACCTCAATGTGCGCTTTTGCCTCTAGCTGGAGATCTCTTTGCTTAGGATCGCTCGACAGGTCTTGGTTTAACGCTCTTTCAATGTCTCTAGGCGTGGTTCGATGGCCCTCAATCAAATTACTGTAATAGCAGTTCATTGAGCGCACGAGTTCTCTTAATGAAGCAACAACCGTTGGATGTAGCCCTTTTGTAAGCTGGCCCGCCTGGGCAGCTAGCTCAACAGCCAAATCTTCGAGCCGACGGGTTCGCTTAGGATAGGTAGGCTCAAGCAGGCTAGGATCATACTGACGGTAGGGAGCAGTCATGCCGCTTTTGAGCTTTGCGCTGTTTACTGCAACTACTAGCTTACACGGCTTCAGCCCATGTTTTTATGCCGATCAGTTTGCCGATCTTTCTCTAGTTTCTCTAACGCAGGGCTACTGATAATTTATGTTGCTGATAAAGGTGAGCAGGGCTTGCTGATGGGGTTTGCCGAGCGATCGCATCTCCCCCAACCGATCCGAATACTTCTTTCCGGCTCGAATCTCATCTACCGAACACAGCGCCATATCTTGGCCCTCATTAAGCTGCAATGAACTCACTGGCACCGTTAGCGCACCGTGATAAAAATAGCGGTGAACTTTGCTATCCATCTGCTCGCAAAATAGGTTTAGCTGAGCTGGAACATAGCCTATTTCCTCTTGTAGTTCCCTACGAATGCCAACATCAGCCTGCTCTCGCGCCTCTATATGCCCCCCAAAAAATCCCCAGACGCCGGGATAAATAATATGCGGAAAATCATCTCTTAGCTGCATCAAGAAACGGCCCTCCTGATACAAAATAGCCATGGTGACTTTTGGGATTGCTTCTGGGATTGCTTCTGGGATTGCTTCTAGTGTGATTTCTGGTGTAATTTCTGGCGTAATTTCTGGCAGCGGCAAGCTCATACAGCAGCTTTTGATAGGTTTTACTTAAGACAACTTCCTCAAGCTAATGTCTAGGGCAGGCCATTTCTAGGACAAAGCACCTGATCTCCCTCGCCCGCAATGGTCACACCACAGCCCGCATACTCGCCCGCAGGCGTACGGCCCGCTCGAAAAATCATCAGCGCCTCAGCCCCCGAAGCCGATCCCTGACGCACCAACAGCGACCCATCCCAATAGCGTAGGCCAGCAATGCTGCTAAAGGCATAGGTAGAAAACTCATTGGGCAAATTGCGAGCCCCCTGATTAGCTTGCTTGCCCGGTAGCTGAGTGCGATACAGCGAATAGCCGCCGCCCTCGCTAGGATCTACTACAAACACAGCCGACTGATCGGTTTCTATACAAGAGTCCAACAGGACAGGTACGGCTACGTTGCCCGTCATGCTATTAACAGCGGGTTCGCCGATCATTCGCTGCGCCACCATCGTTTTTTGTTCTACTAGGCTGGCGCTGGCACAGTCAAACGCATTGAGCACGTTAACATTCCAATTGCTGCCAGTCACCGCGATCACATTGGTAGTGCCGCTGGGCCAAGTGAGCTGCAGGGCTGCACCGTTGTTGATGGCTTTTGCAACTGGGATGTCGCTGCCGTTGACGGGCGCGGTTGGAGAAGTTGCCGCTGGCGGGGCAGTCGGTGATGGTGTAGGTAATGGTGCGGATGAGGGGGCGGGCGGTGAACTGCTAGGAGGCGCAGTGGCTTGAGCAGAATTGGCACTGTTTTGCTCGGCTGAAAAAGCTCTTGGCTTACTGGGGCGTGAGCCGTCAGCAATGTCAAAGCAGTTTGCGCCTGAGGCTTCGGCGACTTTGCCGTTAGTCGGGCCCAGGGCTACCCCTAGCTGATAGCGATCATATTCTCGGTAGGGCCACTGCTCGGTTTGGTCACAGGTGGTTTCCTGGCAGGTGCATAGGTACACGGGCACATCTGCATAGTAGCCGCGCCATTCGGTGACGATTTCAGCTAGATTAACCTCTTCACCTTGAGCATATCGCGCGGTAGGGGCCGCTTGAACGGGTGCGGCTTGTGCCGGGGCGCTTTGAGCTGGGGTGCTTTGAGCTGGGGTGCTTTGAGCTGGGGTGCTTTGAGCTATGGCGGGCTGAGGCGCAGGAAACTGAGGCAGCAAGAAGAGGGAGACGCCGCCGATAAAGCTGAGGGCAAGCCTATGATGGGATAGACCAGAGGCGCGCTGATGAAGGGGGGATTGCCACATCTTAGGTTGCTAACGATAACGACTTTCAAAACGATGGATCAAAACCAGATGAATCACGTCAAGGGGAATCGCCTGTCTCCATATTGAAACAGTTGAAGCCTGTGGTTTCGCTGCTGGCGGCGTTGGGTTTGCCTAAGGCGACAAACGGCTGATAGCGGCTGTAGGATCTAAAGGGCCAAACGGCTGGGTTGCCGCAGGTGGCTGCATTGCAGCTACAGACAAATATTGGGATGGTGGGGTAGCGATCGCGCCACTCTTCCACAATTAAAGACAAGTCTACCGCTTCACCTCGGCCATAGCGAGCCGTCGGCACCTGCTGCGCATTTCTAACGATATCAAGCTGGCCCGACGGCTGCGAACGGGCCATCGGTGCAATTGCGCTAAGTCCGCCTGCTGCCAAAATCGCTGAGGCCATGAGCAGCGATCGCCTCCGAGCTATTTTCCTGCCCATGTCAATTTTCCGTCCCTGTGAATTCTTTTTTCTTTTTTCTTTTTACAGTAGAACAAAACCTCGTTCGCCTTGATCCCAATTCGCTTAAATTGACTGCGCTCAACCACATCGTCAGCGTGAACAACGCTCACCTCAAACCCCGCTTCTATTAGACGATCTTCAAAATCTTGTCCGTACAAACGAACGTGATCAATTTGGCCAAAACGCTTTTCTCTTTCTTTTGGGTCGCTTACGGATAAGTCTTCATCGGTGAGCTGATCCATGCGAATAGGCACCATAAATACGGCCCATCCGCCCGGTAAAAGCACCCTAAAGAACTCGCGCATGGCTTTTCTATCATCGGGAACATGCTCCAAGACATGGCTGCAAATAGCAGCATCGAATGAGCCATTGGGGAAAGGGATATCGGTAACGTCCATTGTCACCATTACGTCAGGATTAAACAGATCCCCCGTAGTGTAGTCGAGATTGTCCACCTGCTTCAGCCTGGGCTCAAGCGCGACGCCGGGTGCTATGTGCAGCAGCCTTTTGAGCGTCCCATCCAAAAGGTTAGTATCGCGTGCTAAAAACAGCCACATTAGTCGCTGTCGCCTCATTGCGGTGCAGATGGGGCACCACTCGTTAGCGATGTGACCAAAGCGTTCGTACCCTCGAAGGTGGCTTTCGCAAATAGGGCAGTAGCATTGCTCACCCTGAAAGAAAACTTGCTTTAGCTGTTTTGGGAGGCTGAGTAGGGCCTTCATCTTGATGCGTGAGAAAAGCATTTGCCGATGACGCGGCGCGCCAATCAGCGAGAGTTCAGAGAGTTGAAAGCCCATAAGATGCCGTTCCCTTCATAAGTTTTCTATTTTCGCTGCCTACTGGCCTAGCATTTGCAGTTTGTACAAGCTGGCATAAAGGCCGTCAAGCTTAAGCAGCTCATCGTGAGAGCCCTGCTCAATGAGTCGCCCCTGCTTTAGCACCAAAATGCGATCTACGTTGCGAATAGTCGAGAGGCGGTGAGCAATGATAATTGCCGTGCGATCTTCGAGCAGCTTGTCTAGCGCCTGCTGAATCATGGCCTCGGTGCCGACGTCTAAGTTGGCGGTGGCTTCGTCAAGCACCAAAATTCCTGGATTGCGAACGGCAGCGCGGGCAAAGGCAAGCAGCTGCTTTTGTCCGCCCGACAGGTTTGTGCCGCGCTCTCGTAGCTGAGTGCTATAGCCCTGCGGCAGCGCCTCAATAAACGTATCGACGTTGGTTTGCTCAGCGGCTCTGCGCACCTGCTCAAAGCTGTAGTTTTCGCCCAGGGTAATGTTGCGCTGCACGTCGCCTGAAAAGAGAAAGCCATCTTGCAGAATGATGGCAATGCGATCGCGCAAATCCTGCTGGGCAATCTCTCGAATATCGACATTGTCTAGTAAAATCTGCCCTTCACTCACCTCATACAGGCGGCACAGCAGCCGAATAATCGAGCTTTTGCCCGCCCCTGTAGGGCCAACCAGCGCAACTTTTTCACCGGGGCGAATGGTGAAGTCAAGATCTTTTAGAACGTAATCATTCGCTTTGTAGCCAAAAGAGACGTTGTTAAAGCGAATTTCACCGGGAATCACCGTGTCGCTGTTGGCCAGCGTATCGGTCGGCAGTGACACCGGGTTTCTGGCATCGCGGATGGTGATAGGTTCGTTCATTAGGTCGTTGAGGCGCTCTACAGCGGTCAACCCCGCTTGAATAGCGGTGAATTTATCGGCAAACTGGCGCAAGGGGTCGAACAGCTTTTGAGCGAATAGAATGAACGCGGTGAGGGTGCCGATTTCCATTACACCGCCTGTGACCAAAGAGCCGCCCAAGGCTAAGACGCCGGCGATCGCCACCAAAGCAATCCATTCCAGCGTGGCCGACACCGCCGAATCGTAAAAAATCGTCGTATCGAGCGCGCTCACATAGCGATTGTTCACCGTGCGAAACAGCTCAGCGTTGAACCGTTCGCGGCGAAAAAGCTGCACCACGTTAATGCCGCTAATGTTCTCCTGCAAGTCCGCGTTCAGCGTTGAAAGCTCTTCCCGCGCTTTGTAATTAGCCTTGCGATACTGCTGCTGAAAATAAACAATCAACGCCGCCACCGGCAGCAGCATGGCAATTAGCATCAGCCCTAGCCGCCATTCTTGCTGAAGCATCGTGCCCATCAGCACCAAAATTAAAAACATGTCGCTAATGATGCCAATCGCGCCCGTGGCGAACACATCGCCTAGCGCATCCACGTCGCTAGTCAGGCGAGTGATGAGCTTGCCCACGGGCGTACGGTCAAAAAAGCCCATCGAAAGATTGGTGACATGCTCGAAAAGGTCTTTGCGAACGGCGGCGGTGATGTCTTGGCCCACCTTTTGAATTTGATAGCTTTGCCAGCCGTCTAGCGCTAGGCGAATGGCGATCGCCAGCAGCAGCCCACCGATAATCCAGTTAAGCCCCGACCGCAAACTCATTGATGTCAGGAATGTCCAGGCCGCATCCTCCTGTTTAATTAGCGAAATCGCCTGACCAATTAGCACGGGCTGCAGCGCCTGCGCCAGCGACAGCGGTACCAGCAGCAGCAGCGGTAAAATAAGCTGCCTGCGATTTTGAGCAATGTAGGGCATCAGCCGTAAAAACAGCCGCCAGTCGCTTTTAACGCTGCGCTTGGCGTCTGGTTCCTGGTCGGGCTGCTGGTTAGGCTTCCAGTTAGGCGGCTTAGTATCAGATTGTGAATTAGAAGAAGCTGACACCATCGCACATTCTCAAAAGTAAGCCGTTAACCGCTAACTACTCTAGCGCGATATCTTATTTGTCATATTTTTGTCACGTCAGATTAGACCCTGCCAAACTAAACCGACACCTCTAGCTGACTCGCTGCCCGCAGCCGCTCAATAATGCTGTTTAGCCCGCCCTGATTAATGCGATAGCTCAAAGGATGCGCAATCAGCCGAGCCGTACTGTGATAAAGCACCTCTAGCTCAGTCAAATTATTTTCTTTGAGCGTTCGCCCGGTCGAAACAATATCCACAATCGCCTCCGACATGCCCGTAATTGGGCCTAGCTCAACCGAGCCTGACAGCGGCACGATTTCTACTGGCAAATCCAAAGACTGAAAATACTCCCGAGCGCTGTTTACAAACTTAGAGGCCACCCGACAGTGAGGCGGCAAATCGACAGCCGATTGATAGCCGCTATCTGCCGCAACCGCCACAGATAAATGACAGCCGCCAAATCCTAAGTCAACTAAGTGCGCAACTTTGGGCTGCTTTTCTCTCAGTACGTCATAGCCCACAACGCCGAGCTGCGCCTGACCATACTCCACATACACAGGCACATCTTGAGCCCGCACCAGCAGCCCCTTTGCTTGGCCGCTGCTGTCGGCTATCTGTAGCTGGCGATGACTGTCGTCCAAAAAGCCGCTGAAGTCGAGGCCAGCAGCTTTGAGCAGGCGAATGCTCTCCTTTAAAAGCGAGCCTTTGGGCAGGGCAACCGTGATCATATCTAAACAAATTATTAAGTTTCAACTACGTATCTCTGCCAAAATCGCCGATTTCAAGCGTTTATCAGAGGTATCGCTAGCTGATTATAGTATGTCCTCAACAGCGCTAAAAAACCTCCAGGCAAAGGCTTTCAATTTTTATTGAAGAGGCTTTGGAAAGAATTGGCCTGTGGAAATGAAGCAGCGTAAGCGCCGGGGGCATAACCCCACACGCAGGTAAGCCCGTGAGCCAGATCACATCCAACACTCGTGCATCTGCGTATATCTATTAATGGAGTTCCTGAAGTGCTCTCGAAAGCTCATTCTCGTAAGCTTATACAGCGCTGTGCATCCATTATGACTAACCCTACAACGGGCATCAGAGCGGGCGAAATATTAAAGTCCCACGCAGGGCAATACTATCGAGTTTTAGAAACCAATGAGTTTAGCGTTTCACTGATGCGGGTAAACGGCCAGACTATCTTTGCCTGCCGCCCTGAATATATTGAACTCAACTTTTCTTTGCCTGCTTCGGATGCTGCTTAAGGGCGTTACTTAAGCAACGTTAACTGGCGGGGCCGACGGCTGCGGCTGCGGCTTCTAAGGCGATCGCCATATGCGTCCAATGCGTCCCGCCCTGACAATACACAACATAGGGCTCGCGCAAAGGCCCATCGGCTGACAGCTCTGACGTGCTGCCGTCAATAAACGAGCCGCCTGCCATCACGAGCTGCGAATCGTACCCCGGCATTCGCGCGGGTATCGGGCTCACGTAAGACTCTATCGGTGAATGCTGTTGCACCGCCTGACAAAAGGCTACAAGCTTTTGAGGTGATCCTAACTTAATTGCTTGAATGACTTCGCGCTGCTGAGCACTGGCGGGCGGATTAACCTCATAGCCTAGCTGCTCAAAAGTCGCCGCTGCTAAAAAGTTTCCTTTCATCGCTTCTCCCACCATCTGCGGCGCTAAAAACAAGCCCTGAAACATCAGCCTGTTTTGGTTCAAAGTGGCCCCACCGCTGCTGCCAATGCCGGGGGCCGTGAGCCGACAGAGGGCCGCTTCCACTAAATCGGCGCGTCCGGCGATGTAGCCGCCCGTTGTGGCAATGGTGCCGCCCGGATTTTTGATCAAAGAGCCCGCCATCAGGTCAGCGCCAACGGCAGTCGGCTCTAACGTTTCGGTAAATTCTCCGTAACAGTTATCTACAAAACAAACGGTATTTGTGTTTTGTTGCTTAACTAATTGTATAATTTTATTAATATTATGAATGCTTAGGCTAGAACGCCAGCTATACCCGCAGGAGCGTTGGATCAGAACAAGCTTTGTTTTTTCGGTGATCGAAGAGGCGATCGCACCGTAATTAATCTGATTAGCTGCTGTGAGCGGCAGCTCTCGATATTGAATCCCAAACTCCTTAAGCGATCCCTGCTGGCCTCCCCGAGTGCCGATCACCTCCTCTAAGGTGTCATAAGGCGGGCCCGCGATCGCCAGCATTTCATCCCCCGGTCTTAGCACCCCAAATAGCCCACAGGCGATCGCATGAGTACCCGAGACAAACTGCACTCTTACAGCGGCGGCTTCGGCCCCCATTACCTGTGCAAACACCTTATCTAACGTTTCTCTACCCAGATCGTCGTGCCCGTAGCCCGACACGCTAGCAAAGTGATGCCCGCCTACCCGGTGGCTTCTAAACGCCGCTAACACCCTAGCTAGGTTTTTTTTGACCTGAGCGTCAATATGATAAAAAGTTTGAAGCGACGATGGCGCTATCTCGTTCAAATGATTCATCTGCACTGTTCTAATGGCCCATTTCCAGAGCCTGTTTTAATGGCCTATCCAACGCTGCTTTGGCTACAGTGATAAGCCCCCACCTTTTGCGCCAAGATTTTAGCTGAGAAGATTTTTAAATGACGACTGCACAAGTAACCGACCGATCGCTTAACTGGCCCATCATTATCTTTATGGTGGCCATTCACGTTGGCGCATTGTTTGCGCTGATGCCCGCCAACTTTAGCTGGGGAGCCGTAGGCGTAGCCTTCCTACTCTACTGGATTACCGGCTGCTTAGGGATTACCCTGGGCTGGCATCGGCTCATCTCTCACCGCAGCTTTCAGGTACCCCAGTGGCTAGAGTATTTCTTCTTATTCTGTGGCTCCCTTTCCTGTCAAAGCGGCGCGATTGAATGGATTGGCCTGCATCGCCATCACCACGCCTTTTCCGACCAGGCAGAAGATCATCACAACTCGCGTCGCGGGCTATGGTGGAGCCACATGGGTTGGCTGCTGCACGAGGTTCCTGCCAAAGCCGAAATTCGCCGCTTTACGCAAGATATCAACAACGATCCGGTCTATGTCTTTATTGACAAATACTACCTGATTTTTCAGGTTGCCTTGGGCGCGCTGCTCTATGCGCTGGGCGGCTGGTCGTTTGTAGTCTGGGGCATTTTTGTGCGCCTAGTCGTGGTTTATCACTTTACCTGGTTTGTCAATAGCGCCACCCACAAATTTGGCTACCGCACGTTTGATTCTGACGACTGCTCTAAAAACTGCTGGTGGGTGGCGCTTTGCACCTTTGGCGAAGGCTGGCACAATAACCACCACGCCTACCAATACTCGGCGCGTCATGGCCTGCAGTGGTGGGAGATAGATGTTACCTGGGGCATCATCCGCTCGCTTCAGGCCGTTGGCCTAGCGGACAAAGTAAAGCTAGCCAAAGCTCCCGCGCCAAACCGGGCATAAGGATTTAGCTAAGCATTAACTCAATGAAAGCCTCACTGATTGACAGCGAGGCTTTTTTAAAGCTCAGCTCTTGATCGACTATTTTATTGACTGAGCTTTTAACCGGGCTGATTTCCTCGCCTAGTAATCATGAAAAATGCGCTGATGCGACTGCATGACGGCCATACCAATCAGTCCGCTCCCTATCCCCTTGTAGTTTGAAGCACCTAAAGCAATTTCGCTGGTGTGTCTGGCGTTGCGAACGAACTGGGGTGAAGCATTAATATAAATAGCGGCGCTGTGACATCGGCTGATGAACTTGCGGCTGACGCTGTAGTCAGCGGTTGCGATGCTGTCGGCATGGCCGCTGCTATAGGCGTTAATCCAGCGGATAGCCGTGCTATTGTCTTTTACCTGGCGAAAGGCGACGGTTCTCTTGAGGTAGGCAGTGCTCCATTCTTCGTCTGAGGTGGCTGCTAGCTTGTCATCTATGGGTGTGCTTGGCATTCGCCAGCTCAGCATTACCTCGTTCGCTCGAATCATAAATCCGTTTTCCTGTAGCCGATTCCAAAGCCGATTAACCGCGTTCTCGCTATGGGCTTCATGCACCAGCACCTTTTCAATTCGGTTGACCGCATCAGGGGTACCCGTGTGGCTTTGGGCAATCATTTGATAGACCTGCTCTAGGCTGCCACTGGCTGACCAGTACAGGTAACAGTTGCCCATCCTAGAAGGGATAACCGGGACGATGGCCTGCTTGACGATCTGCTCGACTAGGCTGGGCCGTCCGTGTGGAATGATCAAGTCGAGGCTGGGGCATTGGGCAATGTCTAACCGTGAGATGTCGGGCGATTCGATGGGGAAAATCAGCTCAGGCGGCAGGCCGACTTCTTCTAGCGTGCGCTGTAAGATGCTGGCAATAATTTGATTGGTGCGGCTGGCTTCACTGCCGCCTTTAAGAACTAGCGCGTTGCCAGTACGAATGCACAGGGCAGCGGCGATCGCCCCAAGGTCTGGAAATGCCTCGTAAATAAATCCGACAATGCCAATCGGCCTAGTGTGGTGCGAGCTAGTACCCCCTTCTGTATTGGTTGAGGGCAGCGTAGCGCCGACCAGTGCCAGCCGCTGAAAGATGCTGGCCGCCGTCTGTACGCGCTCGGGCGTGAGCTTTAGCCAGTCTACAACTAGATCAGGTACGGCCATGTCGCGGCTAATTTCTAAGTCCAGCGTGTTGGCTTCTAAAATGTCATCTTGGTGCTGGGCGATCGCCTGCCCCATCGCTTGCAGAGCCTTTGAGCGCTGATCAGCCGAATGGTCAGCCTTGTTTAGCTGTTCTGTAGCCTGCCGAACCGCTCTCAGCGCCGCTGTAAGATCAAACGAAGATAAAGCCATTGTTTAGCGCCGCCGCAACACCCAAAAGATTACTGCCAAAAGCAATATCAATACGAGGATCCCGATTGATAAAAATCCCGGCACGGCAATTCGGCTGAGCCCAAACCACAGCAGACATACTAAAAAACTCACGATGGCCACAGAGCCGTAGGTTTCTGTTTTGGCAAGCTTGCTGCCCGTTAGCCACTGCTTGCCGTTCCAACGCCAGGTGCGCTGACGATGGTAGGGCGTTGCTAGTTTTCCAACCGAGTAGGGGTCGTCTCGCTGCTCAAAAATTTGCTTACAGCGATCGCATCCCCAAGCCTCTGTCAGCGTAATCGGGATGAGCGTCCCTTGTCTACAAGAGGGGCAGGGATAGGTTTTGTCAAAATCTAACGGCTGATCTTCTTTAAGGTGCACAGGTAGTCCCACCCGGTGGATAACGAGTTTAGCTAAAAAAACGTAACAGAGCAAAAAAAGTTATGCAGATGCAATTCGGCGGCTATCTCTATTCTTACTCTAAAAGAATTAAAAGCCACTGCCTTAGGCAATATCGCTTCAGCCCAAAAGCAGTAGAAGGCTATCAAAACAGCTGATAGTCCAACACTAGCCCTCTACTGGCACTCTACTGGCACCTTTTCGGGTACCCTATTAAAATTCTATTTAATGGCCCCAGATCTTGAACGTTCTGGCTAAACGTTACTTTAAAGCGTTTTAGAAAAAGCGGATGAAGAGATTCGAACTCTCGACATCGACCTTGGCAAGGTCGCGCTCTACCACTGAGCTACATCCGCATTATTTTTTTGACTTTTATCAATTTCTCAAATAAACGTCCCTTTGTCAATCCATTCTATCAAATGGATATCCTAATTATTCAATACCTTTTATTCGATCCTTGCTTATCCTTAATCAACTGAGGCGGGCAAGGCGGCTGAACGATTACCCGCAAGACCGTTTTTAGCAGTCGCCGCTTCGCCGCTGAACACCTGCGGCATCAGGCTCGCCATCTCTAGGGCGCTCATGGCGTAGTTCCATCCTAGGTTGCTCTTGATGCCCGCTCGCTCTAGCGCCTGCTGCATAGAATCAGTTGTAAGTACGCCAAATACAACGGGTACGCCCGTTTGAAAGCTAGTCGCGGCAATTCCCTTAGCGACTTCTCCGGCCACATAGTCAAAATGCGGCGTTTGCCCGCGAATCACCGCGCCCAGGCAGATAATGGCGCTGTAACGCCCGCTCAGCGCTAGCTGCCGAGCCACCATCGGCACCTCAAAGCTGCCCGGCACCCAGGCATAATCTACCTGCTCACCATTGGGCTCAACATCAACGCCATGACGCTTAAGGCAGTCTTGCGCGCCCGTCAGCAGCTTATTGGTTACCAAATCATTGAATCTACCAATCACGAAGGCAAACTTCATGCTGCCTGTTTGAGTGAAACTGCCTTCAAAAACTGCCATATAGAATCAATAATGGGTAAGGAGCTAAAGGGCGAGGCGGGCTAAACCAAGGGCTAAACCACCAGGAAGTTAAAGCCGCCTACGGCTACGACCAATACGCCCCAGACAATAGAGCCTAAAAGAATAAGCTTTTTCGTCTGCTCTGCGTTGCCCGGTGAAGCATAAGCGACCGGGACGCCTATGATCATCACAAAAGACCACAGCACTAGAACAAACAGAAGTAGCTGAAAAATAATAGACATGATCTTCGTACTCTCAAAACACTATTTAATCTAAAAGCGGCCCATCAGCGATCGCACAACAAAAATCTCAGATAATAGCTGTAGGCAATGAATGATGATCCTATATGAGTACGCTATCAAAAATCAGTGCCCTTGCAAAAGAGCTTTGGCAAAGATATTTTACGATTCGCCGTCAGTCTCAGCAGTTAGCCCGGTTGTTTAATCGGTTAGGGTGATTTGCTGGCTTCTCGCTTTCTGCCTGCCCTACCTGTTTTTTTAGCGTAATCTTGATGAATTTAGTTTTATGTCACACAACGGCTGATTTTGACACGCTAGGGGCAGCGGCGGGAGCGGTGCTGCTGCAACCGGGCAGTCGGATTGTCTTGGCTGGCAATGCCCATCCGACAGTGCGAGATTTTTTGGCGATTTGGCGAGATGAGTATCCGCTGGTTGATCGACGGGCCGTTGCGTTTGATCAGGTGCGATCGCTCACCCTAGTCGATGCGAGCAGTCGCGATCGCTTCTCGCCGCTAAGCGACTGGTTCGATCAGGCCGAGCGCTCAAACATCCCAATTACCATATACGATCACCATCTATCTGAGACTGATGCCGAGCGTAACGAAAAACCCAGCAGCCCCGATTTTCCATCTGCTGAGGTTCATATAGAAGCCGTTGGCGCAGCCACTACGCTGATTGTGGAAGCGCTGCAGCGTAAACATATTGTGCCATCGCCCTTTGAAGCGACCGTGATGGCATTGGGCATTCACAGCGACACGGGCTCTTTGACCTTTGAGCAGGCCACCTCTCGCGATGCGCAGGCGCTGGCTTGGTTAATGGCCCAGGGTGCCAATCAGCAAACGATTGCTGAAAATAAGGAGCCTGGACTCTCTCCCCAGCTTCAAGATCTGCTAGGCCAAGCGTTAGAAGTTGTTCAAACGGAAACGGTGAGAGGGCATCAGCTAGGCTGGGTCAGGCTCGAAACGCAAAGCTTTACGCCGGGGCTTTCTGGGCTAGCAGGTCAGCTAATGACGCTACTCGGGCTAGACACGCTGCTGCTATGCGCAAAATATCAAGCTCAGCGACACCCACGGCAGAAGAGGCAGCAAAAGATGTCTCAAAAGGCCGTTATGATTGGGCGATCGCACCCTACCCCTTTGCTACCTAACAGCCGAGTAGACCTGCGCTCTATTTTTGAGCCTTTGGGCGGCGGTGGCCATGCCCAAGCAGCCTCAGCGACGCTTAAAGCAGAATTGCTGGCAGAAAAAGGAGGGGTAGCGGCTGTTTTTGAGCAGGCTTTGGCGGCGGTGCGATCGCAAATTCCTGCCCTGCCAACCGCCAAATCACTTATGTCCTCGCCCGTGCGCACCATTTTGCCCGCGACCTCTGTAGACGAAGCCCAGCGCATTTCGCTGCGCTACGGTCATACGGGCCTGTGCGTCGTCAACGACCAAGCTGAGCTAGTCGGCATTATTTCCCGCCGCGATATTGACATCGCCCTGCGCCATGGCCTCGGTCACGCGCCTGTAAAGGGCTGCATGAGCAGACAAATCAAAAGCATAGCGCCAGAAACTCCCCTCACTCAAATCCAAGACTTGATGGTGACCTACGACATCGGCAGGCTACCCGTATTGCAGGCTGAGAAGCTTGTCGGCATCGTCACCCGAACAGACCTGCTGCGCCAGCTTCACCAAACCCAGCAGGCATACCCCAGACCAAATGAAAGACCAGAGGTCAGGTCAGAGAGGCGATCAGAGGAGCAGCCAAAAGACAGGCCAAAAGACAGGCCAGAAGACAGGTCAGCGGACTTAAAACCGCAGGTAAAATCAGCCTCGCCTATAGCGATTTATCCGCCTGCGCCAGAAACGCTTTACCAGCAGCTCAAAAATCGAATCCCGCAAGTGTGGCCAGCGCTGATGCTAATTGCAGAGGTCGCCAACCAAAACGGCTGGGCGCTCTATCTAGTGGGCGGCGCGGTGCGAGATCTTTTGCTCGCTCAGCTACCAGAGCCCAATCAGCAGTTTCATCCGCTCACAGATATCGATTTGGTTGTAGATGGCGCTGAACCAGGCGCAGGCGTTGCGCTTGCAGAAGCGATTAAAGCTCAATACCCTCAGGTTTCCGTACAGGTTCACGGTCAGTTTCAAACGGCTGCACTGACCTGGCATCCGACGGGCTCATCAGAGTCAGATCAGCCTTTAGAGCCCTTGCTGATCGACATTGCCACGGCGCGAACGGAGTTCTACCCCTATCCAGCGGCCAACCCCGAGGTAGAGGCCAGCTCGATTCGGCAGGATCTTTATCGCCGCGATTTCACCATCAACGCGATGGCCATCCGGCTCAACGGCAGCGATGAACAGGCCATCAACCAGGCCAATGGCGCAGCTTCAGGTCAACTGTTAGACTACTTTGGCGGCTGGCAAGACCTACAGCAGGGGCATATACGGGTGCTCCACGCCAATAGTTTTATTGAAGATCCTACCCGTATTTTTCGAGCGGTGCGGTTTGCGGTGCGGCTAGGCTTTACCATCGAGCCTCAAACTGAGCAGTTCATTCGCTATGCCATTAGCAGCGGTGTTTATGCCCAGGCACAGGCCAATCGAGATAAAACGCCTGCGCTGCAAACTCGACTTAAGGCAGAGCTGAAGTACCTGCTCTCAGGCGATCAGTGGCAGGCCGCTTTGACTAAAATTTCGCGATTGGGCGCACTAGCCTGCCTGCACAGCGACTTAGAAATGACCCCGGCGCTGTGCAGGCAGATGGGCCGCATGAATCGCTGGCTAAACAGGTTTGATGATCGCACTTTGGGCATAACTCAGCCTCGCTGGTTGATCCTGCTAGAGCTGATTATTGCTCAGCTAGATCCGCCTTTGCGCGATCGCACCGCCATCAATCTCAGCCTAGACGCCCAGAGTCAGCACCTGCTCAAAAACCTCCACCTTTGGGAAGCAGCCCTACTCAAGCAACTACCCAAAGCTCAGCGGCCTAGCCAAATTTATGAGCTGCTGCAACCCTATGATATTTCAGCACTGCTGCTAATGTGCGATCGCCACCCTTACACGCTCGGCCCGCAAATTTGGCAATATATCATTCGGCTCTCCCATCAGCCGCCTTTAATCAATGGCTCGGCGCTCAAGCGACTGGGCTATCAACCAGGCCCGCAGTTTAAAGATATTATCAGCACCATTAATGCGATCACCCTCAACGGTGAACTCACCACCCCCCAAGAAGCAGAATCTTACGTTCTATCCCACTATCCTTTGTAGATTTCTCTTTGCAGATTTCCCGTTGTAGATTTCTCTTTGCAGATTTCCCGTTGTAGATTTCTCTTTGCAGATTTCCCTTTGCAGATTTCTCATAGCTTTACAAACAGTAGTTTTACAAATCACATGTCTCTATCACCCCTTGAATCCGATGCTAGCCAGCTTTCTACCCGGCCAAAAAACGCTCCTCTTAGCCTTTCACAAGCGCTTTTGATCACCGCTGGACTAGCTGGGCTAGTGGGTATTTCTAGCGGCATCGTCATCCGCTTTTCCCTTTCCCATTCATCAAACGCCCGCTTTTTAAGCCCCCTGCAAACGTTTCCGGCGCTCTCTAACTGGGCTCCCGAACTCCCTCAAGGAACCGCCAGCAATCACTATTTGCCCGGCGGCGCTACCCCTGAGCAGCAAACCAGCGATCTTTATACACTACCCTCTACCGAAAAAGCAGCCAGCGCCTATCCCGAAGAGCCCTATCCCGACGCAGCCTATCCCGACGCAACCTATCCTGAAGAGCCCTACTATGAAGAGCCCTACCCCGAAGCGTCGTATCCTGAAGACGAAAACTATTCTGAAAACTACCCTGCGGTAGAAGCGCCCGTCAGTGAAGAACCTCCATACTAAACAAGGTCAGTGAGAGAAAGGTCAGCGGCAAATCTGCCAGAACTGACTCAAGGGTGTTTATAATTGCAACTGTGAGCCGTACAAAATTTTTTATGAGTAATCCAATGCTGCAAGCTTTTTTTGTCGGACGAGCGTTGGCGGCGGCTTTAGGCGAAAGGGCTGGATATGTAGCCAGTCAGGGTCTGAGTCAGCTTGGTAAGTTTGATGCTGAAGCGCGCGAAAATTTGCGTCAGTTCACTGACGAAGTCATGGCTAGAGCCGATCAAGAACGGGCCAAAGCTGAGGAAAACGGCGCGGGCAGTGGATATGCAGGTAGCGCTTCTGTGGCTACGCCGCGATCGCCTCAAGCTGGCCCTTCAGTCGCCTATAATACAGAAGACCTACAAGCCACTATTGATAATTTAAGAGCTGAAATCGCCCAGGTCAGAGCCGCCATTCAGCAGCATCGCCAAACCCCTTAACGCATTTTGAGCATTTTATTTACAGGAAGTCTGAGTGTCTGCCGTTTCTAAAGAAAGTGAATCCTCCTCCCTGTCCGATTCACCGGCAGATTTGACGGTGGGCCACAGGCTCTCCACCAGTAACCCTGTGCCTTTAAACAGTGTTCCTTTAGACAGCCAGAGCAGCGTGCCTCACAGTGGCAACGGCAATTCTCGTAACGGCGTATTAGATCCAGGAAAGCACCCATCAAGCACCGCGCCAGTTCCACCTGCTGAACCAGTTTCTAACCCTACTCATCAGCGCTCAAACGAGCGAATTTCAGGTGCTGACCTAGTAGATAAAGAAAGGTCAGCTGTTGGCAGAGCCGTTTCTATCTCCGCACAGCCCTCCTACAGCGGCGAGACCTATCGCGACGGTGACTATCGATGGAATCGCGGCACCTACTCACGACCTCAGCGATTTCTTGACATCTGGTCGTTTGTGCTTAAGCTGCTAGCCAAGCGGTGGCTTTATGGCAAAGCCTGGACTTATGGCGGCACAATTACACCCGAAAAGCAAACAAAGCGTCGTGAAGAAATCGCCGTTTGGATTCGAGAAACCTGCCTCAGCTTGGGGCCAACCTTCATTAAAATAGGCCAGCTCTTCTCTACCCGCGCCGATTTGTTCCCGATTGAATACGTCAATGAGCTAGCTAAGCTGCAAGATCGGGTGCCTGCTTTTACCTATGAAAAGGCAAAAGAAATTGTTGAAGGCGACTTTGGCCGTCCGCTTGCAGAGCTTTACAACAGCTTTGATCCCGTTCCTATTGCAGCGGCAAGCCTGGGCCAAGTTCATCTAGCTAGGCTACATTCGGGTGAAGAGGTTGTTGTCAAAATTCAGCGACCGGGGCTTGCTCGGCTCTTTGCCATTGACCTTTCTATTCTTAAGGGCATCGCTCAATACTTTCAAAATCATCCTGACTGGGGCAAGGGCCGCGACTGGATGGGCATTTATGACGAATGCTGTCGCTTGCTATGGCTAGAAATTGATTTTCTTCACGAAGGTCGCAACGGCGATAAGTTCAGGCGCAACTTCCGAGGCGTTGACTGGGTAATGGTGCCGCGCATTTACTGGCGCTACACTACGCCTCGGGTGCTGACGATGGAGTACATGCCCGGAATTAAAATCAGCCATTATGAAGCGTTAGAATCGGCTGGACTAGATCGCAAGCGGCTAGCTAGATTGGGGGCAGATGCCTATTTGCGCCAGCTGCTGTCAGATGGCTTTTTTCATGCGGATCCTCACCCCGGCAATATTGCTGTAAACCCGGCAGACGGGGCGCTAATTTTTTATGATTTTGGCATGATGGGGCAAATTCCGGCGGTGACTCGCGCTCGGCTGATGGATACGTTTGTCGGCATTGCCCAGCGGAACGCTTCTCAGGTGATGACCTCTTTAGTTGCGCTAGGGGCGCTGGCTGAAATTGACGACATGGGGCCAGTGAGACGCTCCATTCAATACATTTTAGATAACCTGATGGACAAGCCGTTTGAGGAGCAGTCGGTTGCGGCCATCAGCGACGATCTGTATGCGGTTGCCTACGATCAGCCTTTTCGATTTCCAGCAACGTTTACTTTTGTGATGCGAGCTTTTTCTACCCTTGAGGGCGTTGGAAAAGGGCTTGATCCAGAGTTTAACTTTATGGAAGCAGCTAAACCTTATGCGAGCGAGCTTATGACAAACGGTGGCCCAGGTGAGTCTAGCGGTATTTTAGGTGAAATTAGTCGGCAGGCCGCGCAGGTTGGCTCTTCTGCTCTGAGCCTGCCTCGGCGTATTGAAGATACGCTAGACCGTTTAGATCGCGGCGATATTCGGGTGCGGGTGCGTTCAATTGAGAGCGATCGCATCCTCCGACGCAACAGCGATCTATCCCTGGCGAACAGCTACGCTCTGCTAGTGGGTACCTTTACCCTTTCAGCCACTCTGCTCGCCATATTCTACGAAGCGCTCACGATTTGGCCTGCTATTGTCATGGGCATACTGGCCGCTATCACAGGCATCACTTTAATTCGCCTGCTGATGAAAATTGCCAAAGCCGATAGAATGCCGTAATTTTGGTTGATTCGTTTTGTTGGTTCCCATTTTGTTAGTTTCATCTGCTGGCAAATGCCTATCGAAACTATGAGCCATTCATCAATGGGTTTAGACTTTGCTGGCCTTACAGATGTTGGGCTACACCGCGCTGCAAACCAAGATAGCTACTACCTATCGCCGGCGGGCGACTTGTTTATTGTTGCCGATGGTATGGGCGGTCACGCTGGTGGACAAGAAGCGAGCTGGCTGGCAACCGATGCCATCAAACAATACGTAGCCGCTCACCGAGAGCACAATGCTGACATTTCAGATTTGCTGAAACGAGCAGTATTTTCGGCTAATGACGCTATTTTGGCCGATCAGCAGGCTCACCCTGAGCGCTTTGATATGGGGACTACCGTTGTAGCTGTGATTTGCCAAGAGGGTCAGTTTTGGTGCGCGCATGTTGGCGATTCTCGGCTTTATCTGCTCAGAGAGAGTGGATTTTTTCAGATTACGCAAGATCACACCTGGGTTGCTCAAGCGATCAAAGACGGTGAGTTGCCGCCTGATCAGCTACAGCGCCATCCTTGGAAGCATGTTTTATCTCAATGCGTAGGGCGTGAAGATTTGCTGACGGTTGAGACTCAAAAGCTGCAAGTTGAGGTAGGCGATTGGCTTTTGCTATGTAGCGATGGGCTCACTGAAGAACTTTCTAACGATGCGATTATTTCCTGCCTACAGGCGGCGCATACCTGTCAAGAGGCCGTCGTTAGGCTCGTAGAGACGGCCAAAGCCAAAGGGGGCAGAGATAATATTACGGCGATCGCACTTTCTGTATCAACAGCCGCATCAAAGACTCCCTCACTCCTTAAAACTGATTTTCTGAAGGAATGATACTGTTGACATACACAGGTCGCATGATTGATCTAAAGCAGTTTACTCCCAGCCTTTTACAGGTGCAATTTTATGTTTAAGCGTGTGCTCGTTTGTACTGATTTTTCGGATAGTCTTCAGCGCTTAGCCGATTTTGTACCCGATCTGGTGAAAGGCGGGATGAACCACATCGTGTTTTTTCACAGTGTGCCGCTGATGACTTCCCGCGAAATCCCCTGCGTGGACGAAGAAAAGATCAGCAAAGCGCGACAAAAGCTGTCTGCGGCAGAATCTGCTGTGCCTGAAGGCGCGCGAGTTGAAATTGATGTGGTTTCTGGCCGTGACAGTGACAACATTCTTAGAGCCGTCAAAAAGCATCAGCCCGATATCATTATTTCAGGCATGGCCACTCGCACGGCTCTTAACGAACGGGTATTTGGCAGCACCACTATGAACCTAGTGGACAAACTGGATGTGCCGATACTGATTCTCAGGCCGCAGCTAATCGCGACCTATCGCGAGGCTGAACTAGCCCAGCGCTGCCAAAATATGTTTGACTATTTGCTGCTACCCTACGACGGCAGCAGCAGTGCCAAAAAGCTGGTAGATCGAATCAAAGTTAGAATTAAGGCCGATCCAGACGGCGCGCTAAAAACCTGCCTGCTCTGCTGGGTGATAGACGATAGTGGGCGAATTGCTAGCGAAAATCCTGTTAAGAGGGCTCAAGCTGAGCTAGAAAAGGTAAAGGCTGATCTAGAGGGCTTTGGCACTGAAATTAAATCCGAGGTGATTGCAGAGGTGCGGACGGGCAACCCGCTAGATGAAATTTTGAAGTCTGGAGAGGTGCATGATATTAGCGCGATCGCTATTTGCTCTGGCAACACTGGCGGCATCCTTAAGTTCACAGTGCCTAGCTTCACCAGCGCTATTCTCCGATCTTCCTGGCACCCGATTATTCACTTCCCTCGCGAAAAGTAAGTCTTTAACAATCCCAGTCTAAAAGCCTAAGGAGGCGTCTATTCCGGGCTTAGCGTCCGAATGGACAGCCTCAAAGTTCATTAAAATTCTGGGCTTAAGGTTGTCTTCTAGTTCGCGCTTGAGCAGCAGCTTGCTTTCCTGCGGGCTACCAATAGAAGGAAAGCTACGGGCTGTGGTCGCCCATTCCTGAAACAGCTTTTTCTGATTGGCTGCGATATTGAGCTGCCGGACGTGAAGACACCTGTGGGGAGAGGCTTTATCAAAAAACAAGATGCGATACTGTTGAGCTTCGGCTAGCATCCACAGCATTTTTTGAGCGGCGCTGGTTTTTAGGTCGAGGTAGCAGGGTAGCCAGCGAGGGCCTTCTAGCTGGTTGTAAAAGGCAGTTAGCCACAGCACCATAGGGTGAGGTGTCATGGTGCACATAAAGTTGTTGTAGCGGGTGTTGCGGATGCGCTGCTCAATTTCATCAGCAGGCATCATGGCCCACAGCGTTGGTTCAAAGGCGGCTTGAGCGCCGTCGTGCGCTAGCAAACGGGGAAAAACTATTTGCGCAACGGGCATCTCTAAGGGCCAGCTTTGCCGCAGATAAATGTCTTCGGCTGAAGGTACGTAGGGTGCGATCGCCTTGAGCGCAACCGACTGACCGGCCGCAGCGCCGCTAGCTGACAGGCTCTTTAAAAGTTGTTCAACCTGCTTTAAGGGCTCACTACTAGCCTGATTGCTTGGGGGTTTAAGCTGATTTTGTCCTACCACTGGCAGCTTAGAGAGCGTCGTGCTGATGCGCTGTGAGATTTGAAACCCTGAGCCAAAGCGATCTTCTAACGGGGCGATCGCATCCATCACCCGATCAATCGTCTCAGGCCGATCTTCTCGCTGCTTAGACAAACAGGCCATCACAATACTTTCTAGCGCCTTTGGCACCTTTACGGTTAGCTCAAAATCAGCCAGCGGCTTCGGCTCAGCCAACCTGTGCACCTTATACCAACTGCCGAAGGTATTGCTCTCAGGCTTAACGGGCAGCTTGCCTGAGAGCATCTGATACATCATCACGCCCAGGCTGTAAATGTCTGATCTGCCGTCTAGCTCTCGCCCTTCCATCTGCTCGGGAGAGGCGTAAGCCAGCGTCCCCATAAAGGTGCTGGTTTGTTCGCTGCCCGCCTGCAACAGCTTGGCAATGCCAAAGTCTAAAATTTTGACCAGCTCCCCCATCGAAGGATCTGAGGTCACTAAGATGTTGCTGGGCTTAATATCTCGATGAATAATCGGCACGACTTCTCCTTTCACCAAAATGCCGTGGTGGGCCGTTCTGAGCCCGAGCAAAATCTGGCGAACCAGTCCTAAAAATCTAGGCACTGGCAGCGGCTTTTTATGCACCAGCAGGCCAATGCTCTCCCCTTTTAAATACTCCATTACGTAAAATGGGATGTCATCTTCGTTGACGCCGTAGTCGGTCACGCGAACCACATGCATACTTTTTTGACCGAGCTGCGCGCAAGTCATAGCCTCTCGAAAAAAGCGAGTGCGCATCCCTTCATTAAGCAGCGTTTGAGACAAAAATTTAACGGCAACAGGCACCCCCCCCAGCAGCGAATCACCTGCTAGATACACCTTGCCCATAGAACCTTGCCCGATCAGTTCTATCAGCTCATACCGATTAGATATTTTACGACCAGTATTAGGATCCAACATTCAACGCATTCGAGTAAGTTCGGCTTCGATAGTGCTGGCGAGGTAATGTCCGGCCATTTCGCCACCTGAAAAGTAGTATTGATGGGGACTCACCTGACGGAAGGTTTCAAATCCTGATCGGCGCTGCTGATCGCGCTGTTTGTCACCTAGTCCCCAGTAGCGCTGCACAATGGATTCTGGAGCCACCCAGCCCTCTCCTTCTACCTGCCCTAGCAGGCTATGCTGCAGCACAAACGTATACTGTCTCTCGTGGCTAGTCATACGCCCTCTGGTCTGAGTGACAATATCGTCGTGACTTTGATCAGCAGCGTTTTTAGCAAAAGAAAGCTTTGTCACGAGGCTAAAGCAGCCATCTTGCTTCCAGGCCACCAAAATTTTCCCTTTGATAGGCACAGGCAAGGCGTCACGGGTGAGCCAATTTCCGTGCAATGTCCATCTACCGGGCTCAAGTAAAAAGCTGTGGGTCACACTGCTAACCTTACTACCAGCGCTTTAAGAGTGCCCATGCCATCGTCACGGTGACCAGCGATCGCCCAGCAAACAGCGCCGACTTGCGCCCGTCACGCTGGGCAAGTTGCCTGGAACCTGGTGCCAGCGCCAGTAGGCCAAAATAGCGAACGCGATCGCTTCTTTATAGTCAGCATCTAGCCGATGCGCGTCTGTAGAGCGTACTTTTGAGGTCAAAATTCTTTGCTGAAGTCGGTTCATCAAATAGCAGTTTCGGCTGCCGCCGCCGCCGATTAAAATTTCGGTAGGAAGCTGAGGCAAAAACTGTCGGTAGCTCAGCTCAATGGTCGCAGCGGTAAAGTCTGTGAGCGTCGCTAAAAAGTCTTCATCACTGAGATTTTTGGCCTGTGCCATTTGCCAGCATCGCGCTGCATAGGCCGCGCCAAAAAGCTCCCGTCCGGTGGATTTTGGCGGCGCTGCTTTAAAAAAAGGATCTTGCAGCCAGCGCTCTATTAGAGGCTGATCGGGCGATCCTTGGGCGGCCCAATTTCCATTCTCGTCGTAGGTCTTTAGTCCGTGCGATAGCTTGGATACAGCCCAATCTATTAGGGCGTTTCCAGGGCCCGTATCCCAGCCTATGATCCCAGCGGGCGGTGTCGTCATCGCATCTGCGGCGGGCACCCAAGGCGGAAGGTACGTAACATTCCCAATGCCGCCTATATTTTGAACTGCCAGATCGCGGTCGGGCTGGCTTAAAAGGCAGGCGTCAATCAGGGGTACCAAGGGGGCTCCTTGTCCGCCTAGGGCGATGTCAGCCACCCGAAAGTTGCTGATGGTTGGGCAGCTAGTTTCTCTCGCGATGAGGTCTCCTCGTCCAAGCTGAAGCGTGTAGCCTAGCTGCTTTCCTTTGGGCGGGCGGTGATAAAGGGTTTGGCCATGAGAACCGATTAGATCAACGCTGGCTAGGTCAATATCGAGCGAGTAGATGGCTTGGATAAAGTGACGGGCGATCTCATCATCTAATTCGGCTAGCTCTACTAGAGTAATGGGCGCGCTGTCACAGAGGGCTAGGATGCGCGATCGCACCTCATCTGCATACGGGTAGGTAACTCCCTTAATCAAATGAGCTTCAACCTGATACCCTTCCCCCAAAATTTCTGTGAGCGCCACATCGATTCCATCCACCGAAGTACCGCTCATCAATCCAATGACTCTCATCGCTCATCACCCTACAAAGGCAGCTTATCAATCCCTCGGTTATCGCCAATCACCACCATCAAGCTGCCACCTTTGAGCCGAGTAATCGGACTGGGATTAATCGTGAACTTGTCATTGTCGTCTTCCTTGGCATCGTCTTTGCTAATCGCCATCAGCGTTAGCCCATAGTGATTGCGCAGATCAATTTCCATAATGGTTTTGCCGTCAAAGGCTTTAGGCACCATCACCTCGACAATGCTGTGATCAGGATCTAGCTCAAACCTATCTAAAATATTGGGTCGGGTGAGCGATCTGGCCAGCTCACAGCCCATTTCATGCTCTGGAAAAATCACATGATCAGCGCCCACTCGCACCAGCAGCTTGCCATGAATTTCAGAAGATGCTTTGGCTACAACATTAGCGACCCCGGCCTCTTTTACATTTAAAGTGGTAACAATGCTTTCTTGAACGTAGTTGCCAATCGCGATAATCACGGTGTCAAAGTCGGGAATGCCCGCTTCAATTAGCGCTGAAGGCTGAGTGGAATCAAGCTGTACCGCATGAGCAGCGATTTGATCGGTTAGTACCTGAGCGACCCGGTTCTCATTCGAGTCTATGCCTAGCACCTCATAGCCCATGCCGTGCAAAGTCAGGCAAACTGCGCGGCCAAAACGACCTAGCCCAATCACCGCAAACTGTCGGTTAGTGGCTCTAAGGTTTTTAAAAAACTTGAGAGATGAGATGTTCACCATGGAGGGGCGATCGCTAAGAAGTTTAGAACACCTAAGCATCTTACTGTTTTCACCGCCCGCAATGAACGTTGAGTATTCTGCAATTGCCCGTATTCAAACGCGACACGCAATAGATTTCTTTCTTTGCTAGGCTAGCTAGAATGCTTTCTTGGGAAATAAGTACGGACGTGGATATTCAAATTGGTCGCGGAAAAACAGCTAGGCGCGCTTACGGAATTGACGAAATTGCCCTGGTGCCTGGGGCCAGAACGCTAGACCCACAGCTCGCAGATACTCGCTGGGAAATAGGCGGAATCACCCGAGAAATTCCTATCATTGCCAGTGCCATGGACGGCGTTGTCGATGTCAAAATGGCGGTCGAGCTTTCTAAGCTAGGCGCGCTGGGCGTATTGAATCTAGAAGGTATTCAGACCCGCTACGAAGACCCCAACCCCGTATTAGATCGCATTGCTTCGGTTGGGAACACAGAATTTGTGCCGCTGATGCAAGAGCTTTATGCCCAGCCAATTTTGCCCGCGCTGATTGAGCAGCGAATCAAGGAAATTAAAGAACAAGGCGGCATTGCAGCCGTCAGCCTGACGCCAGCAGGCGCAGTTAAGTTTGGCCGAATAGTCGCCGAGGCAGGTGCAGACATGGTGTTTGTGCAGGCTACCGTAGTTTCTACCGATCACATCTCGCCTGAAGCTATCTCGCCGTTAGATCTCGCCCAGTTCTGCCGGGACATGCCTATTCCCGTTTTATTAGGCAACTGTGTTACTTATGAGGTTACGCTGAAGCTCATGAAGGCAGGCGCAGCGGGCGTTTTAGTCGGCATTGGCCCTGGCGCAGCCTGCACCTCTCGCGGCGTGCTGGGCGTTGGGATTCCTCAGGCAACGGCAGTTGCCGACTGCGCGGCAGCTAGAGACGACTATCAAAAAGAATCGGGTAAATATATTCCGGTGATTGCCGATGGCGGCCTCGTTACGGGCGGCGACATTTGCAAATGTATTGCTTCGGGCGCAGATGGCGTCATGATTGGCTCTCCGTTTGCCAGGGCCGAAGAAGCGCCTGGGCGCGGATTTCATTGGGGTATGGCCACCCCTAGCCCGGTGCTGCCCAGAGGCACGCGCATCAAAGTCGGCAAAACCGGAACGCTAAAGCAAATTTTGCGCGGGCCAGCCCAGCTAGATGATGGCACTCACAATTTTTTAGGCGCGCTGAAAACCAGCATGGGAACTTTGGGTGCAAAGGATATTAAGGAAATGCAGGCCGTCGAGATTGTGATTGCGCCTTCTTTGTTGACCGAAGGAAAGGTTTATCAGAAAGCTCAGCATCTAGGTATGGGTAAATAAACAAAAGAGCGCCCTGAGTAGATTAACGGAAGTTCCTATCAAAGAATGATGACACTGTGATTATTTCGGAAATAATTTTTAAGACTTGTCTCTGATAATGCTCTAAAGCAGTGGCAAATTACAAAGAGTCTCTTACAATTAATCTAGCGGAGACGCAAGTTTCCGTTCACTCCTCACACCACACCCCGCTCAAATCTTCGGATTTGGGCGGTTCCTCTTTAAAAGTTAACTTTAAAGTTCATCCGTTCTTCTCTAGAGTAAAAATTAGGTGCTATCACCTTAAGTCCATAGAAAATCTGTAGATGATCGCTATCGTGTGCAGGTTTTGGCTATGGTAAGATCGACTTACATGAGTGACAAGGGTTTAAAGGATGTCAGCCGCACAGGTTACTGATTCGACGTTTAAGCAAGAAGTTTTGGAAAATGAGACGCCGGTCTTGGTAGATTTTTGGGCTCCTTGGTGTGGCCCCTGCCGTATGGTTGCTCCTGTTGTAGACGAAATTTCTGAACAGTATGATGGGCAGGTAAAGGTTGTTAAAGTCAACACAGACGAAAATCCTAGTGTCGCTAGCCAGTATGGTATTCGCAGCATTCCTACCCTAATGATTTTCAAGGGTGGCCAGCGAGTAGATATGGTCGTTGGAGCCGTCCCTAAAACAACTTTGGCAAATACGCTAGAGAAGTATCTTTAGAAAATAAGCTGACCGTGCGAGCTAAAGGGACGACGGCACAGATTTGCCGAAGTGCTATTTGCAAGACGATAAAGGGGCTCTGGCGTTTGCTAGAGTCCTTTTTGGCGTCTAAACCTTGTTCAAAGCTACGGTCTAAAAAATATTGACTAAGCGTATTCTTCCGTACATAGGCTGTTTGGAGGAGAGCAGTACCGCATTAGAATACGCCCACAAGTAAAATTTGACGATATACGATATTTAGATTTGCACGCACTATGGACGACTCTCCACTTAATAGCCCAGCCCGTCGTTCAAGCTATCCTTTGGGCTCGCCGCTTGATGGCCAGCTGCGATCGCACCTGATGCAGCTGTTGGATCAGCTTCCGAGCTTGGAAAATGGAGCGCTGGTGGCGCAAATTTTGGAGACGCTGGTACGAATGTCGGGGCAGGAGTCTGCCAGATTGGATTGGAAAATTTTAAGTCATTCGCTGCTGGATATGGAGAAGGGCTTTAAGTCTTTTTATCCGTATCGCCATACGCGCAAGGTGACGATTTTTGGATCAGCGCGGACGCCAGACGATCGCCCTGAGTATCAAATGGCCGCTGAGTTCGCTCGCAGGGTTGTAAAGCAGGGCTTTATGGTAATTACGGGTGCAGGGGGCGGCATTATGCAGGCGGGCAATCAGGGGGCTGGCCGCGATAATTCTTTTGGGCTCAATATTCAGCTCCCGTTTGAGCAGGGTGCCAACCCGGTAATGGCGGGCGATCCTAAGCTGCTGGACTTTAAATACTTTTTTACGCGGAAGCTGTTTTTTTTGAAGGAGAGTGATGCGATCGCCCTGTTCCCCGGCGGTTTTGGCACCCAAGACGAAGCCTTTGAATCCCTGACGCTGATCCAAACGGGAAAATCCGAACTGCTGCCGCTAGTGCTCGTTGATCGCCCCGGCGGTGAATATTGGAAAAGCTGGGACTATTACGTACGCAACCGCCTGCTCGACCAAAAGCTGATTAGCCCAGATGATACGAGCCTCTATTATCTCACTGACAGCATAGACGATGCTCTAGCGCACATTGAAAGCTTTTACCGAATGTATCACTCTAATCGCTACGTGCAAGATCAGCTCGTAATTAGGCTTAAAGCGCCTTTGTGTGACGGCGGCATCGATCAGCTCAATGCAGCGTTTTCTGACATTTTAAGCAAAGGAACGATTCGAGAAGTTTCAGCCTTTGATGTGGAGCGCGGCGATGAAACCGAGCATTTGCCCCGACTGGCGCTTCACTTCAACCAAAGGGACGCAGGGCGGCTGCATCAGATGATTCACTACATTGGGAAGCTAGGCGTTTCCTGCGAGGCCGTTAAGCATCCTGAGAAAAAGTAGGGTTCTGATACGCTGAGGTGCTACCTTGCCGCTAATTCCTTGGCTGCAATGTCCAAGGTTTTGGGAACGGCTGAGGTCAATACCTCGTTGCCAGTTTCAGTGACTAGCACATCGTCTTCTATGCGAATGCCGATGCCGAGCCATCGCTCATCGACGGCTGGCTGACCTTCTACGGGTTCATAATTAGGTGGGATGTAAATCCCTGGCTCAACGGTGACGATGTTGTTGGGCGCAAATGGCCGCCAGGTTTTATTGGGGTTGCGCAAAATGCCAGCATCGTGAACATCAAGGCCGAGAAAATGGCCCGTGCCATGCATAAAAAACGCCTTATGTGTTTTGTCCTCAATGAGTTTATCTACGTCGCCCTTTAGCAGTCCTAGCTCGACAAGCCCTGCGGTAATAATGCGGGTGGCTGCGTCATGAAAGGCGTTGAAGGGGCGTCCTGGCTGCACTTGGTCAATGGCGGCTAGCTGAGCCTGAAGAACTAAATCGTAGAGGATGCGCTGTTCGGGGGAGGTGCGATCGCCCACCGCCAAAGTCCTAGTAATATCCGCGTTGTAATAGTCGTAAGCGCAGCCCGCATCAATCAGCAGCAAATCCCCATCTTCTAAGCGCTGATTGTTTTCTACGTAGTGCAAAATGCAGGCGTTTTTACCCGTCGCCACAATAGAGGGATAGGCTGGCCCCATTGCCCCTTCGCGGCGAAATATGTTTTCGATCGCGGCTTGGATTTCGTATTCATAAACGCCGGGGCGCACCATTTCGCGGACGGTGTTATGGGCTTGGGCGCTGATGGCGATCGCCCGCCGAATTTTTTCCAGCTCTAACGGACTCTTAACCCGGCGAAACTGCTGCATCAGTAGCTTAGAATCTTCAATCGCAACCGGGCCAGTTCCCCGCTTAGTCATTTTGCCAAGCAGCTGCTGCCATAGCTGAATCATCCGATGGTTAAAGTCACTGTTATGGCCAAAGTGATAGTACAGCCGATCGGCCTTAACCACGTATTGAGCCAGCTTTTCGTCTAGCTTGTCAATCGGATAAACCTCGTCAGCGCCATAGCGTTCTTTCGCTACCTCAACGCCCGTACGGTAGCCGCTCCAGGTTTCCTTTTCCCTGTCTTTGGGCCGCACAAACAGCACAAACCTGTGCTTGCCATGAGAAGGAGAGAGCACCGCTACAGCGTCAGGCTCATTGAAGCCCGTCAGATAGAAAAAATCGCTGTCTTGGCGAAACAGATAATCCACATCGTTATGCATGACGGCTGTAGGCGCACTGCAAAAAATCGCAGTGCCCTGACCAATTGCCTCTAGCACAGCTTCTTGACGCTGACGATACTCGCTATGCATATATCCTTGATGAACCTTAAACTCTAAAAAGCATAGCTCAAAACCTCAACCCGCATCCCGCTGCTAGGCAAGCTGCTAGCACTAACTGTAAAGGTATTGTCTCCTTGGGTGACTGGCGTTCCCGCCATTAGCGCAGCGAATTCACTAACGCCACCTATATCACAGCTAGCAGCATCAGCCGCTCGCGTGCGGTAGTACGTTGGAATCACAATTTTAGGATTGAGCGCGTTAATTGCATCGACTGCTTCTTGAGGCGTGTAGGCTTTGGGGCCACCGCCAACAGGCACCAGCAATACATCAGGCCGACCGAGTAGGATCTTATCTTCAATGGCAATCGGGGCCGCAGCGCCGCCCAAGTGCACTACCTTTATCCCCGCCTGAGTCCATGCCCAAGCGATGTTAGAACCAAAGCGACGACCGTTAAGCCGATCATGAGGCATACTCACGCCTTGAACCGCTAGGCCGTTGACAGTGTAGTCACCTGGATCGTCAATCACCTGGGTTTTGGCGTATCGGTCGGTCAAAAAGCCTTCGTCAAACAGGCGGCTGCTCAGCAAAACCAAATCGGCCTCAGCAGTCGGCTCTGCATAGCCCGCTGTACAGCCCGCTGCTTTGAAGGGATTTACCAAAACGCGCTGACCGCCGCCTGTGAACAAAAAAGCCATGTGCCCTAGCCCAGTAATCGTGAGAGAGCCGCTCTGGGCCTGATTCTGGGCCTGACCCTGGGCCTGACCCTGGGCTTGATTTTGGGCCCGATAGGTTTGATAGCTAGAAGCTAAGCCCAAGCCTAAAGTTCCTACAAAGCTTGCGCTTGCGTATTGCAGCAGTTGTCGCCGTTTCATGATGTCTTCAAATCAAAGTTCCACAGTTTATACATCGTGCCGCATGGTGTGACATTCAGCACGGCATAGGTAGTCCAGTTTATGAGTGTGGATAGCTCATCAGTATCACTATCCAACCTTCTCATGCTGAGAAGACATCGGCATAAGGTCTTTAAGGAAGTTCTTTAAGAGTGCTTTACCCGATTGGGTCAGTACGCTTTCAGGATGAAACTGCACGCCCTGAATGTGGGGATAGTTGCGATGACGAACGCCCATAATCGTGCCGTCGTCTACCCAGGCGGTAATTTCTAGCACGCTAGGGCAAGTTTCTTTTTCTATGACTAGGCTATGGTAGCGAGTTGCCGTTAGCGGGTCGGCTAGTCCTGCAAAGACGCCTTGATGGGTGTGGTGCACGGGCGATGTTTTGCCATGCATGAGTTCTGGTGCAGAAACGACCTTGCCACCGTAAACCTGACCAATGCTTTGATGCCCTAAGCAGACGCCAAGAATAGGGGTATGTGGCCCTAGCTTTTCGATAATCTGTAAGGAAATGCCCGCATCGTTGGGCGTGCCGGGGCCGGGTGAAATCACAATGCCATCGGGGTTAATGGCCTGGATTTCTGCCAGGGTAATTTGGTCGTTGCGAAATACCTGAATGTCTGCGGCGACGCTCAGCGTTTGGCCTAGTTCGCCCAAATATTGCACGAGGTTGTAGGTAAAGCTGTCGTAGTTATCAATTACCAGAATCATAGCCAGAACTATAAGAAGTAGATCGCGGTGGCCCATACGATGGGTCTATACGATGGGTCTATACGATGGGGTGGTGTAAGTTGTTCCAAAGAGGCGGTATAAAAATGAGCGCCGCAATCAGCAAGGCCACAATTGCGGCCATCAGCACCGCGCCCGCTGCGCAGTCTTTAGCGACTTTGGCTAGCTCATGATAGGTTTGACCAACGGTGAGATCTACTAAGGATTCTAAAGCCGTATTGAGAATTTCCATCACTAGCACTGCCCCAATCGTCAGACAGATAACGGCGATTTCAACCGTGCTGACGTCCAGCGCCCAGCATAGAAGCATAGCGGCAATGCCGATCCCGGTGTGGACTCTAAAGTTGCGCTGAGTGGTAAAGGCATAGGTGATGCCTGCCCAAGCGTATTTGAAGCTGGTAAATAGGTCGGGCGCAATTTTCCAGGATTGCGATCGCTCTACCAACGGCATCACCCCTTCAGGCGGGCTTAAAGGGATTTGACTGCGATCGCCAGGGTCAAGCTTATTTTCACGATGGCTACCGTCAGACCCTAGATGAGCGTCTCGGAGGGCTTTTCTATCATGGGAGAACTGGCTATCACGAGAAACCATATGCAAGTATGTCCTGTTGCTTTGCTACGGATGAAGACTGCTTGATTCTAAACGTTGCCCAGTTCTAGCGCTAACGTATCCCTTTTGCTAAGAGCCGCCAGGTTAGCGTAGCTGATATATTAGCGTTCGTTTCTAAAGCTTATTTCTTCAGACGACTCATCCGATCAGGTTAATTTCGCCTAAGAGTCGGGTTTGCCGGTCTAGCATTTTTGTTAGGCTTTCGTCATCTGGATGATCCCAGCCTAGCAGGTGAAGGAGCCCATGAGCTGTGAGCCAAGCCATTTCTTGAACCAGAGAGTGGTTGTTTTCAAGCGCTTGTCTGGCGGCTGTTTCCACTGAGATAATGATGTCGCCTAAATATAAAGGCTGCTGTTCATTGACAACATTTGCCCCAGGAATTTCGGTTTCTAAGGCAGCAAATGAAAGGACATCAGTTGGTTTAGGCTGCTGGCGGTAGTCGGTATTGAGCTGCTGAATTTCGGCATCGTCGGTCAGCCGTAAGCTAATCTCGTAGGCGTCAATGGGTGAAAGCTCAAGATCTAGATCATTGAGCCAAGTGGTTAACCAGCTTTGGTAGTGGGCGATCGCCACACCCTGTACCCGATCAACCGCGCTGCCATCAACAAAAACTTCTAGCTGAATCGGCGGC
>JBARVS010000266.1:0-10085 GCA_049646385.1 Phormidesmis sp. | reverse complement strand
GGCAAGGGTATCTCGACCCCAAGAGGCACAGTCATCGTCGGCGTTTTGATCCCAAAGTCTCGTACATTTATAGCCTCTTCCGGAGATGTGCAGTGAATAGCTGCTGCTTGACTTAAGTTATGGCGTTCTAGTAGCAGTGCATACAGACGCTTCTTTCTATTCCCTTGAGATAGAGCCCAAGGTGTCAATTGCCCTAAAGGACGCATTATGTAAGGAACATTTTGGGCGCGAGCGACTCTAGCTGTCCAACTAGGTAGATACGAAAAAATGTAGTGGGTGTGAACTAAGTCAAACTTGCCGAGATTCTGATCGTGCCAATTAGAGAGTGCATTTGAGTAGATAAATTCTTTGGCGCGAAAAGTACGCGGCAAGAAAGTAGTTGGAATTTCCTGATAGTCAACAGTTCGATTAAGCGGAACATCTAAACGTTGGGCCGTATCATCATTCGTTGTCAAAATCTGAACATCTACACCGATCTTTTGAAGGTGATGACTCAAGCCTAAAACAGCGCGAGTAGGCCCGCCCAAATGAGGGCTTAAAGAAGGAATAACTTGAAGAATTCTCACGGGTAATAAGGGTTGGATAAATTTTAGCAGTTGATTTATCTTTAAAGCTAAGAAAAGCTTCTATATAAAGGCCGATAATCCTTTTCTTTGATAGTATCTTCGCCTTACCGCCAGCATCAAAATCATCCAAAACAAAAAGGAGAACACATTGCCAGCGGACGTAATAGCAGGCTCGTAAATACACATTGTCAAGCCGCTTGCGACTATTCCTACAAAAGTCATTAAAGTATAATCACGCCAATGCTTTATGCAACAAACCGCGACAAATCCCCATATCAGCCCAAAAAAGCAGTAGGTGAAAGGCCAGCCTATCTGTATAGCAAGACCATAATAGCTACTCATAACACCATAGCCGCGCAGCTTTAGGTCGCTTAAGACAGTGCCGTAATAGTCGTGTATCTCTCCGTCAGTGCCGAATCCATGGCCAAAGTCAGGGCGTTGTGAAATGTACGCTTTTGCCAGCTCCCAAAAATAGGCACGGTTAGAAGCTGTAGTTAGCGTATCTGCTCTGACAATATGTTCAACAAAAAAGTTAGTTTGAGTAAAGGCTGCTATTCCTATAGCAGCTAGTAAAATAATAAAGAGCGCTTGACTAGATCGTTTTGCCAATAGCGATGTCAAGATCACAGCTGTGGCAATAGTTATACCCAGCATTGCAGTGCGGCTACCGCAGGCAATTAGGTTGGAGAAAAATATAATTGTTATTGCTAGAAACAGGTTCTTTCGAGTATGCAGCCACTGAGAAATAGCAAGCGGGATTACCAACCCCATGATCAGTCCAATGTTGTTAGGATTATTAAAAACACCTCGCAGACGACCCGCTAGCCAGACACTAGGCAAAGCAACCGAAGCAAGCAAGTTAATTAAGAAGACAGCACCAAAAAGATACAGTAACCTCTGGATTAGAACCTTTTCCGAAAACAGGTCGGCATACTCCCATAGTGTCCAAAACGAACATACATACAGCAGCAGCATACTAATAGCTCGTTGGAAGGTAACCCCAGGCTCAATAGTCCACATTTCAGAGAGTAAGAATAGGGAAAGGAAGAGTACAATCGCTCTATCTGTCCAGGTAAAGACTTTGTACTTTTTTGCAGATCTTACAAATCCGCAGCGAGCCGCCATTACACAGCCTATGATCAAAACAAACCATCGCAAAATTTCACCTATCCTAACGATAGAATCAAACTGAGATGTTGCCATAAGAAACGGCAGTGTATAAATTATAAGAAAGTGCTTCCAGCAAAATGTATGCATCATGTCTGAGCTAATTAATTACTTAATAATTGTTGAATAGAGAAAAATCTAAATAGAGGAAACTGAACTAGACATTTTACTGAGCAGCTATTCCTTTATCTTTCAAGCGATGAATGCCTTCTATCAATGTTTTACTCCAGCGCTGCGGTGTATACTGCTTAGATAGCTCATAGCTAGCTTTGCCATAAGCTTTAAGCTGTGCTTTAGAAGTCTTATGCATTGAAACTAGCCTTTGGGTCAATTCAGAGACTGACCCGGCAGAAAAACTAAAGCCGTTATGGTGCGATCGCACAAGATGGACACCTGCACCGCAAACATCAGAGACAATGAGCGGGAGGCCACAGGCTGCTGCCTCTTGTACAACCACCCCCCAAGGCTCAAAGCGACTCGGTAAGACAAAAGCTGCCGCTCCGCTCATCAAACTGGGCAAATCTCTAGGCTGGATAAAACCTTTGTCCTCAGCGCCAGATGAAATTAAAGCGTCGCGCAGCGTTCCTGCACCCGCACAGACCAAAGGCCAAGGGTTATCTACCTGTTGGCAATATATGCGATAGGCCGCAGCTAGCGTATCTAGGCCCTTTTCGGGTGCATATCGACCTACATATAAAAAATAGGGTTCGTCTTCATTAGCTACTTTTTTCTCAGATGAAAAGGCATCCCAGTCACAGGCATAGTAGCCATCCCAGCAGCGATCGCCCAAATATCCAAGAAACTGAGCAAAATGCCGTTGACGCTCACCAGTTACCCAAAGAATATCAATAATTTTTTGGATATAAATAGGTGATAGCCATCCTGCTACATACTGACGTACATTTCCCTTCCACTGAGTATCACAGCCCGCTATGATAGGAAAACCCTTCGCCTTCAAACGCCGACAGATCCGGATGTAACCCTTGTCTCGCCAGCCGCTAGTTAGCACAACTGTCGGGTTGAAAGAGAGTATCTGAGCAAAAATATCCTCATCGCTAGCTTCGTAACGGTTTCTAACAGTTCCTATATTAGAAAACATAACAGGATCAAACGGAGCTTCTAGCTGATTAGGCCAAGCATAAATCAAGATCTCTGCATCTGTCTGTCGCTTAAGCTCACGAAGGCAGGCTATTAAATAGCCCGACAAACGGGTATGGAGAAGTAGAATTTTCATCAAAATTTTGGAAGCGAAACCGCTGTTGGAAAGAGAATTAGCTATAATCAGGCATGATAAAGCCGTAGCACAGTCTTTGAAACAACTTCCATAGGTAGCAACCGCAATGCGACTATCAAGACAGGACTTAACAGCTTCTTCTGTATCATTTTCTTCGCTAGCCTAAACGCAGCAGCAGGCTCATTAATCTGATAGTAATACAGGATCACATACAGCAGCCGAGAGCAAAATCGTTTTTCCAGAAACGGAGTCAGCAGCTGCTTTTCTGTAAGCCGATCATAAATTAACCATGTTGTCTCTTCACAATCTCTGTTCTTATCAACAGAAACGTTCGAGCCAATATTTCCCTGAGAGTGAACACGATAAAGCGAGTCTACACGATCACTGAAATGAACCGCTAGTCCTGACAAAACACCTCTAATGCAAAACTCCCAGTCGTCTTGCATCGTTAAAGCTTCATTCCAAAAGCCAATCTTTTCTATTGCCTGACGAGAGTAAACAGGGCACATTGTTTGCCAAGAAAATTCAAAGTAGTCGCTGTCAGAGCCATCTAAAGGTCTTCCCCAAAATTTCTCTATCCGATGATTCTCTTCATCTATAAACTGAGCCTTTGAATAAACAATTTCTACACCTTCTCGCGTAGCTACCTTCAATGCATCGTCGATCTTATTCGGCAGCAGCAAATCGTCAGAATCTAAAAACTGAATCCATTCGCCTTTAGCCGCTCTGATTCCGGTATTCTTCGCCCTGGCAGCACCACCGTTTGCTAAGCAAATGATATTCATCGTTAAATCTGGTTGTCCAGATAGATCGGCATAAATACGCGATAAAACTTCGCATGTACTATCAGTAGAACCATCGTCTACAACGATAATTTCAATTGGGCGATAAGTCTGAGAGATTACAGACGAGATGCACTTCTTAACGAAACCAGCTCTGTTGTATGTAGGAATAATAACGGAGACTAAGCTCATGTGTTCTTCAAGCCTCATGTACGTTCTTTCGAATAACAAATTTGAAGCCATTTGAAAATCTCAAAAGCTCTACTCGTCGGTAGAGTTCAGCTTCTTCGCGAGCTTCTTCTCGCAGCATTTTCTCCTGAAATCTATTCTTTAAGTAGCGCTTAGAAGCCATGAGTCGAATTTGTCCTCGGATGAGTTGGCGTATACCTGGGCGAAGAATTTTTCGAGTAAAGAACGAGCTAAACCTAGTGAACGGTTCGAGCAACCTAGCACAGTGATAGTCGATTCCAAAGGCTCCTCCTGGACTAATTTTCTCTAGAGTCATCCCGTTACGTCGCGAGTATTCTTCAAGGGCCTTATGGGAAAGATGATTATAGGATATTTCGTGAAAGCATTCCATAAACGCCACGTACCCAATTAAACAACCGTCTTTCTTTAATACACGGCTCACTTCAGAAAATGCCTTCGAGACATCTGGAATATGTTCTAGCACCGCATTCATGATCACTACATCAAAATAGCTATCCTCAAATGGCAGCGCTTCTGCCGAAGCCTTTACGATATCTGACCGCGAACTAAAAGGCTCTATACCAATCCATTTTGCGCCTTTGTTTTCAACAACGGAGCGTAGTGGCCCATAACCACAGCCAATATCGGCTACTAACATGCTGGAAGATATGATCTCATCGAAAGAATACGCATCCTGCAAGCTGATTGGGCAGGTAGGCGCAATATCGCTCAGTGAAAGATTTCTAACGCCATTACCCATTGATGTAAACTCCTTTATTGCTGAAACTCATAAATATTAATCTTGACATGATGCTGTTATCTGTTGTCGGGCTTTTCATATAATGAAACCATCACTTGCTTTAAGAACTGTTCTCCAGCATCTGAGGGTACGTACTCTTTCGCATCCTCAGATGCTCTTGCACCAATTTCTGACAAACGTGCTCTAGATTGCCACATTTTTTCTAGCGCCTCTTCTAATTGAGTAAAAAAAGGGGAGTCTGCTAAAAAACCGTTAGTACCGTTGTTCACGAGTTCTCTGGCGCCGCCAACGTCGGATACAACCGCAGGTCGACCGCAGAGCATTGCTTCCACTAAAGTTAATGGCATACCTTCAAGCATAGAAGGCATCAGCAATACATGGTGACTACGCCAGATATCTTCACGGATATTGTCAACAAAACCAGCTAATTCAATCCGATCTTGTACTCCATAAAACTTGATCGCCTGCTGTATCTGTTCAGTATCCGAACCAGCGCCAAACAGAGAAAGAGACCAATTACGCTGTTTCCACTTGAAGCTCGAAAGCGCATGTATGGCTCGAATTTGCCCCTTCACCCAAGTATCCCAGCGACCTACAATGGCTAGTCTTAGGCGATCGCCCTCTGGCCAGGGTTCAGCCCCACTATCCTCTAGGTTCACCGGATTACGAACGATCTCTGCGCCATGCACTTTTTGCAGCAGTTGCTCTTCACAATTTTCCCACAGACGGTGAGAAACAAAGTAAACCCGAGTAGCTTTAAAGAGCACTTCTCTTAGCCGAACTAAAGTCTGGGAGGAATACTGTCGGATTTCGGGATTATTATGAACGATCAAAGAAAATTGGCAGTTTAAACCCATCAGATAAGAGAAGAAAGGTTCTACCGTTACCTCAATTAAAGTACCTACATTCAGCAAACACAAATCTGCATCAGAATTGAGAGTGGCACGCAGCATTCCGCCTGCTAAGCTTCTATCCCATAGCTTTTGAGAGACGTAACCTAGTCGTCCATTAGGCCAAGCCTTACGAAACTTGAGCTGACAACCAGCAGTCCTCAAAAGAGACGTACGGTTGGATTTTTCAGCTTTGCTAGTTAGGCTAATTTCTACTGTGTGACCAGCTTGAGAGGCTCGGCAAGCAAACTCGTGCCATAGCGCCTCATAAGCTGCATAAGACTCTCGCGAGAATGTACTGATAATTTGGAATTTGGCCATATCAGATTACTATCCGCCTGAATAAATCTTAACTAGGGTAGCTTTATGACTCTGTGGATCATGATGCGCTCGAATTCGTGCCAAGGACATTTGAGACTTGTTTCGCAGCATTTGACGGTCGTTAAGTGCCTCCAACAAAGCAGCTTTAACGCCGCGAGTCACTTTCTCTCTAAATATTTCTCTTTTTTGCAGGGTGTCGATATCGCCATCTCCACTAGCGAGCTTTGGCACATCAATCACCCAGCCGCATTCAGAGTTGTTGATCTCTGGCAAGGCCCTTAAATTAGTGGTGATTGCTGCACAGCCAGCGGCCTGTCCTTCAAGCACCGAATAGCCAAACGTCTCGCCCCAGGTAGGCAAGCACAGAATATGGCTTTGCTTTAAGAGTTCTAGGACAGCTTCAGGAGTAAGACTCTCTTCAACAAGGATTTTATGCGGATACTTGGCGATAATGTCATTTGCTAAGTTAATTTTAGAGTCACCAGCGCGACTAGCATAGTCACCAGCATTCATTTTGCTAACAATAGTTAGCTGAATATCAGCGTGCTCTTGCAGCAATTCGTCAACTGCTACCAGCAGCTCAAGCCCCCCTTTGCGAAAGAAATCATGTCCCACTAAAGCTAAGTTGAGTGTCCCGTCAAAATCAACAATATTAAACTTTTGATGTTCGTTAACTAGCTGATGTTGTGGCGGATGTAGGGTTTGAAGCTTGCTCCGAATCGCCTGTACTGATCCTCTGCTAATTCTCGCGTTGTTCTTGTCTAGATCTGTCAAAAAAATGTGCTTACTGCATTCTGAGAAAGCAATGATCGCACGACACTTATCAGATGCAAGTCGCGACCATGCAAGTCGTAATAACCATTTGGGCAGATTTGGATATCGAGGCAGAGTAGACTCGAAGGTGACAACCCAGGGATGTCTACTTAGTACTATTGCGTTAAAGCAGTGCAGAATTTTTGCACGAGCGTTAACTGGGAAAGCAAAAGAGTGCAAGAATCGTGAGTATGCAACGCCTGAGACACGATGCCACACTTGACGTATAAAATCGACCGCAGCTCTTTCACTTCGAAAACGAACAAGGTCATCGTCAGCGTAAACAAAGTTTTTCTCTTCGTTATAGCTACAACGCACTATTCCTACACAAAATTCTTTTGAACCAGCCATTCACGTTACTTTCATTAGTTTGATATTCTGTCTCGTCTGTGCAAACCATCTCTCTAACTAACTCCAGATAGTTGCGTTTAGTAATGCTAATTTCGTGAGACTCAGCAACATCAATGATAGGAAACATCCTTAGGAGAGTAATCCATTCTCAACTTCTTTAGTCGTCGCAGCAACTCATCTATTAAACTGTTCAGATGAGTTCGATCAGAAAGATATCCCTCTTCATCCGAAACCGACCTCAGCCATTGAACTGTCTTTTGTATTCTCCATCGTAATAAAGCTGGAGCCAGTGATTTAGATATAAATAGAGGAAGCCCTCTTTGCACCATTAAGTTGGCAAAGAAATCTGGCGAGTGTAACCGAGATTTAGAAGTACGAAACATCATCTCTACTTGAACAGACGATGCCCAATCCATCCATTTAAACTCACTGATATGGCTATATAGCTTGATAGGGATCCAGGGAATGCCGTATGTATCGGCTACAATTGCCCCGTGCATTGCTTCAGTTACAACAGACTCGCACTTCCAAAGCTCTTGGATGAAGACTTCAGGATCCTTTCTCACATCTAAAAACACTAATCCAGCTTTGTCTGCGATCGCGGGCCAACTATCGTAAAAACCGAGGCTCTTATGATGAGGAATAAATCCGACTCGTCCTGGAACTGACTCTACCGAACGAGGAAAGACTGTTTTGATAAGCGCGGCTCCATCTGTAACAGCGCATTCGGGAGGAAGGTTCAAAGCTTGAGCAGTCAAAGGGCCTCTGACAGCTCTAATATCGTATCTCTCGTCTATATGCGGGATAGGCCCATAAATCGATTCATTATCAGATACACCTGAAGAAAAAACCACTTTTTTCAAAGCACTTTGCTTTATTCCAAAGATAGTGCCTATACCAAGCAGCTCTACATCTGAAGAACTGTTCAAAACATTAGCGTTCAAGAAGTGCTCAAAAATAAGAGGATTTAAGGCATCCCCAAAGTTTTGACCTGTGTAGTAAGTAAGTCTCATACGATTACCGAGTTAAAAATATAGAGCTTTCTCAAAATTTGGCTTTGACCTTTTCGCCAGTTATCGAAACATTCGTGAAGCCATCATCCATAATGCATCACCTGCTGATGCTTCTTATGGGATTGCCGATTGTAGACCCTGCCTCTGGTCTTGGAGTAAATAGATCGGTTGTAAACATATAGCTCTCTAGTTTCCCTTGAACAATTAACTCATTAAGAACCAAATCGGCTGGAAGTCGAACAGGAAAGTTTTCTTCAATGAGCTTAGCAGCACAATTTCGCGTCACCGCATAGGCATGTGCTCCATGGTGACAGCCTGCTCGAAGCAATCCTCGGCTCACTATTCTTGGAAAAATTCTTGAAAGTTCAGTGGCCGAAAACTGTGAACTTCGCAAACTTGGACGTAGATATCGCATGACAGAATAGTACAAATGGCGTTTCACCTTAAATGCCAGCGACTCCGGAAGGTGATTGTTCCTAACACCAAAGTAGATGAGATCCCACTTTGAAAGCTTGGTGGCTTCGGAAAGAACCCACACGGAGCTTTCGACTAAATCAATGTCATCTTCTAGGATTAATGCAGATTCAATTTTATCCTGGATTATTTTTTCGTAGATTCTCACATGCGAAAGAGCACACCCAACCTCAGCTGATCTGAGATCCCTTTGACTTGGCATAAATCGATTCGACTTTGAAACCCCAGGAACCCAAGAGTCTTTATCCACACGATTAGGAGCGCGGCCATCCGTGGCATTAAAGAACTCGAAATCAACACCGTGATGCTGAAGAAGCGAAGAAACATACTGCCTCCGGTCAGTGCTGTCTTGCAAACTAATTACAAAGACACGCTCAAATAATTCATTGATTAATGATGGTTTTTTAATCATTTAGAGAGCCGACAAATAGCAATTGTAATTTGGAAAATGTCTAAAGATGCGGGGATTAAAGCGCCCCTAAATCTAATCAACCGTTGCTTTTAACGAAGTCTTTTTCTTATGAAGAAGCAATGCTTTTACATTAGCAAGGTAGATAGCTAATCGATCATCTTTAAAGAGAAAAAGAGAGGAAATGTTCACTAAGTCCAGAAGGCGCGAATAGCGAAGCTTAGTATGTTTTAAAAGCAAGGACAGAGCTTGTCGTCTTTTTCCTGTCCTCATCTGCTGGTATACAACCTGCCTTAAACAAAAAGCGTTTGCTGCGCGAGGGCTTATGTATTCTTTATATTCACTTAGAAAAGCGAGAGATTTTTCAGTCGTCTGACCGCGACTATCTAAATCGAGATCCTCCCAGTGAACAACTGCCAGTGGCTCCTCTACCATCAGAAACGAGACCCCTGCGGCTTCTAACCGTAGCAAAAAGTCATAATCCGTATGTCGTTGTAAAGCTTCATTAAACTGGACTTTAGAGGCAACTGCACGGGGAATCAAAATAGTGGAAGTTTGTAAAAATCCTCTGTTCAAGAATAGATAGTCTCCTATAGATTCGTCAATGGCGATCGCTCTTTGAGGCCAAATCTTATTGCCAGCGGGTTGATCGTAGCGGGTCAAGACATCAGACTGAGAATAAACGAGTATACGCGCTTTTGAGGAACTATTCCAAATTTCGACTTGCTTTTCAAGCTTTTGCGGTAGCCATTCATCATCTGAATCAAGGAAAGCAATAAGTACACCCTTAGCCGCTTGTACTCCTGTGTTCCTAGCAGCAGAAGCATAGCGGTTTTTAGAATGTCGAATAAGACGTAGGCGCGAATCTTTATAACTATGAATTAGGCAAAACAGTTCCTTTGAATCCGCAGAAGCATCATCAACAACAACAATCTCCAGGGTTTGATAGGTCTGTTGAAGGGCCGAAGATATAGCTCGCTTAACAACTTTTGAGCGATTGTAACATGGTATTACTACGCTAATTAGAGGTCGTTCTTTCATCAAATTGCTTTAGTTGTTTGCTTTCTCAAATGGGAAATAGGTAAGCCATAACTGCATTTGAACATAGTCATAAAC
>JBARVS010000265.1:0-10360 GCA_049646385.1 Phormidesmis sp. | reverse complement strand
ATTTATGAGGGGAGAAGGCGATCGCTGGTCGAAGTTCTAAGCCAAATGGAAATTATAGGCGACGAGTCTGGGCTGCATATTATGGCCCGACTGCCCACGCAGCAAAGCAATCAGCAGATCGTCTCTCAGGCCGCACGGCTCGGCGTTCGCTTGATTAGCGCCCAGCCGCATTATTTGCAGACGGCACAACGGACGACACCCAGCAATTTAGATGATTGCCAGCCAGGGCGAGGCGAGTTCATTTTTGGCTTTGGCGGCATTAGCGATCGCGATATTCGAGCAGCGGGCGATCGCATCAAACCCATTCTTGTTTCGCCAGGAGGAATGCAGCCGTACCGCTGAACGATATCCTAAATAAATGTGCTCCTTTCTACACTATGCAGATCTATCTGGACTACAGTGCCACGACCCCGCCGCGAGCTGAAGCGATCGCCGCCATGCACGACGCCATGACACAGCAATGGGGCAACGCATCGAGCCTGCACCAGTGGGGCAACCGAGCAGCTACCGCGTTAGAGCGATCGCGCCAGCAGGTGGCCGAGCTGATCAATGCGCCTGTGCCTGAGTCGATTGTATTTACCTCAGGCGGTAGCGAAGCGAATAATCTGGCAGTGCTAGGCATAGCCAAACGATTTGCTGCGCCTCAGCATCTGATCATTTCAGCAGTAGAGCATTCAGCTATTGCCGAGCCTGCCCGTCAGCTAGAAGACCAGGGCTGGCAAATCACTCGCCTATCGGTTGATCGCCAGGGTGCGGTGAGCCCTGATAGCTTGCGAGCAGCTCTGCGGCCTAATACGGCGCTGGTTTCTATTATTTACGGCCAAAGCGAAGTAGGCACCTTGCAGCCCATTGCTGAGCTAGGGGCGATCGCTCGCGATCACGGCGTTCTGTTCCACACTGATGCGGTTCAAGTCGCCGGACGCCTGCCGATAGACGTACAGCAACTGCCGATAGATTTACTGTCGCTCTCTAGCCACAAAATCTACGGCCCGCAGGGAGCAGGGGCGCTGTACGTTCATCCCAGCTTAAAAACGAAAGGGCCGCTGCCGATCATTTTGGGGGGTGGGCAAGAAGGCGGACTGCGCTCAGGGACTCAAGCAGTTCCTAATATTGTGGGCTTTGGGGTGGCGGCGATGCTAGCGATGAACGAAATGCCCACCGAAACATTGAGGCTGATTCATTTGCGCGATCGCTTCTTCGCCCTATTAAAAGAGGTTTCTCACCTTATCCCTACGGGCGATCCTCGCCAGCGCCTGCCGCACCACGTCAGCTTTTGCCTGCCCAATGGAGAAGTCACGGGGAAAGCCCTGGTGAGACAAATGAACCTTGCCGGCATTGGCATTAGCGCTGGCTCGGCCTGTCACAGCGGGCAGCTTAGCCCTAGCCCAATTTTGCAGGCTATGGGATATCGTGACGCGATCGCCACCAGCGGCATTCGCCTGACCTTGGGCCGCCATACCACCACCGCCGACGTAGACTGGAGCGCAATGGTGCTTAAGCAAGTGCTGGCTCGCACTTTAGAACATAGCCGCATCACGCTCTCTGTTTAATCTCTCACGTACTATTTTTTTAGCAAGACACTTTTTTGATATGTCTACTAACGCTTCCTCCTCTAGCCCATCTGCCAACGTTCCACCAAGCGCTGACGTTATTCCTAACAGCCTTCCAGCAGCGACGGCGCAAGCTCAGGCGGCTGTGCAGGCGGCGTTAAAAGACGGCTACACCCGCATTCAAGTGGAAATGGCTATTCCTGAAATCAAGCATCAGCCGATTGCTGAGCAGTTTTTAGAGACGTTTACCGATCAACAGTTCAAAGTCTTTTTCCCAGATGCGGGCGCGGCGGCGCTGGCTCGTCGAGACTGGGGCAATCCTGATTTTGTGGTGCGCGGCTTGGGCGAACTGGTGACGCCAATAGAGCCTGATGATGATTTGTATCTGATCGTTAATCCATCTTCTATTGAGGTGGCGACGGTTGAATCAATGTGTAATGAGGCGGCTGATCGGCCTGTGGTTTTGCTTAATCCGCAGCTGGAGGATGTGGCCATCGTAGGAATTGGCTATGCGGCTCGGCAGCTGAGGGAACGATTTTTGAGCCAGATTGAGACTTGCTACTACGTGCGTCCGCTGGAGGGCGCGGTTGTTTATCGTTGCTATCCCAGCCCCTGGCAGATTTGGCGGGAGAGTGAGCCCGATGAGTACGAGTGGGTGAGCGACGTGGCAAGTCGGCCTTCAGGCGAAGATATTGATCGAATTTTGGGGGGCGAGAGTGTGGCGAATGCTTCGTCTGAGAGTGATGATTCTGACGGCTCAGCCGCTAATAAGCCCAAAGCGGGTGGACGAAAAAAAGGACTTATTGCTGAACTTCAGCAGTTCTTAAAGGCGCTATCTCAGTAATCTCTCAAAAGGTTCTCTTGATAGCTTCTCTTAATAACTTCTCTCACCTCCTCTTTTAAACGCATGTCTCTTTTCATTCTCTATTGCGCTTTAGTTGTGCTGATGCTGATTGGGCTCGTCGGTGCTTTTGTGCCTGCCCTGCCGGGTATTAGCCTGATTGTGGCGGCTGTTTTGATATGGACGCTGGCGACTGGGGGTGCGATCGCTAACTGGGCCTTAGGAACGGCTATCGTCGCTTTGATACTGAGCCTGGTGGTCAACTATTTGGCGACTTACTTGGGTGCTAGGCAGGTAGGGGCCAGTAACTGGGGGCAGGTGGGCGCAATCATCGGGCTCTTTGTTGGCTTTTTTGGCTTGCTGCCCGCTTTGCCCATTGGTGGCCCCTTGCTTGGCATCTTATTTGGCACCATGCTGGGCGCTTTTGTTGGCGAATTTAGCTACCAGTCTAGCCACCGAAAAGAGCTAAAAATATCACAGCGGCTGGCTTTTTCTGGCAAGGTGAGCGTTGCGGTCGTGGCTAGCTCGCTGATTGGAACGCTGCTAGAAGGCGTGCTGGCGCTGACGGCCATCGTTGTGTTTGTGCTTACAACCTGGCAAACGGTGCAGTGGCCCGGTTAGCTCAGTCTAGTCGAGCTGCTTTACACAAATTATATTCAGATAATCTTCTAGAGAATAGATCCCTTTGGAAACATATTAGGGGCGATCGCTATCTTAAATTAAAAGAGCAACAGCAGTTATACGGAAAAGAGCAGTGACGTTAGTCACTCATCTACTACAGAACTTATGGCAGCACAATCACACGCCGGGATGCACTTTGCGATCCTCAAGCTTGGCGTTTCTGTTTGGAACCAGTGGCGAGCAAGCGAACCGCTCACCGTTCCTAACCTGCAAAACGCTGATCTCAGAGGCTTTTATCTAGAGAATATCAACTTTTGTCGGGCTGATTTACGCAATGCCAACCTCAGCAACGCTTGCTTCTACGAGGCAGATTTTCAGGAGGCGAACCTGAGCCGAGCCAATTTAACTCGCGCCGGACTCATTGGCGCTAATCTGTGCAAGGCCAACCTCACCGAGGCGATCATTCAGCAGGCTTACCTAGCTCAAAGCGACCTGAGCAACGCTAACTTTACAGGTGCTCAACTGCAGCGAACAGACTTTCGGGCCGCACTGCTGACCGAGGCGATCTTTATAGATGCGCAAGTTGCCGAAGCCGGATTCACAGCTAGCTTTGACTTAACTAAAAGGCAAATAGCCTGTGCCAAGGGTACACATTTGGCCTGCTTCGATCCAGACTTGAGCGTTCAGCTTGGCTTGCTGCCCCAGTCTCTGACCAGAGAACTCACCGAGGGGCTAATAGAGGTATCAGTAGAGATGCCAGCAGAGATGCCAGCAGAGATGCCAGCAGGGATACTGGCCGAATCGAGTGCTTTAGAAACGGCTTATTCTGCTGAGGCAATGCATGGCCTAAGGCTAAACGCTGGCAGGGACGTGGCTGTAGCGAATGTTGGCCTGTCTTAGGCGATCTATGGCTTCACCGAGGCGATCGCAATCCTCAATCAGACTAATGCGAATATAGCCCTCGCCCCCTTCGCCAAAGGCCGTGCCGGGGGTCACCACAATCCCTGTTTTTTGCAGCAGCATAAAGGCAAAGTCAGCCGCGCTGAGCCCCGGCGGACAGGGCACCCACAAATACATGGCGGCGGTTGGCTTGGCTACTTTCCAGCCCAAAGAGCCGAGCGCTTCGATTAAAAAGTCGCGGCGGGTGCGATAGCGATCTTGAACTTCTTCTAGATAGCGATCAGGCAGTTGCAAAGCGGCTTCGGCAGCTTTTTGCAGGGCTGAAAATATGCCATAGTCCAAGTTGGTTTTGAGCGTGCGCAACCCCTGAATAACATGGCGATTGCCCACCACAAAGCCGACCCGCCATCCGGCCATGTTGTAAGTTTTTGACAGGGTGTGAAACTCTACGCTGATGTCTTTGGCTCCTGGAATTTCTAGCAGGCTGGTGGGCTGATAGCCGTCAAAGGCGAGTTCTGCATAGCAAAGATCGTGAATGAGCAGTATTTTGTGGCGATGGCCAAAGTCTACGGCTTCTTCAAAAAATTCCCGTGGGGCCACCGCGCCCGTGGGATTGTTGGGATAGTTGAAGTAAAGCACCTTGGCCCGATCAGCTAGCGCTTTGGGAATGTCATTAAAGTCTAGAATCCAGTCGTTTTCAGCCTTGAGAGTAACGGTGTGAATGTCGGCTCCGGCGATCGCTGGCCCCCGAAAGTGCGCCGGATAAGCAGGCGTTGGCACTAGCACCACATCGCCTGGATCGATATAGGCCATTGCGACATGACCTAAGCCTTCTTTAGAGCCCATCAAGGGCAGCGCCTCACCGTCTGGATCGAGCGTTACGCCGTAGCGATGATGATACCAGCGAGTGATGGTGGCTCGAAAGCTAGCGGTGCCTTCAAATGGCGGATAGCCGTGATTGCTAGGGTCGTTGATGGCGGCGATCGCAGCTTCTACGACAGGCGCAGGCGTTGGGCCACCCGGATTACCCATGCCCAAGTCAATTAGGTCAATGCCTTCGGCGCGAGCCCTCGCCTTTAGCTCATCTAGTCGGGCAAATACGTAGGGAGGCAAAGAGCTAAGTCGTTGGGCAGGCTTTAACCAGTCTAAAGTCATAGGAGCTATTTCTGAAGGCTTTGGGATTTAGCAGTGACAGAAGGGGCTGCCGTCATGGGTGCAGCGGTCATGGGTGCAGCGGTCATGGGTGCAGCGGCAGAGCGTTTGTAGCCAGCGGGGGCGGTGGTCGAAACCATGGCCGCCATGAGCTGATCGACGTGAACTGGAAAGGGCAAATGATGAATATCTGATCCGGGCCTACAGGCAATTGCCGCAGCCTGTTTGAGCTGCGCAACCGTGAGCGTTTCCATGCCCAAATCAGCTAAGGACTTGGGCAGTCCTAGCTCGGTGTAAAATCGAAGAAGCTGCTGCCGCGAGGCGACCGCTAGCGCATTGCCCTTCCCGATATCGTCTAGACCCATCTCTTCAAGCCTGAGCTGCACCAGTATGCCATAGGCCACCTTTTCGCCGTGAAGCGTGCCGTGAGCGGCCACATGCGTCAGCCCGTTATGAACGGCGTGAGCGGCCACCGTTCGGCACTGCGGCCCGCCCATTCCGCCCACGACGCCCGCCATCAGCACAGTCGCATCGACCACCTCTTGCCAGTCATCGCCGCCCACATTTTTAAGCGCCGCTGCCGACTTTTGAAAGAGAATATCTCGCAGCACGCGGGCCTGCTGCACTGCGCCAATTATCAAAGTGTGGTCAGAATGGCCGCTGCTGACTGAGGCTTCATACCATTTGGCGATCGCATCTCCAATCCCTGCAATCAGCGTTCTATTAGGCGCACTTGCCACCAAATCGTAGTCAAGCACAATCAAGTCAGGGCAACGAGGCAGGCTAACGTCGTACTGAAAAGCGCCTTCGTCAGAATATACGTTTGAGAGCGCCGTCCAGCCGGCGCAGGTAGCCGCAGAAGTGGGCACCGTGGCAATCGGTAGCTGCCGCTGATGTGCCAGCAGCTTAGCGGCATCCAGGGCTTTGCCACCGCCCACGCCAATAATAAAGTCAGCGCTGTGACGGTCAGCGGCTGTATGCAGCGCAGTGAGGGCTATTTCGCTACAGTCTTTTTGATAAGTGGCGGTGGCCACTGACAGCTCAGCTAAGGGCACTGATAAAAAAGGTAGGGCCGCTGATAGGGTGCGATCGCCGCCAACCACGAGCGGGCGATCGCCGAGCTTTTCAAACAGCGATCTGGCCTGGGCGAGCACCCCACTGCCGCGAACCACCTGGGCAGGCGCAATAGTCAACATTGGAAAGGATAAAGAGGCCATTAAGGAACGCCTATTTTACAGGAGTTTTACTAAGAGACAAACGCCTAAATAAATTATGACGCAGCGCTATTTATCTTTGCTAATCGATCAGGATAAATCTCGATAAGGGGCGATCGCGCTGCCGCCGTATTGCCCGCTCCAGGCGTGGCTTTGCCCACGTACACCAGCTCTGAAACTCCAGGCGAATGCACAATAGCTCGCGCTCGAATCGTGGGCTGCTGCCCTATCCCACCTAGCCGACTGGGTTTAAACAGGTTGCTAGCCGCCTGCTGAAGCGTCGCTTCTAAAGCCGTGGGCGTAATGCTATTAGGCACGGTAATCACAATTTGCGATGAGCCCGAGTCAAACACGGTTTCAAAGGGAACTGCTCCCGGAATCGCCGTCCTGATCAGCGGCTGAAAGCCCAGACCAAAGAGGCCCACGGTTAGAACCCCCATAAAGCCAGTCGCGCCCACCAGCCGAAAGCGAAATCCCCACTTGAGAAAGAAGGCGATCGCCGTCACCAGCCCAAACGCCAGCGTACCAATAGCAAACCACCCGGATAACTGCGAAAACTGTTCAGGAGAAAGCATAAAAAAAACTGCGTTGTCATCAACATCCATCAATTATATGGTGTCCTATCAACTTGTCTCGGGATAAATAAACTCGCAGCGGCAAAAGCTGCCAGCACCTAACGTTCACAAACCGCAGCGGGCCAACCCTAGTGCTCTCCCGATTTTTCTCTTTCAAACTGGGCTCTACAGGTCGCCAGCGGCGAAAGCTTTTGCTCTTTGCCCTGGCCCTTATTCTGGTCGTCGGCAGCAGCATTTGGCGAATTATCGCTACGCCAAGCCCTAGCTCAGCGCTTCAGCCCGCGCTCAGCCCACTCCCGCAAGACAGCCATATTCAGGTCTTCTTCAACCAGTCAGAAGCCAGCGTTTACACCGACCCCTACCGCCATATCGAGCGCTACGGCGATGACCTAGAGCAAATTGTCGTCACCGCCGTCGATCAGGCCAAAACCACCGTCGATGTCGCCGTTCAAGCGCTCAACCTGCCTCACGTAGCAGAAGCCTTAGTAAAAAGCACGCACAGAGGTGTCAAAACTCGTCTGATTTTAGAAAATCAGTACGCTAGCCTCAGCTCATCTGATGTGGATCAAAACAACGCCCTGCAAGCGTTACGCGCTGGCCATGTTTTACTGATAGACGACACCGCCGATGGCTCCAAAGGCAGTGGCCTCATGCACAATAAATTTTTAGTCATCGATAGCCAGTGGGTGCTCACGGGCTCAGCCAATCTCACCCTCTCTGGCGTTCACGGAGACGCTGACGAACCCGCCAGCCGAGGCAACGCCAACGCCCTGATCAAGATCAACAGCCCTACCCTAGCTAGCCTCTTTACAGCAGAGTTCAATCAGATGTGGGGCGACGGCCCCGGTGCAAAGCCAGACAGTCGCTTTGGCCTACAAAAAAGCAACGCTCGCGCCGGGAAACACCAGCAGCCCAGCGCCCGACGGATTTCGTTACCTAGCAATGAGGCGAGCAGTAACATCACGCTCCAGTTCTCTCCGCTATCGCCCAAAAATCCCTGGAATGAAAGCGTCAACGGGCTTATTAGTCAAACCCTTAGCCAGTCTAAAAGCAGCATCGATCTGGCCCTTTTTGTCTTCTCCGAGCAGCGCATCGCCAATCAGTTAGAAACCCAGTCGCAGGCAGGCACTCAACTCCGCGTCTTAGTCGATCCGGCCTTTGTCTATCGCAGCTACAGCGAGGTTCTCGATATCTTAGGCACTACCCTTTTAGACCAGCGCTGCCAGCTAGAAGCGGATAATCGGCCCTGGCGATCGCCCGTTAAGACCGTTGGATCGCCGCTGCTACCGCCCGGTGATAAGCTCCACCACAAGTTTGCGCTAATTGATGGCAAAACAGTCATCGTGGGCTCTCACAACTGGAGTGATGCAGCTAATACTAAAAACGATGAAGCGCTTTTGGTCATAGAAAATGCAGCCGTTGCTGCCCATTTTGACCGCGAATTTGAACGGCTCTATCGCAACGCCCTGATCGGCGACACTCCTTGGCTACAGCGCAAAGCTCAAGAAAGTCAACAGCGCTGCCAGTAATCGCCGCCCTTTTTCTCAAAAATAGTGACACAAATGCTACTGGCGATCGCTTCAGATCACTGAAGCAAATCAACAAAGTTTGGTACAGTCTCTACGGATTTGGCACTTACGACAGTTTTTACACATGTATGACCATGTGCATATAACGCAAACCATCCATTTAACTTAGACTATCTGAAAATCAGACTAGCTTAAGGTATTGAGCAAAAAGGAAAGCGTAACTTCCTAGATTATTTAGGGTGTGTGAATGCCTCGTCTTTATACAAAAGCTATGTTTGTGAGGATTTCTTTAACAAACGCCTACAAAACTATTAAACAGATAAAGCTCATGTGAAAATGCCTATAACCTATATCAATCAGTAGTAATACTTAGTTGAATAAACACAAGTATTACAAGAGCTTCATCTTAAAGACAAAATCTGTTCATATTTGCGGACGTGCTTGATGCACAGCCTGTCTATTCAAGCGATTTTTTACACGAGATTAGGTTAAGAGCAAACGGTTTACACGCAGGGATATTTTCTGGCCGCTACCCTAACGCCAAATCAGCCTTGTTTGCAAAAATATCACGCTTACAACTTGCCTTTTCTCACACGCTCTGTTCCTGTTTCGTCCCTCTTAAATTTGCTCACATTGAGCTCTGTGCATCTTGTGAAAAAACTATCGATACTAGGCTGTCGCGGCATTCCTGGAAGCCACGGGGGTTTTGAGACCTTTGCTCAAAGACTGTCTCTTTACTTAGTAAATCACGGCTGGGAAGTCACTGTTTACTGCGAAGACTACGAAGGAAAGAAAATTTCGGAAACCCACTGGCAAAGTGTCCGTCTTATTCATATTCCTATCTCTAAGCCCAGTGCGGCTGCCACCATTCTATTTGATTGGAAATCGACGATCCATGCGGCTAAAGAAGGTAATTTAATCCTTACCCTAGGCTACAACACCGCTTTGTTTTGCGCTTGGTATCGGCTTAAAGGTATGACTAACCTAATTAATATGGACGGCCTTGAATGGCAGCGTCAGAAGTGGAACGCGCCTCAAAAGGTATGGCTTTATATCAATGAGCGGCTGGGCGGCTGGCTGGGCAATCATCTCATTGCCGACCATCCTGAGATTGCCAATCACTTAGCGACTCGGGTTTCTCGCCACAAAATTACGATGATTCCCTACGGTGCGCAGCACGTTAGTCAAGCAGATGCTAGCCTGCTAAAGCCATATGGCATTACACCGGGCCAGTTTTCTATTGTGATTGCCAGACCAGAGCCTGAAAATCACATTTTAGAGATTGTTTTGGCCTTTTCTGAAAAACACAGAGGCTCGAAGCTAGTCGTGTTAGGAAACTACTATCCTGATACAAATCACTATCATGCCAAGGTTTTAAAAGCCGCTAGTGATGAGGTTGTTTTCCCAGGCGGCATTTATGATTGCTCTACGGTGGAAGCGCTTAGATACTATGCGATGCTGTATGTCCATGGTCATTCGGTCGGCGGTACCAATCCTTCTTTGGTAGAGGCGATGGGCGCAAGTGCATCGATACTAGCGCACAAGAACGCTTTCAATCGGTGGGTAGCAGGCTCAGGAGCGCATTACTTTATCAATGAGTTTGATTGCGCCGATGAGTTTGATCGACTGCTAGCCGATGCTAGCGAGCGGCGGCGGATGAAGGCAGCGAGTATTGAGCGTTTTCAAGCAGGGTTTTCAGCCGAAGCGGAATGCCGCAGCTATCAGACGCTGTTGGAACAGGCGCTGAAGAAGGATTTCTCAAGCACTCCGACGAAAAGACGGCCCTTTCTGCGTCGTCAAGTTGATAAACCCACCGCTATTGGCGCAGCGACTCAGTTCGGTGAAAAACGCTGAGGCCAAAGATGCTGGCTCGAAAGCATCAGCAAAATTTTGTGCAAAGCGTTCTTCTATAGAGCCTATTTGACATCTTGAGTAGCGGCTGCAAGCCGCTTGACCATTAGCCTGACGAAGCAAAGGT
>JBARVS010000264.1:0-6055 GCA_049646385.1 Phormidesmis sp. | reverse complement strand
TCATCGACATGGCAAAAGAGTTCTTCTAAGCTAGACATAGTGGAGGACAGGGCTGGTTGATTTTGGTAATCTCAGCGTACCTGTTCTCCTTTTTTTCTGCCGTTCTTATCCCGAACTGACGTTAAGTTGTAGTAAGCGGCGGCACTAGCTGCATCTAGGCGAATGGTATCTTTGTAGGCGGCGATCGCCTCATTCACTCTGCCCTGTTCTGCTAGCACATTGCCTAAGTTGTAGTAGCGAACCGCCTCATTGGGAGCCAGCCGAATAGCGGCTCGAAAGGCGGCTTCTGCTTCGCTAAGCTGACCTAGCTTCAAGAGCGCATTGCCTAGATTGTTGTAAGCGATATCGCTCGTCGGTTCAGCGCGGAGCATCTGTCGCCAAATACTCGCCGCTTCAGCGTAATGTCCGCTGTTATGAGCCGTGATGCCCTGCTGAAGGAGCGGGCGATCGCCCTGCCCATTAACACTGTTGGCTTGGGCGAAGGCAAACAGCGGCATACTGGTAAAAATAGCAAGGCTCAGTCCAATCGTAAGCAGAGGGCGCATGTGGCAGATTTGAAGGGTACTGCCACTAGCTTACTCAGTGTATCTACGTGAAATAAGAATTTGTTTAGGTGATTAATATTACTTCAACGACTGTTTATCACTGCTTCGTCGAATGGATAAAAGTTGATTGTTGAACCAACGTTTCCCTTAAGCTGAGAGGCAAAAATTCGCAGCCGTCTGATAAGCCTGACGGCTGCGGTTCGTCAAGGTTTACTTTTTCGCCTTGCTGCGACCTTTTGCTTTAGCTGCTTTCTCTTCGGATTCTGTTTCGGTGGCGTTTGCTTCGGTATCGTCTGCTTCGGCGGGCTGGGCGATCGCCTCCTCTACAGCCTGTTTTTCAGCCTGTTTTTCAGCCTCTACATCGACCTCAACAGGCGGCTTAATCGGTTCTTCACCGGGCTCAATCGGAATAGTCTCTGGCTTAAGCTTTGCCAGCACCAGGCCCTTTATTTTCGCCGCAAATTCAGGATCTTCCTTCATGCGAATAATGGTATTATCTCGCCCCTGGCCCACATTAACGCCTTCAAAGCTATACCAAGCCCCTTTGCGCACCACAATCTCCTGCTCTTCGGCCACATCTAGCAGACAGCCCAATACGGAGATACCTTCGCCAAAAATAATGTCAAATTCGGCAATTCTAAAAGGCGGCGCAACCTTATTCTTCGCGACCTTTACCTTCACGCGGATGCCGAACTGATCGTTTCCTTTTTTCAGCGTTTGAATCCGGCGAATGTCTAGCCGAACAGAAGCGTAAAACTTCAGCGCGTTACCGCCCGTCGTCGTCTCTGGGTTGCCGTAGGTAACGCCAATTTTCAGGCGTAGCTGGTTGAGGAAAATAACCGTGCACTGCGATTTGCCAATGTTGCCAGTAATTTTGCGCAGCGCCTGACTCATTAGCCTAGCCTGCAGGCCCATGTGCGAGTCGCCCATTTCGCCTTCAATCTCAGCGCGAGGGGTAAGGGCCGCAACAGAGTCAATCACAATCAAATCTACAGCCGAAGATCGCACGAGCTGATCGCAAATTTCTAGGCCCATTTCACCCGTATCGGGCTGGGAAATGAGCAGATCTTCGATATTTACACCTAAGCTTTCGGCATAGTAGGGGTCGAGGGCGTGCTCGGCGTCAATGAAGGCTGCGACACCTCCTTGACGTTGAATTTCGGCGATCGCATGTAGAGCCAGCGTCGTTTTACCCGAACTTTCTGGGCCATAAATTTCAATCACGCGGCCCTTGGGCAAGCCGCCTCCTAGCGCCATATCTAAGGTGAGTGCCCCGGTTGGAATGGTTTCTACCTGCATACGGTTGGCTTCACCTAACCGCATAATAGAGCCCTTACCAAAGTTACGTTCTATTTGAGTAAGCACTGAGGTGAGGGCTTTTTGCTTGTCAGAGGAGGCATTAGCAGCCATAGGGATTTCCGAGGGTGTTGTGCTAGAAAAGTGAAAAAGCGTGAGCGAAAAACTGCGGGCTAGAGGATATCTGAAAAGTATACGGTTAAGCTATCAGTTCTTTCACCCTAGACCCACATTCGCTATAATAATTTTAGTACAATCGAACTAAATCGGCATCCTTAAAATACATCAGCTCAATTTCATACCGCCTCCGCATCGCGACTACATTCCCGTTAAACTCTGCGCAAAACCGTTATATGCAAGACTGCGAACTGATTGATATTTTGACTTATCCCGGCTGGGTCATTGCCATTGGGCGTACGGCGCTGGGCTATCGCTGCTGGGTATTTACGCCTGACTTTACCGTGCTAGACGACGGCGAGTTCTATGCAACGAGTGAAGCTGCCGCCAACAATGCTCGCTGTCTAATCAGTGATTCTAGAGAGTATTAACGGCGTTTGCGATTGACCTTTAAGCCTTTAGGCAGTATTTTCTGCCTCTATTTTTTACCTAAGGCTTCGCTCAAATTCCAGGCGGCGCTAATCAGCGCGATATGAGTGAACGCCTGGGGAAAGTTGCCCAAGGCTTCGCCGCTCACGCCAGTTTCTTCAGAATAAAGGCCGATATGATTGGCGTATGTGAGCATCTCCTCAAAAATCCGGCGCGATTCGTTGAGCGAGTTAGGATCGACCCTGCCTGCTCTGGTCAAAGCTTCTACCAGCCAAAAAGTACAGAGGTTGAAGGTACCTTCTTTACCCTCTAGTCCATCTGAGGAGCCACCTTCTAGGTCAATCGGGTTGTAGCGATATACCAAACTGTTAGACGTTAAGCCACCTTCTCGGGGCGGTTTTCTAACGGCCTCAATGGTTTTAAGCATTTTAGGATCGCTCGGTGCCATGAAAAACACCAGCGGCATAATCAAGCAGCCAGCGTCTAGGTCTTTACTGCCATAGGCTTGCACAAAAGCCTGACGGTCTTCGTCCCACCCTTTTTCAATAATTTCTTCATAGATTTCATCGCGAACCGTTAGCCAGTGCGATCGCTCAGCGGGAAACGACCGATTTTCAGCAATTCGCAGCGCCCGATCTACCGCCACCCAGCACATCAGCCGAGAATACACGTGGTTTTTTTTACCACCCCGCGATTCCCATACGCCTTTGTCCGCTCTGCGCCAGTTGTCACACACCCAGTTCGTCAAATAGCGCAGGTGCGTCCAAAAATCGTAAGAGATAAATTCGCCATGCTTGTTATAAAGGTATGCCGAATCCATCAGCTCGCCGCAAATATCTAGCTGAAGCTGCTCAAACGCGCCGTTACCAACCCGAACTGGCTGGGATCCTTTGTAACCCTCAAGATGATCGAGCGTTTGCTCCTTTAAATCTAGCTTGCCATCGATTCGATACATCACCTGTAAGCTGCCGCCTTCGCCTAGCTCCTGGCAGCGTTCTTCAAGCCACCGCATAAAGGCTCTAGCCTCGGCGGTAAAGCCGATGCGAATCAGCGCATACACCGTAAAAGCAGCGTCTCGAATCCAGGTGTAGCGATAGTCCCAGTTGCGATCGCCGCCGACTTGCTCTGGCAAACTGGTGGTCGGTGCAGCAATAATCGCGCCTGTTGGCTCGTAGGTTAACAGCTTTAGGGCCAGCGCCGAGCGCTCTACTTGCCTACGCCAGCGGCCAGCGTACACGCACTGAGAGAGCCAGCCTCGCCAGAAGTCCATAGTTTCTGTAAAGAACGTCTCAGCGGTTTGATTTAAATCATCTAGCTGACTGGTAAACAGGGGAACAGAAGGACTAACCTGTCTGGCCTTTGGCTTTTGAGTGATTTCTTCTAGAGGGCGAGAATACTCGCGGGTAGAAGGCATTAAGTCCGCTTGCGATCCTCTTTGAGCAGGCTTAAAGATAAACGTGGCCGTCTGCCCTTCGCTTAGCGTAAACTCGGCGCAGGCTCCTCGGTCATTAATTTGTAAAGGAACCTGCGTGACCAGCTCAAAGTGCTGATACTGCTCTTTAGCGCTGTCGTCGGCAGAGTCGTTGATGCGAGTGCCGCAAAAGGGATCTTCAGTGCAGGAAAAGCACGCGCCTGTCTCGGTTTTGACCGTTTTATGAGAGGCTCGTGCATAGTCAAAAGCGGGGTAGCACTCAGCCCTAAAGGTAATTTCGCTGCGAACGGCGCGAACCTGCCGGACAATCCAGTTGCGAATCGTTGAGTTGCCAAGTGGCATAAAGTCAACCACTTCGCCCACGCCGCATTCACACAGAAAGCGAGTAATAACAATGTTGGTTTGGGGATAGTAAAACTGCTTGTGACGGTCTTCAGAGACTGTCGATTCAATCTTGAAGTGACCGCCTTTTTCGCTGTCTACCAATGCCCCAAAGATACTGGGCGAGTCGTGGCGAGGATGGCAGAACCAGTCAATCGATCCGTTGAGCCCAACCAGCGCAGTTGTTCGCATGTTGCCAATCAGGGCATAGTCTTCAATGGGCTGATAGCGCACAAATCTCTTTAGCCGACGGGCCTAGTTACTGAATTTTATTAGCCTATCGTAGAATGTTTTCAAGATCTTCTAGGGCGACAAAGCTTACATAAATATAAACTTCTGCCTTTAGACAGAAATTGCGAATTTCTGCGTAAGACTTTTTAGAGAAATGGCCAGAGAAAGGACCAGAGGAATGGCCAGAGAAATGGCCGATATCAGCTTTCTCGGGTGACGACGCCTAACACTTTGATATCAGCAATTTGAAGCTGCTCCATGGCTCGATTTAGCAGAGACTGCTTGAGCTTGCCCGGTTGCGTCACCAGCAGCAGGCCGTCTGCATAGTCGGCGATTAGAAAAGCGTCAGACTGGCCTAATAGGGGCGGAGTATCGTAAATAACTAAGTCAAATGCTGTTCTAACCTTTTCGGTAAAGAGCTTCATGCTGCGTGATGAAAACAGGCGGGCAGGCTCGAACGGGGCCGAACCAGCAGCAATGATATGCAGGTTGGGCTCCGGTAAGAATTTTTGAATCAGCGCGGGGTTAGACTCGCCCGAAAATAGGTTAGTGAGCCCCTTTTCGTTAGAGAGTTCTAGATACTTATGAATCTGTGGATTGCGCAAGTCAGTATCAACTAGCAGCACTCGCTGGCCCATGGCGGCGGCGGCTTCGGCTAGGTGAAGCGCCACGGTTGACTTGCCTTCGCTGGGCATGACAGAGCTGATGGCGATCGCGCGAATGCTCTTGTTAGGATCAATCAAGCGAAGGTTCGTATATAAAGACCTAAACGCTTCTGAAAAGGAATCTACTTCGTAAGGGTGCAGGCTCGGTAGCCTTGTGCCAAATCGACTGCTATCAGCAAGCTCACTGCGCTCATTGCGATCGCCGCGATCGCCGCGAATAGAAGAACCTACCGTCTGAAGCGATCGCGTCATGCTTTCTTTTTCAAGCGCCATCTCACTAAAGCTTTGAAAAGGAATGCGACCCAGCACAGGTAGCCTGGTCGTGCGTCGAATCGCTTCATCACTGTGAATGACCCCGCCGGACTTGTCTAGCAAAAGCGCAGCGCCAGCGCCCAACAACAGGCCCGCAATGCCGCCAAGCAAGAGATTTTGCGGCAAGCTAACCGGGCTACGGGTAGGATCGGCAGGCGGCGTCACTACTTCCCAGGGAATCTCACGCTGAGCTGAATCAATTTCTAACGCTTCTTTTTTGGCTAAGAACTGAGTGAGGTTTTCGGTAGCAATTGTTAGCTCCCGCTCAATATCTGTATAGCTGCGTGAAATACCAGAAAGACCGTCAATATCGTCATTTACCCCTTGAATCGTTTGGCTAAGCGCTTGGTTGCGTGCCTCAAGCTCGCGAATTTTGCTGACAATCTCTTGTTCGGCCTGCTGTCCCTGCTGGGTCAGCAAAGTGGCCAAATTATCTCGCTTTTCTCTAAGCACCTGCATATCTGGGCTAGCGTCTAGATATAGGGTCGAGGCTTCGGCAATCTGAGAGTCTAAATCTAGCAGAGAATTTAAAAGCGTTTGATAGCGAGGGTTGTCAGCCAGCGCTGAGGAAGCGGCAGATTCTTGCGGCTGCTGTATCTGCTGCCTCAGATTGTTATAGATATCGCGATTTTCCTTAAGCTCTACCT
>JBARVS010000263.1:0-3671 GCA_049646385.1 Phormidesmis sp. | reverse complement strand
ATTATTACCTCTGGTCAGTCAATTGTTGCGATCGCTGAACTTGTTAGCACTAACGGGCAAGATGATTACGCCCGCAAAGTCGCGGAATACGGGCTGCTGGGCGTTGCAGAGTAGTGGATTGTGGATTTTCGAGCTTTAGGCGGTATAGCCTTTATCGGTAAGCCTAAGCAGCCGACGATAACAATTTACCAGCTTCGAGAAGATGAATACGAAAAAAAGCAGTATCGTCTGCTCGACTCTATTTCTTCTCTTGTTTTCCCAAGTCTGACGCTGACGCTAAATGACTTAATGCCGTAGAAGACCATAGAGAGACATGCTCGACCCCTCACCTGCCATCCCATCAGCGCCTAAATCTTCAGATTTAGAGCAGATTCCTGCTCCAGCGCCACAATCAGAGTCGCAGGCAGAGCCGCCTGAGCTTCGGCCCTATCAGGTGCAGCTCATTAATGATCTTTACCACGAGCTAAATGAAGGGCATAAGCGAATCGCGATTATCGCAGGCACAGGTGCGGGAAAAACCATCATTAGCGGGCAAATTTGCGCCCATGCTGAGGAAGCGGGTAAGCGGCTGATGTTTTTGGTGCATTTAGATGTACTGGTGGGCCAAACTTACGAAAAGATGAAGGCTTTTGGCTTGCAGTGCGGCTTCATTAAGGCGGGCTGGGAAGAGAATCGCGACGCGCCGATTCAAATTGCGAGCATTCAGACCATGGCAAAGCGGCGCTGGTGGCACAAGTGGCCTGCCGATGTGGTGTTTTATGACGAAGGGCATATTACGCTCTTTAGCCAGGTGGGTAAAAAGGTGATGCTGCGATCGCACAAAGACGCCGTGCATTTGGTGATGACAGCGACACCGCTGCGATTGGGCAAAGAACAGCTCGGTGATTATTTAGATACTTTGGTCTCTTCTCCGGTGCCTTACGACCTGCAGGAGATGGGCTATCTCTCGACAATGAAGTATTACAGTATGCCGCAAGATGGCATGGCGAATTTAGAGGAAGTGAAAACCTCGAAGGGAGACTATGACGAGAGAGACTTGAAGAATGCGTGCGATCGCACCGAACTTGTCGAAAAGATTGTTGAAGAATGGCACCGCATTGGTCAGAGCAAGCGCACCATCGCCTTTTGCGTAGATATAGAACATGCCAACCATGTTGCCAAAGCCTTTCGCAAGGCGGGCGTGAGCGCTGATACGGTAGATGGCAACACGTCGATTAAAGATCGCAAAAAGCTTTACCATGCGCTCAAAACTGGGGAGCTAACGGTGCTGACTTCTTGCAACGTCATTAGCATTGGCTTTGATGAGCCCAGCGTAGAAGTAGGGCTGATGCTGCGGCCCACGCAGTCGAGCGCGATGCACTTTCAGCAGCTCGGGCGAGTGATGCGCATCTCTCCAGGCACAGGCAAAGAATATGGCATTATTCTCGATCAGGCGGGTAACTTACAGCGGCTGGGCTTTCCCGAAGATGTTGAAAGCTATGAGCTGCCGACTCAAAAACAATCTGCTGGCGGCGGTGGCGTGGCGCCAACCAAACCCTGCCCGGTGTGCGGGCGGATTGTTCTTTCTTTTATTGTGAAATGTCCTGACTGCGAGCATCAGTGGGTGAGCGACAGGCCAGTGAATACTGAAAGCATGGTGGAAATTTATTCCAACGCTCAGGCTAGGCAGATTCGCGATGTGGCAACGCTGATAGATCTGTATCACGGGCATCGACGGCGGGCGTTTAAGCGAGGATATGCGCCGACCTGGGCCGATAGAGCTTTTTATGAGCAGTGCGATCGCTCTCCTAAGCCAGACTGGTCATTTGGCTCACTTTACGGCGCGTGCCCTAGCTGGGAAGAGCAGCTTGTAATTGTTGATTATTTACGCAAGAGCGCTCGGCGAATTGGCAAAGGGGCCGACTGGGTGATTCAAGAATTTGAAAAAGAAGCTGGCCCTGGCACTTGGTCTGAAATTGCCCAGTACGAAAGCTAAAGACCTAAGGACGAACGCCAGTATGGAAATCCAGCAGCGGCTAGTGTGACACTTTATTGGGCGGAAAGTAGGACACATTCTAATCTGGCCTACTTAGGCTAAGGTCGAATGCGTAGCTTTTTAAACACAGTATTCGTAACCTCACGCTCTCCTATGAACCTCGAAGCGCCGCGTTATTCAAAAACCGCCTACAAACTAGCAGCTGTCTGCTTAAGCAGCATAGTAGTGAGTCAGTTAGGTTCAGTAAAGGCTTTTGCCCAAAGTCGGCCTACCCTTCTAGCTCAAGCAGCGCCGTCCCAGCCAGCAGAACAGACGGCAGAACAGGCCAAGCCTAGTTTACGCAATTTACTAGACTCTGTTTTGGAGCGGCCAACGACAGCTCCGTTGCCTGCTGAGTCTGGGGAGGCTAAGCCACTGCCCGTTCCTGAAGCGACCGAGCAGCCTGTGAAACTTCGGTTGAGCTTGGGCGATCGCAAAGTCTATGTGTATAAAGGCGACACGGTAGAAGCGAGCTTTCCAGTCGCGATTGGCAAGCCGGGATGGGAAACACCGACTGGCGAGTTCGAGGTTACCTCACAAATTAACGGGCCGGGATGGACGAGTCCTTTTACGGGTGAAGTGCTTCCGCCAGGGCCGGATAGTCCTTTGGGCGATCGCTGGATTGGCTTTTGGACAGACGGCACCGACGTCATTGGCTTTCACGGCACGCCCACCCGCGACTCCGTTGGCAAAGCAGCCTCACATGGCTGCGTTCGCATGTACAACGAGGACATTCGCAAAATGTACGACATGGTGAGCTTAGGAACTCCCGTTGTCGTTGAACCTTAGACTTTTCTATAGCCTTTTTATAGTCTTTTGCATCCGCTTTTGCCAAGTTTTGTAAATATAGGGAACAAAAAGCCTTCTATTGCTTAAGAAATAGCGCCAGAAGGCTTTTTATCTATCAAAAGACATGCATCTAAAGGGGCTTATCATTCGTAATGTTTGTAGCAACGCCCCTTCAGAACCTATCTGTGGGGAAGAGACATCTAAGAATAAAACAAAAGACCATTGAGTCTTCTTTAGGAGATGCCAATATGAATCAACCCAAAACCCTCTCTGCCTCTCGCCGAGGTCTGATGAAGTGGGGACTTTTAGGCGTTGGGGGACTAATGCTCTCAGCCCTGCCGCGAGCCGTCAGCGCCCAGTCTGGCAATAGCACACTTACCTTCAATGCCGACGACGTGGGCATTCTTAACTTTGCCCTGCTGCTAGAAGAGCTAGAGGCCGCTTTTTATGCAGCGGCGGCTAGTTCGGGCGCAATCACAAATGCCGCAGAGCTAGAGTACGTCAACGTATTAGGCGCTCAAGAAGCGGCTCACGTCACCTTTTTACGCGGCGTGCTAGGCGACAATACGCTATTTGAAACTGAAGACCTCAGCTTCAACTCATCTGGGTTGGACGCTATGTTAACAGACCGTGACACTATCTTAAATACCGCCGTCACGCTAGAAGATGTCGGCGTTCATGCCTATAACGGCGCTGGCCCTAGCCTGACGAATCCAACGTATTTACTTGCCGCTGGCTCAATTGTATCGGTCGAAGCAAGACATGCAGGTGGGGTGCGATCGCTCCTCGGCAAACCCACCACCGAGCCCGACGCCGACCGCCTAGTCAGCGACGCCGACTAAGTCGCTAGCCTCAATCCCTTCAAAGG
>JBARVS010000262.1:0-5532 GCA_049646385.1 Phormidesmis sp. | reverse complement strand
TCATGCAACTTACAGCCCATCACAGCGACAGTTAAAAACTAGAGTAAACGCGCTTTATAAAATTTTGAACAGTCATTTATCACCTGATTTTGCCGCAGTAACCTATGCAACGTCCAAGGAGGCACCGTCGTGAAAGTTCTTTATTTGATTGCCGCAATAGTGCTGTTTGTTAAGCTGATTTTGCTACCCGACTTACTCGCTGCCGAGCCTCTCCCCCTAGCGGATGGCGGTAGATCCATCGCTGAATTAGTTGTACAAGAAACGGGCGTTCCTAACGCGGTTTCAGGCATTATCTTTAGAAATCGGCTGTACGATACGCTGCTTGAAGTCGTTGTCTTTTCAATTGCTGTGATGGGCGTTCGCTTTTTGCTAGCCAATGAACAGCCCAGCGATCGGATGCGCGCCTTTACCGACTATCCATCGGTTATTTTAGCGCAGCTAGGGGCTACCGTCGCCGCGTTAGTCAGCGTTGAGCTAGCTATTCGGGGACATCTTAGCCCAGGCGGTGGCTTTGCAGCGGGTGTCGCGGGTGGCACGGCCCTTGGCTTAGTCACCATTACATCGTCTTTACCCCGAATGGAAGCGCTCTATCAGCGCTGGCACGCTGCTACCTTGGAAAAACTCTCAGTGCTTATTTTTATGGTGCTAGCCGTCCTAATGCTAATCGGCATCGAACTACCGCAAGGTGAGCTAGGCGCGCTCAACAGCGGCGGCTGGATTCCACTGCTCAATATTTTAGTAGCGCTTAAGGTCGCCTTGGGATCGTGGGCGGCGGTTTTATTGTTTATTCGCTATCGAGGATTGTTGTAAGCTTTTAATCTAAATAGCTCTAACCACAAAGCCGCCCCGATTAAACAAGGCGGCTTTGGGCTTTAAAAGAGTTAGAACGCTATTGCAGCTCTATTACATCTTTGTATTGATACATTTCTATCAAAGCGTAGAAATATCGACAGTAGGGGGTACTAGCACTTGGTCGATAACGTGAATAACACCATTGCTAGCCATTACATCAGGCTGAGTAACGCTAGCGCCGTTGACGGTGACGCTGCCAGCATCAGCCGTAATGTCTAAATCTTCGCCTTCAACGCTGGGTACTGCGCCAGTTTCAACTTCACTTGAAGGAACATTTCCAGCAACAACGTGATAGGTCAAAATTTGTGTGAGCACTTCTTTGTTATCAGGCAAAAGCAGCTTGTCTAAAGTGCCTTCAGGAAGCGCCGCAAAAGCTTCATCCGTAGGCGCAAAAACAGTGTAGGGGCCTGCGCCGTTGAGCGTTTCTGTTAAATCAGCAGCTTTAATTGCAGCAACTAGAGTGCTAAATGAACCGTTAGCCTCTGCTACATCTACAACAGTCTCGCCTTCAGTTACCGCAGGCATTGCGTCTGGCGCTGTTGTATCTGCGGGCGCTTCAGCAGCGCTATCGACAGTCGTAGCTTCTTGCTGGTTGCCGCAGGCTACGGCCACTGGCAAAATCATTAAAGCAACCGCTAAACTGCTAAGTTTTTTAAGAGATTTAGCAGAGGTGGAAAAACGCATAAATTCTAGTGAGTTGGGTGAACAGTTGTATAGAAGCGCAAGCCTAATGTTTAAGGCTAGGCAGCAGCGATGTGCAAAAGCATCAAAGGCTATCACCTAGCTAGGGCACTCGGTGCGAATCGGCTTCTTGTGTTTCCCAGTATAAGGATAAAAAATGTTGTTTACCCAAATTTCGATTACAAGATTGTAATGAATGAGATGCTCGTGCCTGTGAATGATGAATTAAAGATCTCTGAATTTTTGTTGTTCGTATGTTGTTCGTATGTTGTTCGCAATAGATTTATCCAGAGATGGCAATGTGAGAACCGCTTTCGTCTTTGCTGACGTCTATGCGGGTTTGAAAGGCTTCGCGAAAGTGGGGCATGTGGGTGATGGTGAGAATGCAGGCAAAGTCGGGCGCGATCGCCTCAATCGCTGCAATCAGCCGCTCGCACCCTGCCTTGTCCTGAGTGCCAAAGCCTTCGTCTACAATCAGCATTTGCAGCGCCGTGCCCGATCTCATCGCCAGCAGGCGGGCGATCGCGAGCCTCACCGCAAAGTTTACCCGAAACGCCTCACCGCCTGAATAGGTTTCATAGGGGCGGGTGCCGCGAGCATCTGCGATTACAATATCGAGCGTGTCTATGAACTTCTTTTGCTGATTTTTTTTAGATCCGGTTCCTTTGCCCAGCTTTTGGCTAACAAACTGCACATGCAGCTGATGATTGCTAAGTCTGGCTAAAATCTGATTGGTTTCAGCCTCTAGCTGAGGCAGCAAGTTTTCAATCATAAGCGCCTGAATGCCTCTACGACCAAAGGCTTCGGCCAGCTCTTTATACACCTGATATTTATGGCGAATGTCTTCTAGCTTTTTTTGCTGCTGCTCATACTGCGCTTGCACGGTTTCTAGCTGCGAAAGCTGTTGTTGCAATCTGCCAATTTGTGAAAGCTGTTGATCGCGCAGCTGCTGATAGCGGGCGATCGCCGCTTCAGCCACACAGATCTCTTCTTGCGGATCAACATTTTCAATCATCTGCTGCTGAAGGCTTTCTACAAGCTGACTGGCGGCTTTGCTCTCAGCAATCTGGATTTGATGGGTCTGCCTCATTTGCTGCACATTAGCCAATCGTTCGGCCTGAAGGCTTTGCGCCTGCTGCAGGGCCTGCTGCCGAGCCTCCCAAACGCGGGCCTGCTTGAGCTGCGCTCTCAGGTGATTATGCTCAGCTAAGCTGTAGTTGATGTTTGCTAATCGCTGATCGAGCGCCGTCAGTTCTGTTTGAGCAGGGCTCTGCTCGCTTTGGCTGATAGCCGCTTTGAGTGCTTGCAGCTCGGCTTCTAGCTGAGGGCGCTGGGCCTGAATTTGCTTTAGCCCTCGCTCGGCCTGTTTAATTTCAGCATACTTAAGCTCGCTCCATCGCAGCCGATCTACCTGCGATCGCACTAAAGCATGATTGCGATCATCGTAGGCCATCTCTCCCATCTGCGCCTGTAGCTGCCGCAGCTCGTCTTGCAGCGTTTCAGCATAGTCATTTTCCAGCAAACAGCGCTCTAGCTGGGCGCGTTCGGTTCCCATCGCCTGTAAGCGATCTTGCAGACTATCGACAGAAGCTAGCTTGGCCTTGAGCTGACCGCGCTCTTCTAAAATGGGCGCATATTTAGCGAGTTCTTCCTCCAACACGCGATACTCCTGACGCAGCACCTGAATTTCACTTTCACTCACGGCCAGCTGCTCACGAATCGCCCAAATCTGGTTTTGCACCTCGTCGCGCGCTTGCAGAGTGCGATCGCGCAAATCCTGCCAGTTTTGACCATCTAGCGTCTGCGCACATAGCGGACAGCAGGATTCATCTGGATTTTCTAGCAGCTTTAGGGTTTGGTCAAACCGAGCCATTTCTATTTCATGATTGAGCTGATTGGCCTGCAGCCGCTCCATGAAGCTGCGTCGCTCAAGCCCCTTTTGCCTAAGCGCTTCTTGATAGTCTCGGCGCTGCTCTAAGTAGGCAATCCGATGAGACACCTCAACCGCCGCCTGCATCAGCTGAGGGGCCTGAGTTTGCTGCAGGCTCATTTGAGCCTGACGAGTTTCTAACGCCTCTATACGGGTGAGCAGCCGGGTGTGAGCTTGGTCGATTTCACCTTCAAGCTGGCGCTGGCGCTGACGCAAAGGCGCGCTTTGGGCTGCTAGTTTATCTAGCTGATGCAGCGACTTTCTAGCGGCTCGAAGCTGTTCTAGCCTGCGGGTAATGTCTTCCTTTTTTAAGAGAATTTCTTCAGCTTCGGCCATTTGCGCCTGTAGCTGAGCGAGCTGGCCTTTTATTTGTGCAGCTCTGTTGTGCTGCTGTTGCTGCTGCTGGCTGATTTGCCCGCTCAGCTCAAGCCGTCGACTCTGGGTCTTTTGATAGGCATGAAAGCGCTCTGCCTGCTGTTCTTCCGCTTGACGAAGGGCGGTGAGCTGTTCCACCTGCTGTTGAATTTCGTCAGCCTGGGCCAAAACGGTTTCTACCTGCTTAAGCTGTTGCTGAGCCGCCGCTAATTCTGTCTGACTTTTTTGCGTTGCTGCCTGTTGGTGTCGCTGCTGTTGTTGCGCTAGGGCGAGCTGCTGGGCCGTATGAGTGCGCTGCTGCTGCTGCTGTTGCAACGCATTGAGAATCTGCTGCTGTTGCTGTCGCTGCGCCTGCTGCTGGGCTATCTCAGCCTGAAGCTGCTCGTAGGTTTGGCTAATGTCTGCGCGACTCTCTATTTGATCGGCTAGCCGGATAATGGCGGCTTCTAAAGGCTGAAGCTGGGCTTTATAGCTGCGAGATTGGTCTTTGGCCTGTTCAGCTAAGGCGTCGTACCCGTCTAGCTGTAAAAGATCGGCGAGTACCTGCTTGCGATCGCCCGGTCGCTTTAGCATGAACTCGTCCGCCCTACCCTGTCTTAGGTAGGCTGCATTTACAAAAGTCTCATAGTCAACTTTAAGCTGAGCAAGAATGTACTGCTGGGTTGCCCGTATGCCCTTTTGGGTAATGCTTCTAAACGTCTGATTTGGCTGTCTAGATAATGTATCAACAGGCTCAGCAGACTCAACAGGCTCAGCGGACTCGGCGGATTCAGCGGCCTGAGTCGCGATTTGAAACTCCAGCGCACTGGCCTGATTGCGACGGCGAGTGCGAATAATCCGATATATCTGTCCGCTGTGCTCAAAGCAAAAGCTCACCTGCGCTTCGATTGCGCCCTGACGAACAATGTCATCTTCCACGCTGACGCGGCTTTGCCCCCATACGCACCAAGCGATCGCCTCCAATAAAGAAGACTTGCCCGCACCATTTGGCCCACACACACAGGCCACATGCAGCCCGCTAAAATCTAGCGTTACCTCACGATAACTCAAGAAATTTTTAAGAATGAGCAGCTTTGGAATCATGGCGCTAGACCCGTGCAACTACCCAACCTACAAAGCAACCAAAGCAAGCGCGGCAGGCAGTCAAGATCTAAATTGTACCAATACAAACGATCTTGAGTACAGACGATCTGGTTTGATCCGGTTTTTAAATAGGTGCGATCGCAATCGATCCGGCTGGCTTATCAACGCTTTACCCCACCAAAGGTCTCAACAGTGTTGTCACCACTAACGCCATAAGCGACCAATTGCCCTAATTGCGGCAGGCACTATTCTGAGCCTGCGAGACTCTCTTGCTAAAATACCTAGCGTGGTAGCAGGGCGATTGTTGCTTTTAATAATGTCTACGGTAGCTTGCGCAACGCTGCGAGTTGTAGAGTCGCTATCTCCTAAAAGTCGATTGAGCACAGGCACTGCTGGCAGCGCTTGCCTGCTCAAATAAGTGAGCCCTAAAGTAGCCAAATCACGGACTTTAAAGTTATCAGAAGCCGCCGCCGAAATCAGCGTAGGTAGCACCAAATCGCGATCGCCCGTTAGCGTCCACAGCGCATCTGCCGCGTATAGCTGCGTTAGCTCATTATTGCTGTTCAAAGCAGCTTTAAGCGCTGGCACCGCATCAGCCTCCACTGCAAAAG
>JBARVS010000261.1:0-11313 GCA_049646385.1 Phormidesmis sp. | reverse complement strand
GAACAGATGTTAATGCTGAAAGTGCTGCTAAAAACGGTTCGCAAACAGATGTTGTCTCACCTTGCGCCATCGGTTCTGTAAAAACCAACATCGGCCACCTAGACGCAGCCTCGGGCATCTCAGGCTTTATCAAAACCGTGCTAGCGCTCAAGCACCAACAGATTCCAGCTAGCCTACATTTTCAACAACCCAATCCAAACATAGACTTCAGCAACAGTCCTTTCTATGTCAATGCGGCTTTAGCAGATTGGCCCCAAGGCAATTCAGCTCGCAGGGCGGGCGTTAGCTCTTTTGGCATCGGCGGGACAAACGCTCATATTGTATTAGAAGAAGCGCCTAGTCCTAAAATCGCGCCGCCTAATGAACAACCTCAGCTTTTAGTGCTATCGGCCAAATCACCCACCGCGTTAGATATTGCAGCCGTTAACCTTGCGGATTATTTAGACAAGGCCAACCGCTTATCTGAGGTTTGTTTAGCAGATGTTGCCTACACGCTACAGGTCGGTCGAAAAGCCCATGAGTATCGTCGTAGCATCGTTTGCCAGTCGGCTCCAGAAGCGATTGATAAGCTTCACGTTCAATCTTCTTTCAAGGTTTTAGAGCAACCCAGTTTAGTCTTTTTGTTCTCTGGGCAAGGCAGTCAGTACGCAAATATGGCGAAGGGTTTGTATGAAACACAGCCCGTCTTTAAGCAAACCTTGGATCAATGCGCAGAAATTCTGTCAGCAGAAGGAATCGGCCTGTTAGCGCAGCTTAGTTCTGAGATCTCTTCAACCGCTTTGGTTCAGCCTATTCTCTTCGCTGTAGAGTACGCGCTAGCTCAGCTTTGGCTAAACTGGAAGCTTCACCCTACCGCTATGCTGGGCCATAGTTTAGGCGAATATGTCGCCGCCTGCTTGTCGGGTGTATTCGATCTCGCAACTGCGCTAAAGCTAACTACGCTTAGAGGGAAGCTGATGCAACAGATGCCGCAGGGTGCGATGCTCTCGGTAGCGCTTTCGGTTGAAGCGGTAGAGCAGTGGCTAAATGATGACGTTGTGCTAGCAGTAAATAATGGGCCGCATAGGTGCGTTGTTTCTGGGACGGATGGCGCGACCGCTACTCTCCAATCTCACCTAGAACAAAATAAAATTAACTGCCATCTGCTCCACACCTCTCACGCCTTCCATTCGCCCATGATGGAGCCAATTATTTCTCCTTTTGTCGAAGCCATCAGCAAAGTCAAGCTCCATCCACCCACGATTCCTTTCATCTCCAACGTTACCGGCACCTGGATTACGACCCAAGAAGCAACTAGCCCAGACTATTGGGGCGCTCAAATTCGACAGTCAGTGCGCTTTAGCGAAGGCATTACGACGCTTTCACAGCTTGCGAATCCAGTGTTTTTAGAAATTGGGCCGGGAGACAGCTTAGCTAAACTGACTCAACAACAGCTATCGGTTACAGAATCCGCTAACAACAGCACTCTCACCGTCCACAGCCTGCCGCACCCAAAGTCAGAAACAACAGATACGCTGCAAATACTTTCCGCTCTAGGTCAGCTCTGGTGCGCGGGCGTTGAAATCGACTGGCAAACAGTTCACACAGAGCAGGCTCGTCGCCGTATTCCCCTGCCGACCTACCCTTTTGAGCGAAAGCGCTACTGGGTAGATTTGGACACCACCGCGCTAACGGGTCGCGATCGCCCCCAATCCACAGGCCACATTGAACTCAAACCTAACCTATCAGACTGGTTCTATAGCCCTAGCTGGGAGAGAAAACTACCCAAGCCAAAGGCTATCGATCTAACAGAACGTCCTCGCTGGCTGATATTTGCGGATAATAAAGGCGTCGGTCAGCAGCTTGCTCAAAGCATAGAAAAGACAGGGCAAGACGTGTTTACCGTGCTAGTAGGAGATGTGTTTGAGCAATCAGGCTATCGCGAGTTTCGGCTTAATCCAAAGAATGCCGAGACGTTCAAACAGCTATTAGAAGATCTACGTCTGCGGGAGGTAATGCCTACAGAAATCGTCTATTTGTGGCCGATTTCAACGGCTGATGAGCCACCTGATGAACCACCTGATGAACCACAGAGCACAGCGCTGTTTCTGACCTTCTTGTCACTGCTAAAAGCGGTGTCTATACAGGTCAGTTTTTTTCAGATAACAGTTGTTACTGAAGCAACTTGCGAGGTAGTTGGAAATGAATCTCTCATTCCGGAACGTGCGGAGATTCAAGGGCTTTGTCAGGTGGTAGGACAAGAATATCCTGCTATCGGCTGTCGTCAGGTGGACTGGATCAGCGCTGAACATACGCCTAAACAGATGGCACAACTGCTCTGGCAGGAGTTGCAGGCGGAATCGCCTTCAGCCGTAGTAGCCTACCGGGGCAGTCGAACAGCTCAGGCTAATAGTGCTTTGGGGAGTCGGCTTCGCTGGCAGCAGACCTATCAGAATGTTCATCTCTCTGGTAAGGGATCTAGCGCTGTATCAGGTAACGGAATTCGTTTGCAGGAGAAAGGTTTATATGTGATTGTGGGTACAGATGGGCTGAGTCAGATATGGCGCGATCGCCTCATCAAACACTACCAAGCAAACGTTGTTCTAATTAAAGCAACAGAAATATCCGCACTTCAAACTGCCCTCAAGCAAGCTGAAGACGAGTTTGGTGCTATCAGCGGCGTATTGGTCGCTAGCCCCATGACAAACGAGCAGTCAGCGGCCCCGATTGCGCTGCTTCAGCCTCACCACTGGGAATATAACTGCGAGACGAAGAAAACAGTGCTGCAAAATTTAGCGATCGCCCTACAAGATCATGCTCCTGATTTCTGCTGTGTTCAATCCTCTCTCTCTTCAGTCATTGGCGGGCTAGGGCTAGCCGCTTACGCAGGTGCCAACCACTTTATAGACGCTTTTGTGACTCAGCAAAATCAAAGCTCAACCTTCCCCTGGTTTAGCATCAACTGGGATGCTCACGCACCCGCAGAAGACACGCCCCAGACCGGATGGGGCAGCGCCTTAGCAGACTTTGCCCTCACCCCAGAAGAAATTTGGCAGGCCACCGAACGCATTTTGACCCAGGCGGTGCCGGGTCAAACCATTGTTTCTAAAGGAGATTTGCTAGCCCGCTATCGGCAATGGATTCACGCCACGCCTCAAAAAACGTCTGCTCAATCTACACAGGCATCGAGTCTCAATCAAACAGAACAGCATCACCATCGTCCTCAGCTTGCTACTACATACCTAGCCCCTCGCACTGAGGTAGAAGAAACTATCGCCGGGATTTGGCAAGACCTGCTCGGTTTGGAGAAAGTTGGCATTCACGACAGCTTTTTTGACCTGGGCGGTCACTCCTTGATGGCTATTCAGGTAATCTCTCGATTAAGAGAAGCTTTCCCCGTGGAGATAGAAATGCGGAACCTGTTGTTTGAAGCGCCTACGGTGGCTAAAATTGCCGCTATCATTGCCGAACAGCTTCCAAAGGACAGTGAAATGGACGAGATGGCAGCACTACTCGCCGAAGTTCAAACCCTGTCTAGTAAAGAAATTAACGCTCAACTAGCAGGAGGTGACGCATGAGTCAGTTTTATCAACAGTTGGCCACACTCACGCCCGAACAGCGAGCGCTTTTTGAGCAAAAGCTGGCTGAGAAAGGTTTAGCGGCGGGTATGAAGAAGTTGGGCGATCACGCTATCCCCAAGCGACCCGAAAATCAGCCAATCCCGCTTTCGTTTGCCCAACAGCGGCTATGGTTTGTGCAGCAGCTCGATCCGGCCAATACCGCTTATAACGTGGCTAGCGTGTTAGAGCTAGAAGGCCCGCTAGATGTTTCAGCTTTAGAAAAGAGTTTGAATGCCTTGATAGAGCGTCATGAAACTTTTCGGACTCATTTTGAGCTGACTCATTGTGATCTAGGAGGCGACGCCGAGGGCCAAACACCGATTCAGGTCATTAATTCGCCCCAGCCCATTCAGCTCAAAGTTGAAACGTTAACCCTTCAAAAGGAGCCACAGGTCGCCGCTGAGGAGAGAATTCAGGCGATCGCGCAAACGCCTTTCGATTTGGGACAGCCGCTGCTGAGAACGGCCTTGCTACAGGTGGGGCGCGATCGCCATCTTTTAGTCCTTGCCACGCACCACATAATCAGCGATCGCTGGTCAGTCATGGTCTTTTTACGAGAGATGACTCTGCTCTACCGAGCGTTCTCCCAAGGACAGTCTTCACCCTTGCCCCCACTTGCCATTCAGTACGCAGACTGGGCAATCTGGCAGCGCCAACAGCTCCAGGGAGAGAAATTACAACAGCAAATTGACTATTGGAAAAATCAGCTATCCGGCGAGCTGCCTGTTCTAGATTTGCCCCTAGACCGACCCTATAGCCCAGTGGCTACCTACCAAGGGAGTCAGGTGCCGATTGTCCTTTCTCCTGAGCTATCCAAGCAGCTAAAAGCGTTGAGCGGTCAGTATCAGGTTACTTTGTTTGTGCTGTTGCTGGCGGCGGCTAAGGTGTTGCTTCATCGCTATACCGATAGTGACGATATTGTGGTGGGGAGTGACATTGCAAATCGCGATCGCACCGAAACCGAAGGACTTATCGGCCTGCTGGTCAACACCCTTGTTTTCCGCAGCGATTTATCTAATGATCCTCGATTCTGCGATTTGTTGCAGCAGGTCAGAGAAACCGTACTGAGCGGCCTTGCCCATAAAGATCTTCCTTTTGAAAAGCTCGTAGAAGTGATTAATCCAGAGCGTCAGCTTAGCCAGATGATGCCGCTGTTTCAGGTCAAGCTAGACTTGCAGCAGGTAGATGTAAAGCCGATGCAGCTAGATGGGCTTACCCTATCGCGCTACCCATTGCCAGAAACTCAGGCCAAGTACGAACTACGGTTTAACCTGCAAGATACGCCACAGGGCATTGGCGGACAGGTGGAATACAACCGTGATTTGTTTGATGAAAGCACGATTGCGCGATTGATTGAACATTTCAAAATGCTGCTTTCTGAGATAGTCGCAGACCCTACGCAGTCAATTTCAACGCTGCCGCTGCTTAGCGCTAAAGAACAGAAAACGCTGCTGATAGATTGGAATCAAACTCAGCGAGACTATCCAAGCGGCTGTATTCATCAGTTATTTGAGAAACAGGTCGAGAGAACGCCAGGTGCGATCGCCCTTACCGACGCTCAAGCCGCCTTAACCTACGCCGAACTCAACGCTAGGGCTAACCGTATCGCTCACTATCTCAGAACTTTAGACATTGGCACGCCCACGCAGTCAGGCACACAAACCGTAGGCGTTTGCATGGAGCGATCTGGCAATATGGTGGCTTGTTTACTCGCCATCCTTAAAGCAGGCGCGGCTTACGTTCCACTCGACCCGACCTATCCTACAGAACGATTAGCTTTTATTGCAGAAGATGCCGATATTCAAGTCATCCTAACTCATGGGCAATCGGTAAGTTTTAATGCGGGCCAGTCTGTACAAATTGTCGATATTAATAACATTTCACAAAGCTTGCCAACAACAAAATTAGAGGCACATTCTGTTCCTAAGAACCTAGCTTACGTTATCTACACCTCTGGTTCTACCGGAAAACCCAAAGGGGTTGCCATTGAGCATTGCAATACGGTAGCTTTGCTTCACTGGGCCAAAGAACAATTTTCGCAGGCGGAGCTATCAGGCGTTTTGGCCTCGACTTCTATCTGTTTCGACCTGTCTATCTTTGAGATATTTGCTCCCTTAAGCTGGGGTGGCTGTACCATTGTTGTTGAAAATGCCTTGGCGTTGTCGCAGATCTCCTCACCCATTGAAATTAGCCTACTTAATACAGTTCCTAGCATACTTACTCAGCTTTTAAAGTTAGGGAAGCTTCCTGAGTCAGTGGCAACGGTTAACTTGGCGGGAGAAGCGCTGCCTGTTTCGCTGGTGCAGCAGCTTCAGCAACTCTTGCATATCAAAAAGATATACAACCTCTATGGCCCTTCAGAAGACACGACTTACTCTACCTGTGCGCCGCTGCACGGACAGATATTTACGACTGCTGATAGTCGAGCGCCGATAGGTCAGCCGATTGCGAATACGCAAGCCTACGTTTTGGATCGCTACTGTCAGCCGGTGCCAGTCGGCGTTGCGGGTGAGCTGTATTTGGGAGGTGCGGGCATGGCTCAAGGATATTTGAATCGTCCGAGGTTGACGGCTGGGCGGTTTGTGAATCTTGATTTGTTGGGTTTCGATTCGTCGCTTGTTTATAAGACGGGCGATCGCGTTCGTTACCTCCCTAATGGTAATCTTGAATTTTTGGGTCGTTTTGATGACCAGATCAAAATTCGCGGTTTTCGGGTTGAAACAGGTGAAGTAGAAGCGTTTTTGCATCAGCACCCGTTCGTAAAAGAGGCGGTTGTCGTTGTTGCTTGGGGCGAAACGGATAGGCAGTTGGTGGCGTATATTGTTTTACAGGATGCCGCCCCAGATGACAGTTGGCAGGCTGAGATTCGCCACGATTTGGCACAACAGTTGCCTGCTTATCTAATTCCTACGCAATGGGTGGCTCTAGAAGCATTGCCTCAACTGCCGAATGGAAAGATTGATCGGCGATCATTCCCCACCCCAGCAGCCCAAACCACTTGCGCTTACGTTGCGCCTCAGTCTGAGCTAGAAAAAACAATCGCCGCAATCTGGAGAGACACGCTCAGCCAAGACAAAGTGGGTATTCACGACAATTTCTTTGAGCTAGGCGGACATTCTCTCCTCGCGATTCAAATTGTGGCGCAAGCAGAGTCCAAACTTCAGCGAAAGCTTTCGCTGCGAGACTTTTTCAAAGCCCCAACGGTAGCCGATTTTACTGAACAGATAGAGGGGAAAACAGAAACGCTGTCGAGTCAACCAACTCGCTCTCAAAGACCTCAAATAGAACCCAGTTTAGCGCAGCGTCATCAGCCTATTCCACTAACGGATATTCAACAGGCTTATTGGATTGGGCGATCGCAAGCCTTTGAACTGGGCAATATCGGCACTCACGGCTATAGAGAAATTGACGTAATCGGCTTGTTTGTTGAACAAGTCGAGCAAGCGCTTAACGCTTTGATAGCGCGGCATGACATGCTGCGAGCAGTGGTGAACACAGATGGGCAGCAAATGATTTTATCCTCTGTACCTCATTACAAAATTGAGGTCAATGGCTCTCCCGCAGAGACAAAGTTAGAAGCCTTACGCGATCGCCTCTCTCACCAGCTATTTAAGCCGGAACAGTGGCCGCTCTTTCATATTGAAGCCGCAAACCTATCAGACAACAAAGTCCGCTTTTTTATTAGCTTTGACGTACTCATCGGCGATGCTTGGAGCTTCCAGCTATTAGGGCAGGAGATGGCTCAGCTTATTCGAGGCGATCGCCTCTCTCCTCTTAGCCTCAGCTTCCGCGATTATGTTGTTGCAGAGCAAGTCTTTCAAGCAACATCCGTTTACGAACAGGCTCTAGAATACTGGAAAAACCGCCTGCCCACGCTGCCGCCTGCACCGAACCTACCGCTGACAATGGCTCCGAGTCAGGTAATCTCTCCCCGCTTTGAGCGTCGCAGCGGGCGCTTAGAAGCAGCAGACTGGGCGAAGCTAAAGCAGCGAGCAAATCAAGCTTCCTTAACACCATCGGGCGTGGTGCTTGCCGCTTTTGCAGAAGTCCTTACTACCTGGAGCCAACAGCCTCAGTTCACGCTAAATCTAACCCTGTTCAATCGTTTGCCTTTGCACCCAGAAGTGAATCAAATAGTGGGAGACTTTACCGCTTCAATGCTGTTAGCCGTCGATAACAGCGGCTCGGATACGTTTGCGAATCGAGCGCAGCGGCTGCAACAACAGCTTTGGCAAGATTTAGACCATCGTGCGGTGAGCGGTGTCCGGGTGCTTAGAGAACTCGCGAAAACGTTGGCTCAGCAATCGGGTGGACAGAAGGCAACTGGCGCATTGATGCCTGTGGTGTTCACAAGTACACTAAATCAGGCCATTCCTCAAACCCACGAGAGAAACTGGCAAACTGAGACTGTATTTAGCGTGAGTCAAACATCTCAGGTCTATCTCGATCATCAGGTGTCTGAAATTGCGGGTGCGCTGGTGTTTAACTGGGACGCGATCGCCGATCTATTCCCCAAAAACCTGCTGGATGAGATGTTTTCTGCGTACGATCAACTTTTACATCAGCTAGCTGAAGATGAAACGATTTGGCAAACCCTACCGCAGCTAGCCCCGACAGACTACGTTCAGGCGCTCAATCAAACCGAGAAAGTGTTTGAGCAAAGAGACTTATGCCTACAGGCGTTGTTCTTTGAACAAGTGAAGCAGCGGCCTGAGCATTTAGCTATAATCGCGCCAGATAGAACACTTTCTTATCGGGAGTTGAGCGATCGCACAAAAGCACTCGCCCAGCAGCTCAAGCGATTGAATGTTCGCCCCAACCAGCTCGTAGCCGTCTCTATCGAAAAGGGTTGGCAACAAGTCGTCGCCGTACTCGGCATTTTAAGCGCGGGCGCAGCCTATGTCCCTATCGATCCGACGCTGCCACAGGAACGACGCTGGCAGCTAATAGAAGATACTGCCGCTGAGATTGTGCTGATGGCCTCTGGTGATATTTTAGATTGGCCTAGCGGATTGACTCAGATTCGGATTAAAAAAGAGACTGTTGATCGCCCTGAAGAGACGACTGTAGAAAGCCTACAATCCCCTACAGACGTGGCCTATGTGATCTATACATCTGGCTCTACAGGAATGCCCAAAGGCGTCATGATTGACCATAAAAGCGTGGTGAACACAATTTTGGATATCAATCAGCGGTTTGAAGTGGGGCCGAGCGATCGCGTTTTTGCCCTCTCATCTCTCAGCTTCGATCTCTCCGTATATGATATTTTTGGCACTTTAGCGGCTGGCGCTACTCTAGTGATGCCTAGTGCCGAGCAAGAAAAGAATCCTGCTCACTGGCGATCGCTACTCACAAAGCACAAAGTCACCTTATGGAACTCTGTTCCTGCTCTGATGCAGCTACTAACCACAGAACTAGCAGGCGCAAAAGAGAAAAATAACATGCTACGCCTAACGCTACTCAGCGGCGACTGGATTCCGCTAACGCTTCCAGCGCAAATAAAACAACAGTTTCCTACCGCAAAAGTCATTAGCTTAGGCGGCGCAACAGAAGCCTCTATCTGGTCAATCTTTTACCCCATCGAATCCGTCGATCCCAACTGGCGCAGCATCCCCTACGGACGCCCCCTAGCCAATCAACAATGGTACGTGCTAGACGAAAACCTAACACCCTGCCCGCCCTGGGTAATCGGCCAGCTCTACATCAGCGGACAAGGAATCGCCAAAGGCTACTGGAATCGCCAGAAACTAACATCCGAACAATTCATCATCCCCCCTCGGTGGTTGAGCGAAGTCGGTCGCAAAGCGTCTCCGCAGGAGATAGACCTCTACAAAACCGGCGATCTCGGTCGCTACCACTCCAACGGCACCTTAGAATTCCTCGGACGAGAAGACTTCCAGGTCAAAGTCAACGGCTATCGCATCGAGCTGGGCGAAATTGAACATGCCTTACAACAACATCCCGCGATTGAGTCCGCAGTCGTGGAATCGATGGGAACCCCTGCCGAGCTAGTCGCCTTTATAGTGCCAAAGCTAGCTGCTGAAAATTCGCTCACTCAGCCCTTAGCAAAGCTAGATTTTAAGCGTCAGCAGCTAGGCATTCGCAAGAGTTCACCCGATTCAGAAGTCCTGCATCTACCCAGCTCTAAAGCGTCTACAAACTCTTTCACTCGTCGGCAAAGCCATCGCCAATTTTTAGATAAGCCAATTAACTTAGGCTCCTTTAGTGATTTTCTCTCTGAGCTGAGCGCTCACGCGATCGCCGATGCGCCCCTCCCCAAATATCGCTATGCTTCTGCGGGCAGCCTCTACCCCATACAAACCTACCTACACATAAAAGCAAACCGCGTTGCTGGTGTTTTACCCGGCTGGTATTACTATCATCCCACTCACCACACGCTAGTAAGGCTAGCGCCTGAAGACGCTTCGCCAGATGCGGCTACAGCAGCAGAAAGCTCGGCACTATACGGTTCAAATCAACCGCTGCACCAAGACAGCGCTTTCTCTCTCTTCCTGGTTGCTAACATGGATGCTATCGAACCCATTTATGGTGATAAGTCCCGAGACTTTTGCCTGATTGAAACGGGCTACATCGGGCAGTTGTTGATGGAAAAGGCACCTAATTTTGATTTGGGCCTATGTCCTATTGGCGGCTTTGATGCGGAGGCAATACGGCAAAAATTGGGACTGGGGCTACAGTCAAAGCCTTTACATGCGCTGGTGGGTGGGGCGATCGCGCCAAGCTGGAACAAACAATGGATGACTCTTCGCAATCCGTCAAATACGACTCTTTCTTTGGTTCATCGGCTCGCCGACAGATTAAAGCCATATTTAGAAACCAAGCTACCCAGCTACCTCATACCAACCCGCTATCAAATTCTCAGCAGTCTACCCCTTACTGCCAATGGCAAGGTAGATCGAAGAGCATTGCCCATACCTACATTGAACACAGAAACAGAATATGTAGCGCCAACAACGCCTACAGAAAAGACCATTACAGACCTATGGCACACGCTTCTAGAAGTAGAACAAGTAGGCATCCACGACAACTTTTTTGAACTAGGCGGCAATTCTCTCACGGCTATGCAGTTGTTATCGCAGCTACAAAACACCTTTGCAATAGAGCTAACTATCGGCCAGCTCTTTGGCGCATTGACCCCAGCCCTGCAAGCTCAGCTAGTCGAGCAGGTGCTACCGGGTGCTGGCAACCCGCAAACGAACGCTTCCAGCCAGGGCGAAGAGTCCAGCCAATTCACGCAGGCGGCTATTCCGCGCAGGCAGGCACAAACCGCTACTCTTTCCATTGATGAGCTGTCAGATGAGAACGTTGACGACTTATTAGAACAGCTTTTAGCTTCAGCTAGCCAGCCAGATAGCCGGGAGGTCAGCTCATGAATGAGATAAACACTACTGACGTTGCGAATCTGACGCCTGAGCAGAAGCGATCGCTCCTAGCAAAGCTGATGCAGCGCAAGGCTCCTAGCCCGTCAAAAATTCCGCTCTCTTTTGCGCAGCAACGGCTGTGGTTTATCCAGCAGCTTCAGCCGGGTCAAACTGCCTACACCATCCCAGCGGCGCTGCGACTGCAAGGCACGCTACAAATAAACGTTTTGCAGCGCTGCCTAAATGAAGTGGTGGCGCGTCATGAGATACTGCGAACTCAGTTTAAACCAATAGAAGGAGACCCTATACAGCTTGTGCTGCCTCGGCTACAG
>JBARVS010000260.1:0-2506 GCA_049646385.1 Phormidesmis sp. | reverse complement strand
CCCGAAACTTTTTACTCTTGACGCTCTCCCCGGCAGTCCAAGGAACGAAAGACCGTACCTTCTTTTGAAGTATTGACTGCTTCTTGAGGCGTCGCGAGGCTCTCAATCCTATTCAGTTAGCTCTGTTCTTTCTGCCATTGATTCGTTTAGCTCTGTTATCTTGTGCTCAATCTCATCAAGGGTGCGACTTACTGATTTATTCCGCGCCTCAATCTCAGCATTGAGCGCCCTGGCCTGTCTCAAATTGTCGGCCATCCTAACTTTTCGCGCCGAAGACTCCATCCAGATCTGCCAATCCGGTTGAGAAATCAGTCCGTCCTGGCAGAGCCCTCTCGCTAAATCCGAATAGTTTATGCCCCTGCAAACCCGTAGAAAACGTCGAATCTCCTCGGGCTTCAGCACCATCTGTTCGGCACTGTCCAGACATAAAACCTTCATTGGGCCAAATATCTGAGCGGCCAATGTGATTTGCACATCGTCATCACGACGTTCGAGTAACGGTGACTTTAGCTTAGTCTGGTCACTATCCTCAGTAGACGAGTTGGCCGAGTTGGATTCTTGCGCATTGCTCTTTTGAGAATATGCAACCAGACTCGTGATCACTGTCAGAACCGCTTGCCCTTTCAGTCCTGGTTCTAAAGACCAGATTTCTTCAAATAACTCCATGCAGGCATCCTGCACGTTTTTCGGATGTATATAAAACATTGTCAATGCCTCTAGTAGTCAAAGATTCCATATGCCGTCGGGATGTGGCTCAGAAGCAGCGCTATTGACCGAACCCCGAGAACTAGCCTCTGCTTCTTCAAGTAGGGCTGTAACGGCTTCATGACTTAACGACTTCGCAGTAGAAGTAGCTTTTTCAGGGGTGCTTTCTTTAATCAGTGCAAAAAAAGCCGTAGAGACAGTCAGAGAAATTTTGTCTCTGATATCTGGCCTCAATCTCCAGACTTCTTGCAGTAACTCTTCGAGCGCAGTTGTGCGCAACACAACTAGCCTGCCAGGACGATTCACTTTATTCATGCTGCTGCCGCCGTTGCTGGAACTGTAATCAACCGCTCTGGATGGATGTTAGCAAGCTCGTGCATTTGCAAGACAGTTTGATAATCAGGCGATTGAGTCACGAGCACAAACCCATGCTTCTCGCACCACTTTTCTAAAAGGTTTCCTAATACGCCTTGAAAAAGACTAGACCCTCCTCCGACAAAAGCAATTCTAGGCAGAATCGTATCGTAAGGAGAGGCATTGTTTAGCTCTGCTCTCACAGATTGTGCAGCATTCTCTAGCCGTTGCTTCGCGATCGTCATGTGCGGCTTGAGAAACTTTCTAAAGTCAATTCCCTTAACTTCCCAGTGACCTTCGCTCAGTAGACTAGAAAGTTTGTCAGGAGAAGGAGCCGATGGGAAGCCTGCGGCTTTTACGGCTTTAAGGAACCGAGTATCTAATAGCAATGCTGTCAAAATCAGGTTGCATCCCCCCAAATTTCCATCCGACAAGGAAAGAGGCAAAACCCCCCGATTTGGATAGCGAACCCCAGCCAGTAGAGTGCCCTGTCCTAAATCAACTACGCCGTTAAACTCGTCATTTAACTCCAGGAAGATAACACCTTCTTGAAAAGCCCCAACCCGTTCTATCAAAATCGAATACTGACGATCACCACAGCGAACCCCCGACGATAGCTTAGAAAGCTCTTTAATGATGTCACCCTCTATTCCTTTGTGGTAGATAGGGCTAGAAACGCACAGACTTAGCTCTATTGGCCCTCCGCCAGGGACAATCTGAGATATGGCAGCGGCCACCACCACCGACAGTTCTCGAATCTTGTCGTTCTGGTCTAGCGGCGTATAACGAATTCCATCGTAGGATTCTATTGCTGAAGTGCCACAGAGAAATACGCTGTCATTTTTCAGCAGCTTAATACCATTATTGAATTCACGAACCTCTCGTGTCACGGAAGGAATCTTGAAGGGCGGCTGTAGATCGCCCTCAATAATCGACAGAACTTTGCTGCTTCCATTGCCTCTGTCCAAGAAAATTTCAACCTTCATTTCGGCTTACCTACGCTTATGTTCAAAATATGTTCAAAACCAAGCATATCTTTTAAACATGTTTTGAACATGTTTAAAAGATATGTAAATTGTCATAATCTGGTCAATATTGGTCACAGATGGGAGATTTTTGACAATTCCTGAAATGCTTGCTATTAATGGCTTTATCGCCTGCTGCCATACTTTATGGCGTCCTGTGTGGAAATTTCGGAATAGCCCTTCTGAGGGCGTCTAACTTTCTCTTCTTCTGGCTCTCCTGACTTCTGTTCTTTCTCTAGAACACACCAATGCTCAGCACCAGCAATCTAAAATCTGCTCAAGCCGCCATCTATTTTGAGAAGGACGATTACTATTCTCGCGAGGAAGGCCCCAACCGTTCGCGCTGGTTTGGCGAAGGTGCCGAGCAATTGAACCTGACCGGCGGCGTGGAGCAAGAGACCTTCCAACAGGTGCTCCAGGGC
>JBARVS010000259.1:0-10417 GCA_049646385.1 Phormidesmis sp. | reverse complement strand
CTACAAAGCTGGGCAACCGAAAACAACCTATCGCTCACGCTGCCACCCGCAGCCAAAAGCCCTGTAGAGAAAGACTATGCGCTAGCAAAATAACAGCTGTTCAATCGGGTCTATAGCGTCATCAGTGGAGGCATTGTGAACAATCACACTCACTACATCAACACCGACTTAGACTTGTCATCTGCTGAAGACTTGACAGAACTTGCAACAGCGCTTGAGACAGCAGGGCTGCTTGTACTTTACTCAGCCCGCTGTGAAGATGGGCTTTGGCTAGCAATTTTTGAAGCAGGCGAGCAATATGCCGAACCAGAAGCGAGCATTGCTGAGATACTAACAATAGTTGAATCGCTACCGCCAAACCTGAGGGCGATTTGGGCGAGCTGCATCTACCGCGAATTTAACATTGGGTACGACTGTAAAGATCGTCCGCGAATGTTTAATCAAACCTTATCTAGCCAGCTATTAACTCGTCTTTCGGCTGCTGATGCCGCTTTGCGAATTACACTTTATCCGGGCGATAAATTTTGCAGTGGCATGAGTTAGGTGAAAGAAACTACAGCCTTCAAGCAGAAAACGTTGAAACTTCTTTTGCCCACAAAAAATGCAGAGGTCTTTATGCTTCCGTGATAAGGCTATAATTTTCTTGAGGATGAAGAGGCACATCTGGATTATGTTAAACCTTGAGCAAATTGAAGCGGTAATTCTTTCGCTACCCATAACCGAGTTTGAAAGACTGAGATTATGGTTTCTTGATCTAGACTACGAACGCTGGGATGCGCAGATAGAGCAGGATATTAAAGACGGTAAGTTAGAAGCCTTAGCTCAGGAGGCGATCGCTGAGTTTGAAGCGGGGCAGTGCCGAAAGATCTGATGCACTACACAACTCGGAAATTTTGGCAAAGCTATAACGCTCTACCTGAAACTGTTCAACGCAACGCAGATGATTGCTACAAGTTGCTCGAAGCTGATTCATCACATCCGTCTTTGCATTTCAAGAAGCTAGGGAAAAAGTATTGGTCAGTTCGTGCAAGCTTGGGGCATAGAGCTTTAGGCGTTGAAGTCGAAAGCGGCATTTCTTGGTTTTGGATTGGGACACATGCAGAGTACGATAGGCTAATTAGTAAGTTATAGCTTGGCACAGCTATTCAAATGTAGTGGATAAACCAAATTTTTCTCGCTTCATTTTGAATCTTTCGCCGCGACTTGAATAGGTCTTATCTAGCAAATGCTACCCCGCCTCTCGCTGCTGATGCCGCTTTGCGAATTACACTTTATCCGGAAGATAGATTGTGTAGTGGCATGAGTTAAGTGAAAGCGGCCACAGCCTTTAGGCAGAAAATGTTGAAGTTTATTCTGTTTGTTTGTTCTGCATACGGTGCTTTTGCACTCTATATCTTTTTCTTTGCAGACGGCATCATCTTTTTGCCGCCAGCAGCCAGCTACAAACACCAGCCTGCTCAAGATCCGAGCGCAATTAAAATTCTGACAGGCGACGCCAACGTCATTGCAGCCCGCTATCTGCCCAATCCAAAAGGCGAATACACCATTTTATACAGTCATGGCAATGCCTCAGATATCGGCACGGTATCACCGATTTTACAGGCGCTCTACGATGCAGGCTTTTCGGTACTCACTTACGACTATCCCGGCTATGGCTACAGCTCAGGCAAACCTACCGAATCTGGCGCTTACAATGCGGCTGAAGTCGCCTACACCTATCTCACAGATACGCTAGAAGTTGCGCCTCAACAGATTATTTTGCACGGTCAGTCATTGGGGGGTGGAATCAGCACTTATCTGGCGGTAAAGCAGCCCGTGGCCGGACTGATTTTAGAGAGTACGTTTGCAACGGCTTTTCAGGTGAGGGTGCCGTTTCGGATTCTGCCGTTTGAAAAGTTTCCTAGCATTCGTCGCATTGGCGATATTGACTGTCCGCTGCTGCTGATTCACGGCACGGATGATAGAACCATTCCTTTTAGCCATAGTGAAGCGCTGCTAGCGGCGGCGGCTGAGCCAAAACAGTTGGTTGCGATCGCCCAAGCCAACCACAACAATATCCTTTGGATAGACAAAGAGACCTACCTAAGCGCCATTCAAGAATTTGCCAACGCCCTCTCTCAATAACGCTGTATGCAAACCTCCCCATGATTGAGCGCCCTCACTTTTTAATCATCTTTATCGATGGCCTTGGCCTAGGAAACGTGAGCGTTCACAACCCGCTATCAATCCCTGAGGCAACGCCTTTTTTAACGGCGCTTTTGGGCCAGCGCTTGCTAAAAGGGACTGCTGTTAGCCCATCTGATGAGCTTGTATTTAAGCCGATAGATGCGACGTTAGGCATATCTGGCCTACCCCAAAGTGCCACCGGACAAGCCGCCATTTACACCGGGCAAAATGCGCCTGAGTTTTTAGGACGGCATCAGTCCGGCTTTGCCAACGGAGCTTTACGGCAGCTCATCGATCAATATGGTTTGTTTTCTCGGGCGCTAGCTTTAGGCGCTACGGCAACGCTAGCAAACGCTTATTCGCCTGACTACTTTTATGCGATCGCCCAAAGAAAGCGCCGATACTCAGTCTGCACCCTGCTAAATCTATCGGCAGGGCTTCCGTTTAGAATGCAGTACGAATATGAGCAAGGGAAAGCTATTTTTTGGAACATTGTAGGAGAGGCATCAACAACCGTTAAAAGAGAACCCATTTCCCCACAGATTGCAGGACAGCGGCTAGCGGCATTGAGCCGAAAGTACAATGTGACGCTGTTTGAATGCTATCTGTGTGACTATGCGGGCCATGCGCAGGATTGCGAAAAGGCGGTTACCTACTTGCAGCGGATAGATCGGTTTTTGGAGAGTGCGATCGCTCACCTTCCGCCAAACGCTACCCTTATTCTCACCAGCGATCATGGCAATGTAGAAGACCTTTCTACCAAGCGTCATACGCTCAATGACGTACCTTTGCTGGTCGTTGGCCCTCAAGCAAGAGAATTTTCCCAAGCTGTAGATCTGACCGGAATTGCACCGCAGATTTTGTCATTGTTAAAGAGTTGAATGCTGGTAGGTCAGTCGATAATGGCGCTGACTTTGATAGAAATATCAGGAAAAGCCAGAGGTGTGATATTGCCCGAGGTATATTCCTGACAAGAGGTGTATTGCCCCAAGCGGGGTTCTCTAAAGACAATTAGGGTTCGAGTTTTTAGGTTGACCACCCAATACTCAGGAATGTCAACTTCTGCATATATCTTGGTTTTTATCTCTAAGTCTTTACTTAGGCTAGAACTGGAATATTCAATGAGCCAGAAGATATTTTCAGGGTAAGGATGATGACTGAGATATTCTCTGCCTAAGCGTTGTACAACGGCAATATCGGGCTCGGGCTCTGACTGATTAGGCAGGGTAATTGGTTTTGCCTGCCTTACCTTTGCTCGTTTACCCAGTATGCTCGCCAGACGTTCGCCAGATTCATCACTGTAGTAGGCATGAGGCTCGCCTTCGGGTGGCATTTCAACAATTTCTCCTTTGAGCAGTTCCACCTGCTTGTTTTTAAGCATTCCGTTATCAATGAGCTGGTGATATTCCTCTAGCGTCCATTTTGCGATCGCAACACTCATAAATCTGCGCCTCTACTTTCTCTAACTTTGCTTAGCAACCCTACTGCTACGATTCTACAAGATGAGTTAAGCAGACAAGCTTGATGCTGAGCAAGGTGATCTGAAGATGATAGCAAGGAAGCCAACAGACAGGCGAGTAGCTGTGTTAGCGATTGTGATGGCGATTGTGATGGCGTTTGGAGCGGCAAGCTGTCAGAGCAATGATGCTTTAAGCGATCGCTACGGCGGCGCTTCAACGGCCAAAGCTGAGATGACTCAGATACTGTGTGAAGCCAAACCGGGATTTGCTTTTGTGAGCGGCGGCAATTTTATGGCAGGGAGCGATCGCACCGAACGCAATTACGCCTATCGCATCAGCGCCGAAGGCTCAGCCGAGTCAGCCGCTGCTGTCCCTAATGCCGAAGCTCGCTACCGTCAGCAGGGCTGGTTTGACCGCGAGCCTGAGCGCCGAGCTGTCAATCTACCGCCCTTTTGCATGAGTAAAAACCTAGTTACAAACGTAGAGTATCAGGCGTTTGTAAAAGCGACGGGCCACCCAGCACCGGGCATCTCTGAGGCGGCCTACCAAGCACAGGGCTATTTGGTGCATGACTACGCAGCCGTAAAACCGTACCTGTGGAAAGGCGATCAATATCCGCTGGGCCAAGGCCAGCATCCCGTCGTGCTGGTGTCTTATGAAGATGCGCTGGCTTATGTAGACTGGCGCTCGCCCCACGATGGCGTTACCTACCAGCTGCCCTCTGCGCTAGCGTGGGAAAAAGCAGCTAGGGGAACAGACGGTCGTTACTTTCCTTGGGGCAGCGAGTGGCGTAATGATGGCACGAACTGGGCCAATAATGGGCCTGATGGCACGAGTGCGATCGCCACCTACCCTGCTAGCCGCAGCCTTTACGGTATTGAAGATATGGCTGGCAACGTCTTTGAATATACCAGTACGCTCGCGAACAAGCCCAAACCTGAAGTCATTCTCAAGGGCTGCGGTTGGGATGACTATCCCGGCTTTTGCCGCGCCGCCTACGAGCACGATCGCCCGGTAAACTCAAAACATATTTTGTTTGGCTTTCGTCTAATAATGGAATAGTCGCCTTCTTTTTTTAGTGTCTATGAAAACGCTATCTCAAACGCTATCCCAAACTTTAATAGAGCTACAGCATCTCATCACCGTGATTGCACAGCTACGCAATCCTGACGGCGGCTGCCCTTGGGACTTAGTGCAAACGCCGCAAACCTTAACGCCTTACGTGATTGAAGAAGCTTATGAAGTAGTAGATGCCATTCAATCGGGCAACAAAGCCGATGTTGCTGAAGAGTTAGGAGATTTGTTGCTTCAGGTTGTGCTTCAGGCGCAGATTTTTCAAGAGCAAGGAGATTTTGACTTGGGCGATGTGGCTAAGCGCATTACTGAAAAGATGATTCGTCGTCATCCTCATGTATTTGCGGCAGAAGGGGGTGAAAAAGCGATCGCCGACACGCCAGAAGCCGTCAAGTTAACCTGGGAAGAAATTAAGGCGCAGGAGAAAGCGGGCACTGAAGATCCTAACCAGCTCTCACCCAAGCTTAAACGCTATGCTCGGTCTCTGCCGCCGCTGATGGGGGCCATGAAGATTTCTGAAAAAGCGGCTAAAGCGGGCTTTGAATGGGAAACGATTGAAGACGTATGGGAGAAAGTAGACGAAGAAATGACTGAGTTTCAACAGGCTATAGCACATGAGTCAAAGGCAGCTCAAGAAAGTGAGCTAGGTGATGTGTTCTTTTCACTCATTCAAGTTGCCCGATGGCAAGACTTAGATCCAACGGCGGCTTTGCAAGGTACCAGCCGCCGATTTGTACAGCGCTTTGAAAAGGTAGAAGCGCAGGCTGATAGGCCCATGAGCGAATACAGCGCTAGCGAACTCAATGCGTTTTGGCACAAGGCAAAGCAACAGATTTCTCAAGCGCAGCCGCCGGCAGCAGAAAATGACTAAAACCAATGTGCCCATCCATCAACGCGAACCTGGAAGGATATGCGCCATTTGCGTAAGATAAGGCTAAGCGATCGCCCATCTATCCCATCCGTTTGATACTCTATAGAACGAAATCATCTTTTAACCATCTTTGGACGCGATCGCTGGCACTATCGTTTTTGGGCACTCAATCACTTAGTCAACTACCCGTCGCTGAGCGCGGGTTTTTCAAGGAAGCATTATGAATGACTTAGGGAAAGCGCTGCTGAGTAAAGTCGATAGCATTATTGACGCCTGGATCGATGAAGTTCGCCACGATGAAGCGCTAGAGAGCAATCGAGGGCTAACTTACGAGGCCGTTCGAGACGGGTTGCCCAAAGTGTTATCAGCGGTGGCGACCCTGCTAACGTCGGCTTTTGTCAATGAAACCATTGAACTAGAAGCGCACGCCATAGAACATGGCGAGATTAGAGCCGAGCAGGGGTTTGATGTGGCTGAAGTCGTGCATGAATACCGGGTGCTGCGAAATATATTAATCAGTATGCTAGAGCCTGATCTGGCAACGGGCTCTGTGAGTGAGGCGCTCAAGGCCGTGCGCAAAATCAACGACGTGCTAGACGACGTGCTGATGACCTCACTAGAATGCTACGTACAACGGAAGCTCTCGCTGCTAGACCAAATGCAAGGGCAAATGCTGCTGACCAATCAAGAGCTGCTGCGCCTAGTGCAAGCGCAAAAAGACGATGTTTCACACCTTGCCCATGAGCTAAAAAATCCGCTGAACTCTATTATTGCGTTCTCTTCTATCTTGCTGCGCAGGCAGCGTCAGCAGCTCACCCAAGCGCCCGACAAGGCGATGGAAATGCAGCAGATTGAACGGATTTTGAACAACGGTAGACAGCTGCTGCGCTTGATTAACAACACGCTAGAAGTTTCGCGCAACGAGTCGGCCCAGGTCAGCCTCAGGTTAGAACAGGTGGCCGTCACCGACCTAGTTAAAATGGTGGTAGAGGCGTTTGAGCCCAGCGTTGTAGATAAGCCCGTTGTGCTAGAGTGGGACTGCGACTTGGCCCCTAAAACCGTCACCGTTGATGGCCTGCGCCTACAGCAGATTTTAACCAACTTAATTAGCAACGCGATTCGCTACACGTCTGAGGGCAGCGTAAAGGTTACTTGCTATACCAAAAGAGATTTAGAAGAGGGGTTTTGGGCGATCGCCGTGCGCGATACGGGCAAAGGCATCAGCCCCGAATACCAAAGCAAGATAGTAGAGCCTTATTTTCGAGTGGGTGATAAAAAAGACTATTTGCCCGAGAGCAGCGGCTTAGGCTTAACCGTAGTCAGTAAGCTAGTAGCGCTTTTTCAAGGCAGGCTGAAAATAGAGTCAAAGCTAGGAAAAGGATCTACCTTTACGGTTATTTTGCCGCTGAGCGTAGAGGCGCTCGAAGGTGCCTAAAGGAACCGGATTCAAGTCCTTCTCCCCTTGGGCTCCTGTGTATATAAGTCTGTATACATAAGTCTGAGAGGTTTGTCATAGCCTTGCCGCCCTCATCCCCCAACCCCTTACTCCCAAGGGGAGAAGGGGGGCCAGATCAAAGTCCTTCTCCCCTCGGGAGAAGGATTTAGGTTGAGGGCCAAAGGCAATTTGCAAAAGTGGGACGCACTCGGATAACCTCCGTTCTCAACAGCCGTTTGACCCCATCTATTTGTCGGCCTGTCGTCTATCTTTAGAGAGATTGTTTTAGAGTTGCGCATCTACTATTTTATAGATCTAGATGGTAATGGCGCGCGGATACAGTCCCTGAACAGAATGATTGAGAACCGATCCGCAGGCAGTCGCGGCCTGTATCGCAATCCTGTATCGCTGATGGTGGGTGCAGGTGCTGCGATCGCCCTATTAGCCTTTAGCGTTGCCGTCACTGCCAGAAGCATTCAAGCGCTTAGAAACAACGCTCAACAGGTTGCTAGCACCTATCAGACAATCGTTAGCCTAAACAGCGTCCTGTCACTCACCAAAGACGCTGAAACAGGGCAGCGCGGCTTTATTATTACTGGCGATGCCAGCTATTTAGCTCCCTACCGTCAGGCGCTAACAAATATTGACGCGGCGATCGGCAATGCCAACCAGATGCTAGAAAATAGCCCCGAGCAGCAGGCGCGAATGGGGAAGCTGCAAGCCGCCCTTGAGAGCAAGCTTACCGAACTAGCGCAAACCATTGCGCTCAGACAAACTGCTGGCTTTGAGGCAGCTCAGCGGTTGGTATTAACCAATCAGGGCAAGCAGAAAATGGAGGAGGTTCGAGCCATCATTGACGAAATGAGCCAAAGCGAACAAGGGCTTTTGGAGAGGCGATCGCGCCAAGCCATCCGCACCTACCAAACGGCCCTGCTCACTAGCATACTCTCTGGCCTTGTGGCACTAGCTGCATTAATTGCGTTTTTAACCGCCCTCACAAAATACCTAACCGCTCGCGATAGGGCCGCGCTCATCATTAGCGAGCAGGCCGAAAACCTGCAAACAACCCTTGCTAGCATTGGCGATGCGGTCATTACCACCGATGCCCAGGGCGCAGTTGCCAACCTCAACCCCGTAGCCGAGTCACTCACAGGCTGGACAAACCACGCAGCCATCGGCCAGCCGCTAGAGCACATCTTTCAAATTGTGAACGAGACCACTCGTCAGCCCGTCGCCAACCCCGCTGCTAAAGCATTAGTCGAAGGCACCATCGTGGGCCTTGCCAACCATACGGTACTCATCGCTCAAGACGGCTCCGAAAAACCCATTGACGACAGCGCCGCCCCTATTCGCACGGCAGCGGGCATCATCGTAGGCTGTGTGCTGGTGTTTCGAGACGTGAGCGAGCGGCGCAGCCAAGAAAACCAATTGCGAGACGAGCGTGAACGACTAGAGCTAGCCCTTTCTGCGGCCAGCCTCGGCCAGTGGGATTTGAACTTGATTACGGGCGTCGCTAACCGGACTTTGCGACACGATCAGATTTTTGGCTACGATTCGATGCTGCCCGAGTGGACTTATGACCTGTTTTTAAGCCATGTAGTTGAGCGCGATCGCCCAGCCGTCGATCAAACCTTTCAGCAGGCGATCAATAGCGGTGGCAAATGGAACATCGACTGCCAAATTCGACGCGCTGATGGATCTATGCGTTGGATCGAGATCAAAGGAACCGTTCACCCCAACGCCATCGGCCAGAATGAACGAATGCTAGGCGTCGTCAGCGATATCACCGTTAAGCAGCAGGCTGAAGAAGATCTGCGAACCAGCGAGCAGCGCTTTCGACAAATCGCCGACACCATGCCTCAAATTGTGTGGGTAACCCGGCCCGACGGCTACCACGAATACTACAATCGCCGCTGGTACGAGTACACCGGCCTCACCCCGGAAGAGTCCATTGGCCTAAGCTGGAACCTGCCCCTTCACCCCGAAGATAAGCAGTCATCTATCGACCGCTGGAACTACTCTTTGCGCACGGGTGAGCCCTACGAAATTGAATACCGCTTTCGCTCCCAAGCTGGCAGCTATCGCTGGTTTTTAGGTCGAGCGCTGCCCGTTAAAGACGACACCGGGAAAATTACCCGATGGTTTGGCACCTGCACCGATATTGACGATACCAAGCGCATTGAAGCAGAGCGCCAACGCCTCGCCGCTGATCTTGCTGAAGCCAGTCGTCGCAAAGATGAGTTTTTGGCAACGCTCGCCCATGAGCTGCGCAACCCGCTCGCCCCCATTCGCAACGGCCTGCAAATACTGAAGCTAACCAGCCAGCGATCGCAGCTTTCGGGCCCCATCAACACCGCCGCCAGTCAAGCAGCAACAGAGCGCATTCAAGCCATGATGGAGCGCCAGCTCGCGCAGATGGTCAGGCTCATTGATGAACTCATGGACATCAGCCGCATCAGCCGGGGCAAAGTAGAGCTGCGCCGCGAGCAAATTGAAATCGCCGCTGTAATTGAGCAGGCCGTTGAAGCCAGCCGTCCGGCCATTGAGCAAGCAGGGCAAACGCTAACGGTAACGCTGCCGCCCCATCCGATTTATTTGCGAGCTGACTTAGTGCGGCTCGTGCAGGTGTTCAGCAATCTGTTGAACAACGCGGGCAAATATAGCGAGCCCGGTAGCGAAATTTCTTTAACGGTAGCGCCAGAGTCTCCTTTAGAAACGCCCTCAGAGACGCCTTTAGAAGAAGCCAAAGAAAAAGCCAAAAAGAGAGCCGGAAGCGAAGCAGAAGTTGTTATCTCAGTAAAAGATACGGGCGTGGGCATTGCCGCCGACATGCTGCCTAAAATTTTTGAGCTATTTACGCAGGTAAAGGGCGCTTTTGAGCAGGCTTCGGGGCAGGCGGCGGCCTTATCTCAAGGCGGGCTGGGCATTGGCCTAACGCTGGTAAAACAGCTCGTTGAAATGCATGGCGGCTCGGTCAGCGCTCGCAGCGAGGGGCTTGGTCAGGGCAGCGAATTTGTTGTACGATTGCCCACTGTGGCACAACAGCAGCAGGCCATAGAAAACAACAGCAGCGAGCCGCAGCCGATGAACACCCGTCGCATTCTCATCGTAGACGACAACGAAGATTCGGCAATGACGCTTTCAATGCTGTTTGAAATGACTGGCGACGAAACCCAAACGGCTCATGATGGCTTAAAAGCAGTCAAAACAGCCGAGACGTTTCGGCCTGATGTGGCGCTGCTAGACATTGGCTTGCCAGGGCTTAGCGGCTATGAGGTCGCCCGTCAAATCCGCACGCAGCCCTGGGGCCAAGCAATGGTATTAGTGGCTTTAACAGGCTGGGGCCAAGCAGAAGATCGGCAGCGGTCTCAAGCGGCTGGCTTTGATGCGCATATGGTAAAGCCCATAGAC
>JBARVS010000258.1:0-6155 GCA_049646385.1 Phormidesmis sp. | reverse complement strand
AATAAATCAGCCGTTTTAGACACTGATTACCGACAACCTGCGGTGGTGAGCTTATCGCCTAAAAGACTTGTTAAAAATCCAACTTAATAAACACAACCCATAAAATCTTCTATATTTTTGCAGCTAGCGCTTGTAGAACATACCCTATCGGAGCTTCCTTATGAAGTTTGAGGATATTTATCAGTTTTTTGAAGCCCCACCGCCGATTTATCTCAACAAGGAGCTTGCCGTTTGCTACGTACTGTCAGTGCTAACGCGCTACGACTCTTACGGTACGGATCTCATTCACGCCATTGAGCGAGACTATCCCAGCTATCGGCTTTCGGATACGGTGCTCTACAATGCGCTAAAGTTTTTAGAGACTCAGTCAGCTATTGTCGGCTACTGGCAAAAAGTTCAGGGTCGAGGCCGCCCCCGGCGAATGTATCACCTGTGCCCCGATTGGCAGATGAAAGCCCGCGAACTTGCTGATTTGTGGCAGCGCTACATGATCGGGCAACAGCGCAGTTATTCAACGATGACCCTTTCGACAACGACTTCTCAAGCGAGAATGTCCTCACGCCTTCCCGTCAGCACTGGCACATTGCCGCTCAGCTAGCCCAGCCAAAACGCCATCCAGCGAACATGCCACTTTGATGAACCTTTAAGATGAACTTTAACGATCCAGCTCGCGCCTCCACGCTACTGTTGACCAGCCTGATGGTAATCGGACTGGTCTTTTTTATTCGAGCGTCTACCAAAGACAGAATTGAGGTAGCGCAGTTTAGCTCTGTGCAAGAAGCCGATGCCCTACGACAGGCTGTTATCAAGTATTTTTACAGTCGCACTTATCAGCCGCCAGATCAGGGGCCAGATGACCGCGACAAGACTGCTTCTGACAGTTTTTCTGAGGCAACCGTCAGCTCAAAAAAATCTGGGCCAGCTATTATCAACGGCACAACGCTGGTAGGCATGGTGAGCCCTAGCCTTTTTTTAGCGGTATTTTTGTCCGCATTAGCGGCGGTAGGATTCGCCTGCCTGTCATTAGTCGTCGCCACCCTGTTTCCTAGCTGGGGGGGGTGGCTGCTGATATTAGTGGCGGCCTCTCCACTGGCGGGCGTTTTTTATTGGAAAAAGTCGAGCCGCCCAGAGACGGTTGTTTTAAGAGTTGATTCACTAACCGCGACAGACTTAGCCGCAGGTTCAGCCGATAAAGCTGAGAATAAATGGCTCTCTAAGCTCACGGTAAAAGGGCACCGGGACGAGCTGGCTGATTTGGAGAGCGCTTTTTCTCAGCCTGATCTAAAAGCCTGGGCTGGCTTGGAAAAGATATGAGTTAGCGCCTCTAGCGCCTCTAGCGCTTCTAAGCGGATAAAAAAATTAGGCATAAAAAACGGGAAGACCTAACCTAGTTAGCATCTTCCCATCGCTTTAGATTTTGTTTGGAGCTGCCTATTAGCTTGAGCCGTTAGCTCGAAACCGCTAGCTCTTCTTCATCTTCAGTCATTAGAAGGCGAAGGCTAGGAAACAAAAAGTGATTCTCTTCAACATATTGAGCGCCAAACAAGCCCTTTTCAGCCCAGAAGTAGCGATCGGTGGTATGCTCGTTACGTTTTACCAGCAGCAGAGCAGGCGGACAGATTCCCTGGGAATGAATATAATTCCGAGCCGCTGTGACGGGCTTTTCTTCCCCGCTCTCAATGCTAAACTGAGGGACTGCTTCTAAAATGCGACGCCCTTCTAACCGACGGCGACTTTTGCGCTTGCGTCTTCGTGCCAAGTTTCGTACCTCTTTTACCTTTTAGCCTGTTATCTTTGAGTCGTGATGAGTCGTGGTGTCAAAAGCCTAGATGTAGCGATAACTACAGTCAAGCTCAGACCTTGCAAAATATAGCAGGTACGACTTAAAATTTCAAGCCGACCTAAAGCTCAGGTCTTGACCTGGGTGAAAACGTCTGCTACCGCTGATCCTACTAGCCTTTCGATACCTCCTTAAAACAATAAGTTCACAAAAATCAGTTGATTGTAGGGACAAAAGCTGTAACAAACTTAACACTTGCGCTGCCAGACTTTAGCTGCTAGACCCCAAAAGCTCCGATATCCATTTGCCGATGAGTGCGATCGCCAGTCCTGAATTTGTATCGCTATGCCAGAGCCAGCTGCAGCTATTAACGCAGCGCCTATCCGAGTCGGCGGCGGCGCTCTACATTGCTGACGTTTCTACACCGGGCGATAAGCAAACTAACTTTGTGCCAGTTGTCAGCTATCCTGACCCCGTCGACCGCTGGGTAGCCAACTTTGAGCGGGCTACGCCTTGGTCGAACGCAGGCGCAAGCGGCCAGCTAGCGCTACCAGGAGCGGCCACTGGCTCAGATTTGGGCTCAGATTTGGGCCTAAAGCCATCGCCGCAGCCATCAGTAAGGTCAGCGGCCAGCCAGCCAGCCGCAAAGCATACAGAACATGCCGCTAGCGAGTCAGCTAGCGAATATACTTTCAAATGGCCTGATGTTTTAAGGCCAGACCAGCAGCTTGTGATGCCATTGATATATACCGATGTGGTGGTCGGCTTGCTGGTAGCCGTTCGCTTAGATCGCGCTTGGTTAAGCGAAGAGCGCAGATATATTGAGCGGGTGGCCCAGTCCTTGGCAGGTGGCTGCGTGCTAGAGCGGCGCAATCAGTGGCTACAAAGCCAGCTCGCTCAAAAGAATGGCCTGCAAAGCCGCCAGTCAGAGATATTCCATAATTTGCTACATCAGTTTCGCAATCCACTAACGGCAGTTTCTACGTTTGGACAGCTACTGGTGAAGCGGCTAGGGCCAGAAGATCCCAATCAGTCGGTAGCGACGGGAATTGTCCGAGAGAACAAAAGGCTGCGGGAGCTAGTCAGCCACTTTGATGAGGCGGTGGCCATTGGCGATACCAATCTATCAGCCGACCTATCAGCAGAAATGTCAATAGAAACGGTAGATGGCACTCAGCAACTATCGAAACTGCCCCTTTCGGGATCAGCCAAACAGCCTTTACTGCTGGCTGAGTCTCAAAGGGATAGCTTAAAAGCTGACCTTCAAGACCTGCAAGCAACCGATCTAGCGACCCATCAGCTAACTAGCTTGGGCCATCGGCTAGCCTTATCCGCCCAGTATTTGCCGGATATCGTTGATCCGGTGCTGGCAGTGGCGGCTATTGTGGCGTCTGAAAAAGGCGTGAGCTTACGGTCTCAGGTGGCGTCGGATACGCCAGTTGTGTGGGGAGAAGAAGAGGCGTTAGGCGAAGTGGTGAGTAACTTGGTAGACAATGCGATCAAGTATTCGTCACCTTTTCGGCCCAAAGAATATTCAGAGACTCATTTAGATGCGGAATTACACAAGGCCGAGGTATGGGTGCAAACTGGGGTTAGCCGCGTCGGGAAGGTAGGCCACTATCAAGGGGTGGTGGTGGGTGATACGGGGCCGGGTATTCCAAAGGGTGATTTGGAGCGGTTGTTTGAGCGCAACTATCGCGGTGTGCAGGCTCAAGGAAGTATTCCGGGGACTGGTTTGGGGCTGGCGATCGCCCGGTCTTTAGTGGGCGAAATGCAGGGCCGCATAGAAGTCATTAGTCCGGCAGTGGGCACGCCCTGGATGCCCTCCGAAATTAGGTCTGCTGGGCCTGGGACTGTTTTTATTGTGTGGCTATTAGAGGTAGATCGAGCACCGCCAGCGGCGAGCTAATATTTTTTTACCTATGAGTTCTGCTGACAGGACCGATTATTCTTTAGGCGGATTGCCTGTAGCTCGCACTGAGGTGACCTTGCGCAGTAAATCAAACCAAAAGCTAGCGCCCATAGACAGCGCTAACGCCGTAATTGCCCAGCCGATTAAGCGCTGAGGAATCAAGGGAATAGGCCAATTAGCTTCTGCAGCCTGCTGAGCCGCGAGCACCTTGGGCGTACGGCCAATCGGCAGCGGATAGTCGGCCAGGGTTTCTTCTACGGCTAGACCCACTGAGCGCAAATCGCCGCCAATCTGCTCGGAAAGCTCATCAATTGAGAGATCTTGAGCGATCGCTTCAGGGCTGTTGACGCCTCTAACTTCTAGCTGATCGGCACTTTGAACAATGCTGCTGCGAATGGCCTGATCGGTGCTGAGCCGCTGATACATGTATAGGGTGTCAGCATTAAGGATGAAGGCGATCGCCAGTCCCACTAGCAGCCCCACCCCTTTGACATTGCGCCGATAAACGCCGCTAGCCCTTTCCATCCCCAAGTTGAACCAGTTCTCTATCTCTGCTTGGAACTGTTGCAGCTCAGCCCCCGCTATTTGCACAGTAGGCGTAATCCTACGCTGAGCTTGAGCGCCCAGCGCCAGTAGGCTCTCTCGCAATCGAGGCGGAATGGTTTGCTGTTGCAGTTGTTCTAGGGCTCCTAACACTATCCCGCCTTCACGCTGAGCCACGGCGACAAGCTCGGCATAGGTGGCGCTGTTAGGATCGAGCAGGGCAATTAAGTCTTCTAGGCTAGGCCGAATTCTTGCTATGAGCGCAGTGTGCTTTGGGCTCTGACCGTCGATACTGTTGTGCAAATAGTGAACTCGCTTGAAAAACGATTGAACCAAAGCTGATGCCTGAGCATTAGACATTGGGTTAAACAGCTGGTTAGAAAGCTGATTGTTTGACAAAGGCCCATCATCAGCCATGGACTCAAAGGTGTGCAGCTCAATAGAGAGCTGCTGCAGTGCGGATTCGAGCGGGATACGCTGAGCAGCCAGATCGCTCACTATTTGCTGAAGCTGACGATCAAAATGGGCAAGTTCGGCGGCGAGCACATCCTCACGGCCCGACTGGGCTCTAAGCTCATGCACAATGTGATGAAGCGGACGTTGTAGATCGTTTTGGGCAAAATTGCTGAAGCGCGATCGCACCAGTAGCTGCTGAAAATCCGCTAGCTTCAGGCTTTCTACTAGGCTAGCGGCAAAGGTTTCAGCCGGGATATAGGAAGGCGCACTCGTCCGATTATCAAATACGTTGCGGCTAAAGGTGAGCGTGCGATAGAGCGCGCCAATACCGTGAAGGATAGCTCGAAACCACCTAGCTATGCGTCCTTGAGCTTCGTAGTTGAGATTTTCAATCAGCGGGCTGTTATAAAGGCGGTTGGCTAAGGCTTTGGCGGCCTGGGCATTTTGTCGAGCAGTCTTTTGGCGCACGGTTTTCTGCGAGGTGCCTTCTCCGGCTAGCAACTGCTCGATAGAACGCTTGAGATGTTCTGCTCGCCACTGAAACAGGGCGCTCAATATTTCCTGAATCTCGCTAGCGACTAGGCTCAACGTGAGATAGATGAAAATGAGCCCAATAGCAATTTCTAATACAATTGGCAAAGTCATAGCAGCCACTTTGGATTTATCACCTGATGCCGCCTGCAAATAGGCGATCAGATGGGCTATACCCTACCATTTAGAGCCCTCCTGTCTAGATATCGCCTTCGCGCGCTCCAGGGTTCTCTTCATTAGGCTGGTCGCCGCTCTGGCCGTCGCTCTGGCCGTCGAGCTGGGTAAGCCGAATATGCTTGCGGCCTAAGGAAATTTCAAACTCATCGCCTGGAGTAAGGCCCATTTGCTTTGTATAGGCTGAGCCAATTAACAAGTTGCCGTTAGACTGCACGGTAATGCGATAGCTAGCGCTGCGACCACCTCTGCCGTTGCTGCTTTGGGTGCTGTCAATCTGAATGCCCTCGGCCTCAATCAGCGCGTTGAGAAACTTCATCATATTGACGCGGGTAACGCCTTTTTTGGTAACGGTGTAGTATCCGCAGGTTTTGGCCTTTTCTTCTCTGCTCAAATGCTCTAGTTCTTTGACTTTTTTGAGCAGTGCCTTGCCCTCAAGGGCATCTATATTAGAATCGTTAACCATTCATTCAATTCTCTAGACTGACAGCAAGTGTGAACAATAGCTGAATAGCAACTGCAACCGTATACATTTAGGCAAGCCTCACTAAAGTAACTACCTCGTTATGAATTCGTTGCAAATAAAGGACTCCAGCAAAATCAGAGATGCGAAAGATAACTATGTTTCGCGATCAGCGAGTTTTATCAGTCTTGGGTTTTACTATAAAAGCATAATTTTAAACTGTAGTAAACAGCCGTAGAAAACTACGGTAGGTATTGGCAAAAACATTTTATTTACTAACTTTATCAGGCATAAAA
>JBARVS010000257.1:0-11665 GCA_049646385.1 Phormidesmis sp. | reverse complement strand
GACCACGCCCCCTTTTGGGACAAAAATATTCCTGCCGTTTTCGTCAGCGACACCGCGAACTTTCGTAACCCTAACTATCACACGCCGCAAGATATGCCTGATACGTTAGATCCCGCTTTTTTTAAAGGCAGCGCTCAGCATGTGGTGAATGCGATCGCTGCCCTTTTAAATCAAACAGAATAGTTTGGCAGCGTTCGCTCAAATGCCAGCATCAAGCTGATTGCCGATCGCTCTTTGCCTGCCGCTGTTTGGCTAGGTAGTCAAAAACGCTTTTATCACCAATATCCGGTGGGATAGGCTGAATTACTTTGCGCAGTGCAAAAACGGCGAATAACACGGCCCAAACCACGAGCATTCCACGCTCTGTGCTAGCAGAGAATACGCCTGCCATATGACCTAGCAAAAGGCCCGGTACAATGAACACCAAAAATTTAGTTTCCAGGCGATTAAAGCAAAACGCCTCTTTGACGAAAATGCCAGTGAGGGCGGCAAAGGTAAAGCCAATGCCCAATAGGGTGAGCGGCTGTTCGTAGGCAGTTAGCGCCAAGGGAGTTGAATAAAGTAAGGCGATTATGAGGCTTGCTGCGCCACCGATTGCCCAAAAAATCTGCAAGGCGCGGTGCAGGGCTCGCAGATAAATATGGATTTTGAAAAAGCTGAGCCCTAGCGCTAACCACATGATGCCGTAGCAGGCGGTGGCGACTTGGGGCGCTACGTTAGGTATGAGTAGGGCGCTAGCGGTGGCGATCGCAAAGCTACTAGCAGCAACGGCTAGCCCCGCGCGGTAAAGCACCACTTCCTGGCGATCGTGCTCGTCTACTGTGAAGGTGCCAAATTGACCGTCATAAACTTCACTGCTCGGTATGCCTGAGTCAATAGAGGTCATGTTTGTTAAACTCCTGGGATCGTCATTTAACTATCATAGTCACGGGGCCGTGCAAATAACCCCAGCAGCGGCCCTAAGATCGCGCCAAAGACGAATCCACCGGCGTGAGCCCAGTAAGCCACCCCGCCTGCACCCGTGTCGGCTGTCGCGCCTAAGCTCATGTAGCTATATAAAGACTGTTGAATAAACCACCAGCCCAAAAACATATAGGCCGGAATTGGCACGATAAATATCGCGATGAACGTCATGATTTTTGCCCGAGGAAATCGCAGAATGTAAGCGCCCATCACGCCGGCGATCGCCCCACTCGCGCCCAGCGTCGGCACTACCGAAGCAGGCTCTATAATCCACTGGCTGAGCGCCGCTAACGCACCACAGGTCAGGTAAAAAAACAAAAACTTAACTGGCCCTAACCGATCTTCAATGTTGTTACCAAAAATCCACAGATAGAGCATGTTGCCACCCAAATGAGCCAGCCCGCCATGCAAAAACTGAGAAGACACCAGCGTTATCCACTCCCCTTGAAAAGATAAGCTGCCAATGGGCACCGGGCAGCTCAGATTAGATACGGCTGCCAGTGCATCACCGGGTAACGAACAGCTCAGTTCAGCAGGCACCACCGCCCAAGTATTGATGAACGGTTGCAGCGCCTCACTACTCAAAGACGCTTCGTAAAAGAAAATCGCTACGTTCAGCGCAATCAGCGCGTAGATGACAACGGGTGTTGAGCTAACAGGATTGTCATCTCTGATAGGAACCACTGAAATTTGCCTAAAAAGCTAGCTTCCTATTGTGACACAGGGGATGGACAGGCAGGGACAACGCTCACCCTATGAGCAATTTAAAATTCCTTTGTCTCCGTCCAATTCTACCGATATACCCACTGGCAGCACCGCATTGGCCCCATCATGACCAAACGGCAAATCTGCCACCACCGGAATGCCTAAGTCACCTAGCCGATCGGCCATTACCTCTGCGACACTCAGCGACGCCGATACCCCGGCCTCCCACCCGCTAAATCGCCCTAGCGCTACTCCCTTCACCGCCGCCAGTTTCCCCATCGACCGCCACTGCGTCAGCATTCGATCTAATCGGTAAGGTGCTTCTCCGACATCCTCAAACGCCAAAATCACGTCCGTCAAATCCGGTTCAGCCGCCGTCCCGAGCAAATGCGTTGCCACGCACAAATTTCCTGGTAGCAAAAAGCCCCGAGCCGTTCCTCCGGCAATGCTCTGACCGCGTAATGGCGCGATCGCCCGCCCCTCTACCCAGTCAAACAAACGCGCTACTGACCAGTCAGGCTCATCTATCAACGTCGTTAAAACCGGGCCATGCACACCCGAGACCCCTTGCTTGCTCAGACTCCACAGTAGACTCGTCACATCCGAAAAGCCAATTAGCCACTTACCGCTTGATCCGCTTAGTCTCTTTGGCCATTCCCAATTTTCTAGCAGGCGAGTGCCCCCATAGCCCCCCCGAGAACACAGTATCCCCTTACACTCAGGATTTTTCAGCGCGCTCAATAGCTGCTTTCGTCTGTCTTCATCTTTGCCCGCCAAATAGCCCCAGTGACTATCATGGCCCTCGCATAAGTGCAAACGGTAGCCTCGCTGCCGCCATACCGCTAGCCCTTCCTCAAATTTTTCTGACGCCTGCAGCCCACCGCTAGGCGAAATCACATGCAGCAAATCACCCGGCACAAGCGGCTGCGGAACCCAGCAGCGTTTCTCCAACAGCGTTTCTCCAACAGCGTCACTCATCACCAGGATTAATTTAGCTGCGATCCAAGCTGGCCATAATCGTTAACTTCGTAAGCCTCGCCTACGTAGCCCGTTTGATCAAACATGAGCTGATGAATGTAGCGATCTAGCTCATATTCGCTATCAAATTTACCGCGATAAAAAGCCTTGATGTCATCCTCTACCCCAAGCGAAGAAAGCTGATCGTGCAAAGCTTGGCGATCGCCTGCGAAATAAGCATCGCGAGCATCTTTGTTCTGCCAAAACTTTTGCACAATTGGGTAGGGCACACCGCCCAGGGTCACCCGCTCATTCACAAATAAGACTGTCCAAATTGTGCCGACTAAGCCCAAAGCCAAGAGTATGCCGTAACGCCATTTTGCAGGCGAGCGGTGCTTTTGGCTCTGCCGCTGGTTTAGTCGCTGGTTTAGTCGCTGGTTTAGCCAGCTAGGGCGATTGATCAGCCTCGCCCGCTTGCGGCGCAATAAGCTAAAAAAGATGCGATCGCGCCTAGACAAACCAGTGAGGCGACGCTGTAAACGACTTTTTGAAAATGGGTGCTTTGTCGATACGGTAGATGGAGCAACTGTAGGCAATAGCGGTACTGCCTGAAAATCTGCGCCTGTTCTACCCGATTTTGTTACTAGCCGGGGGGCTTGTCGCGCTTTTGGAGATGACAGGCGGCTCATACGGCAATAGTAAATCTAGTGACGATCTACAGTAAAACTTTCAGGAATATTTACCTAATTATGAAGTAATCTGCCGCTTAGTCATAGAACTGTTTGCGTAGATTTACACAGCAGACTTATTTAGTAGACTGCTCGTTGATGTGATTTAAGTTGATTTGCATGGTTTGGCGAAGCTGCTCTGATAGCTGATTGATGGTGGTAGAGCGATCGCGCTGATAGTCAGCCAAATAATCCTTTAGGTTAATCGGCTCACCCACATAAAAACAGGCTTTTCGCGGCGCTTTAGGCTGAGCATGTTCTAAATGAAATACCTCCCGCTCCAATCGAGTAAGCGTATCTAAAAAGCGCTCTGAGGTTGGCATCTCGGCCACATAACCATCGTAAATAGCGTCAAAGTTAAGCAGCCGCACCGTATCCCAATACAGCTCCTCATGAGTTGTGCTGCTCGTTTCTTCGGCCTCTTCTAACAAAGCCTGTACTTTATAAACTCGCTCACGCAGCGGTAAGTTCGTAGCAGGCTCTATGTTTAAGGCAGCTTCACACTTTTGAATAAAGAACTGCTTAAGTCGGTCGATGCGCTGGTTCCAGTCCAAACTATTGGGGTGGGGCAGACTAGCCTCCGTCTCAATTTTTATAATGACCTGGTTAGCCACTTGGCGCAGCCGCTGGTAGTTGCTAGCATCGGGCGCTAGAACTATCCCTAGCTGAGCTTCCAAGCGAAGGAGCACCGATTCAATGACGCGATGCATCGGCTGCTGATAGCGATACTTTAAGCTGAGGGGCACGATGTAAAAATCAGGCACCTGATCGGGCGATCGCGCTTTTTTAGCAAGCTGAGCGAGTACCGACATCGGCAGTTGAATCGCCCCGGTGCGAAACGGCATAATCGTATCGTTTTGATAGGAGCAGCCACCCTCTGGAAAAATCACCAGACGGCAGTGCGGCGCTTTGAGCAGGCTCAGCGTTTGGCTAATGCTGGCGCGATCGCCCATCCCGCGCCGAATGGAATAGCACCCCAACCGCTGAATAAACCACCCCATCAGCCCCCCAAAAGACTCACGAGCCACCACATAGTGAAAAATCTGCCCAAGCCGAGCCGAGAGCACAAACAAAGTAATGCCGTCCTCCATCGTGGGATGATTGCACACAAACACCGCTCTAGCATCACTGATTGCCCGCACCCGGCCCACGCTCTCCTCAGAAACCGAGAGCCGAAACTTGTAAAGTATCCTCGCCAGCGGATACGAAATGCTCTGCACAAGCCTTGTCATCAGCGGCTTCTGCTTTGGTGGATAAAACGCTTTGCCAGCACGGGCATCCGGATCAGATGAGCTATTTGACGAATTAGCGGAGCGAGCAGTCATAGTAAGCCATGCGCAAAAGTCTTATGCCCTTAAATATATAGACAAGTGCGCCCGAGTTTTTCATCTACTCATTCTTCGCTCGGCAGAACACCTCATTAGCCTGTTCAGCAGATCTTTCCTGTTTCTGAAGCCTATAGATTGGGTGCTCTAGAGTTTGAAGATTTTAGGCATTCAAACATCATGCGCACTTTCATCAAAGTAATTGGCTTCGGACTGCTGATGTGGAGCGTTTACCTGCTGGGTCACAACATTTTTTTTACGACTAACATCTCTCCCTATTGGTGGCGAGGGATTGCGGCGGATGCTTCGGTGTTTTTTCTAGCCATTGGCGTAATGTCTCTTGTTTTTCTACCCGATGAGTTCAAAGAAATAGGCTGGGTTTCAACGGCAATTGGCATCCTAGCCGTATTTTTGAGCAGCAGGGCGATCTTAAATCCCACCAGCCTTTGGGAGTTTTTCATCTCTTTTATAGTGATGGCTGTAGGCTACAAAATGTTCTCTACAGGCCGGGTACCCATGCTTTGATGGCTATTGAGATACGACTAAAACAACGCCACAGGCAATTAGAGCAAGGCCGAGCAGCCGGAGCGCAGAGACGGGCTCTTTGAAAATGAAGATGCCAATGAGGACTGAGAAAATGTAGATGAGCGCGGTGCTAGGGGCGGCGATGCTGAGCTTGACGCGGGTGAGCAAAAGGATATAGGCGATCGCACTCACCCCATATGCCCCTAGCCCAGCAACTAGCTCTGGAATCGTCACCGCCGCCCAAAAGCGCCCAATAGCATCAGGGGCTTGAATCATCGTTAGCTTTAGGGCTCCGAGCTTAAGCAGCAGCTGACCGCACGCAGCAGTGACGACAGAAAATAGAAGCAAACCCAATTCTTGTAAAGTCACAGGCGCGCAGCGTAAAGGTAGCCAGCATCATAGCAGGATAGACCTTTGGCAATAGCGGAGATCTTTTAGACCGCGTTAGTCAACAATTACAATAGCTAAGCTGCTTTAGCTTACGAGATACTCACGCATATCGTTGCGACGCTTACGCAGCTTGGTTAGCGCCTCTCGCTCTATTTGGCGAACGCGCTCGCGGCTAATGTCTAAGGTCGCGCCAATTTTGGCAAGGGTCATATTTTTGCCATCGTCTAAGCCAAAGCGTAAGGAGAGAACGCGCTGCTGCTGCGGGGTGAGGTCGGAGAGCAGCACCGTTAAATCACGCCTCAAAGAAGACTGGGCGGCGAAGTCATCGGGGGTAGGGCCATCGTCCTCAAGCAAATCGCTGAGCTGGGTGTCTTGATTGTCGCCGACGCGCAGGTCTAAGGAGAGCGGCTGACGAGATTTGTCTAGGTAGTCGCGTACCTGCTGAGTGGTGAGGCCAGTGTCTTCAGCGATTTCTGGCATGGTTGGCGTGCGGCCTGTGCGCTGCGTAAACTGCCGCTGGGATTTTTTGATTTTGTTGAGCTTTTCGGTGATGTGAATGGGAAGGCGGATGGTGCGGCTTTTTTCGGCGATCGCCCTAGTAATGGCCTGCCGAATCCACCAGTAGGCATAGGTGCTAAAGCGATAGCCCTTAGCCGGATCAAACTTTTCAACGCCGCGCTGCATCCCAATCGTGCCCTCTTGGATCAGATCGAGCAAATCGACATTGCGCTTAATATATTTTTTGGCAACCGATACGACCAGCCGCAGGTTAGCCTCCACCATTTTGCGCTTGGCTCGCTCGCCTGCGGCGACTGTCGCTTCTAGCTCAGCTGGCAAAATTTTAGCCGCCGCCGCCCATTCAGCTAGGCTAGGCTCGCGGTTAAGCTCATCGGCCATCTGTGCCTGTAGCATCAGCAGTTGCATCAGCTCTTTTACCTGCTTGCCCAAGACAATTTCTTCTTCGTGGGTGAGCAGGGGTACACGGCCAATCTCTTTGAGATAGGTACGGACAAGATCGGTTGAAGGAGCAGCAGCTTTCATATCAAAATCGCGCGACGGCAAAAGAACAGTTCGCAAAACAGAAGCCTTTTAGCTCCTATCTAGTTTTTGCAAGCCAATACCTGCATCGGGCTAACAAAAACAGCCCAGCCATAAACTAGATATTCAAAATCAACTTTCGCTATTGTTAAGTATTATAACTTTACATGAGAGTATCTGCTCTATTTTCTTTGCAGAAAGGTTTTATAGGCGACACGATAAACGATGCGCTTCACGTTCGTTACTCACTGACAGGACTTTAATATCAAAAGTTTTGATAGGGGTTTTTGATAGCGGCGCTTCAAAAGCACTCTTTAGGAGACATTTAAAAAGAACTAAGAGATATCCGTAAGAAAAGTTACGGGCATTTTCTTTTAGGTAATTGCAGTTGGGCTAGCAGCAACATGCAAATGCCCATGCATTAATTAAGCGTAGTTTCTCAAGACCATACATTCCCCTTCCGACATATTTTGTTCAACTCGGCACCTTGGCCGACAGTCTGCCTTGCAAAGTTTCCTTCCGAAGCCTTGTAAAAGCCTTGTAAGGCAAGACTAAAGGCGGCTGATAGGCGGCAGCTACGGATCAAGATGCTGACAACAATATAGTATATTTATACTATTGTCAAAGCTAATTTGCTGAGCGGCTCGCTGAGCGGCTGGTGGCCTCTTCAGTCAGGGCGTCTTTAGGGTAAGCAATGCGCTTGTGGTTGTGCTGCTGCCATACCTGAATAAAAACGCTGGCAATGATGTCCATATCGTCTCTGCTAAGGCCGCTTTCTACCATTTGGCGGTTGCGCCAGCGGGCTCGTAGGATTTTATCGACCATGCTGTAGGCTTCGTCCATAGAAGCGTCGGGGTTGAGCGATCGCAGCGCTGCCTCGCAAGAATCAGCCAGCATCGTAATTCCTGTCTCAGGGCTCTGCGGAATGGGGCCGTCATATTCAAAGTCGGCTTCATTGACGACTAAGCTCGGTTCGCTAGCCTGTTTTGCTTTAGCCTGCTGATAAAAGTAGCTGATTTTCATATCCCCTTGATGCTCCGGAATAAAAGCCTGCACCGCCTTGGGCAGTCGGTACTTGCGGGCCATTACAATGCCTTGGGTGACGTGCTTCTTTATAATGCTGGCGCTAATCCAGGGGTCGTTAATAAGATCGTGCTTGTTTGGCCCGCCCATTTGGTTCTCAATAAAGCCTAAGGGGTCATGCATTTTGCCAATATCGTGATACAAAGTGCCCGCTCTGACTAGCTCCACATTGCGTCCTAGCGCTTGAGCAGCGGCCTCTGCTAGGCTGGCCACGGCCATGGTGTGCTGAAAAGTGCCTGGGGCCTCAGTTGCCAGCCGCTTGAGTAAAGGCCGATTGGGGTTAGCCAGCTCAGCTAAGCGAATCGGCGTCACCACATCAAAGAAATGTTCTAAATAAGGACTCACGCCCAAAGCCACTACGCTCCAGGCGATGCCATATAGCCCTTGCATCGCCGAGCCCAGAAACATCACCTTCCACAGCGGCGCGGCCACCGTTGAGCGCATGAGCGTCAGCACCAGGTGAACCACCGCCTGCGTGAGGCCCACAAAGCCACCTAGTAAGGCAAATTCTTCCCGTGCCCGCAGCTGAGGCGCAAACCAGGCACCTACCATTGCCCCTGCCGTACCCGAGATTAGGGGTATCGTGGTGACAGGTATGCCAATAGGCAAAATCAGCGTTAATAGCCCGACGACCACAAGTCCTCGTGCGGAACCGTAAAAGCTAGCCACTAACAGCCCAACGGCGGGTATGCCCATAGTGGGCACTCGCAGCGCAGCCAATACAGAGACCACCAAACACAGTACCAGCACCAAGAGATGGTCGCGCTGGTTGAGCTGATGCGCTTGAATGTGATCGATCCACAGGTAAAAAGCGATCGCTGCGGCGATTAGCAGGCTAAAGCCGCAAAGCCCTAGCCAGTTGAAGTAGCGACCCGTCAGGCCAAAATGATCTAGCCGCACAAAGTCGGCTGCATCAATGGTTTCATCGGCTCGCACGATGAGTTCCCCTTTTTGTACAGACACCATCACGGGCGCGATTTCTTTGACGGCTTGCTCGGCATATTGCTGAGTGCGGGGTTCATCTAGGACGAGGTTAGGCGCGATCGCACTTAAAATCACATCAGTCTTGAGCTGCTGAGCTTCTAAATCAGATCGTGTGGGTACGTTCACAGGTAGATTCAAAGACACATCAGCACTATTTGCCCTGGCCTTTACCCGAATTTCTACCGCTTGGCGCAGCAGGTCGGGCGGTGAGCCCTGCGGCACTCCCTGCGCCATCATTTCTGAAAAGATTTGTCGAGAGTCGGTTTCGAGCGATCGCCACTGCTCGTCATTTAGCTCAAACAAGCGGTAATCGTACAAAGGTTGGCCCTCTATCGTGGCGTCGCGAGCAAGTTCGGTAGCCGCCTCGCGAGACTGTTGCCTCAGTACGTTCAACCGAGCTTTGAGCTGAGTGAGTGCTTGCGAGCCAGACAGCTCTCGATAGGACGCTAGCTCTTGTAAAACTAAGATTTGATCGGGAGAAAGCGCGCTTATTTGAGCCGTAATCTGAGGGGAAAGTGTAGCAGAAGGGGGCTTTTCAGCCGCTGATGAATCACCTGAGCTGGCTGAATTTAGATCTTTGAGATCTAACAAATCTTGCGCTATAGGATCGGCCTTTGGTGCAGCGAAGGGTTTTAGCTGCGCAGATGTGATCGCTTCTGTTTCAGCCAAACGCCAAAGCGGTCGCCACTGTGCCTCGGCAGCCTGAAGCAAAAAATCTTGGGCGAACCCTGACAAAATTTTTAGGCTGACGAACAGCGGCTTGCTGGCCTGCTCTCTAAGCTCGCGGCCCTGACGCAGAAGGGTTTCTAAACTGCGCGTCGCGGCTACGGTTAGCTCGGCGTCAATTTTGAGTAGGGGTACGGTGCCTTCCCGCACGTTATTGCGGCGTTTTTCGGTTTCTTGTTTGTCTTCAAAAACAGCGCTTTCAGGTGCATAGAAGGTTTGAGGAGATATCGACTTGATGTCTAACCCAGGCTGATCGTAAAAGCGTTGGCCAAAGCAGGCACTCAGCAAAACAATGGCGAGCAGCGTCACTATCCAGATGCGCTTAGATGCTTGCCTAACCTCCGATCTTGCAAGGCTTTTTGCATTGACCAGTGAAAATAAGGTTTGCCCAGTTGAGCGCCCGGTCGCGCGATTAATGGCTACTGAAGGCGTTTTGCTTTTGGCAGAACCCTGCCATTGTCTGTTCGTCTGAGGCTCGGCCCCTCGGCTTGAGGCTGAGTGAACGTACTCTTCCATCCCAAAAAAGCCGCGAGCGATATTAATCCAAGGCGTGCATCGCTGGTTGAGTCGCCGCCTGACACGCCAGTGATGAGGATTTTTCAACCCAAAGCATAACCGCGCCCACAGTTGATGAATCCGATTGGCAAGTCTACGGAGAACGCTCATGAGCCCTACCGGCCAAAAAATAAATAATAAGATTGCATAGTTGTCATTGTAATAGAGGGTCTATAACTTCAATAACTGGCTAAATTAGCTAGCCATCAATAACTGGCTAAATTAGCTGGCCAAATTAGCTGGCTAGACCACTGACCAGACCACTGGCCAAACCATTGAGCGAGCAAACTTATTAGCGATCGCCCCTAATTTTTAAGCTGCTCACCGCAGTTATTTGATAGTAGCGCCGTTGCTTAGTCGGCAAATCGTACCGCATTGAGCCCTTTTCTAAATGGGTAGGGCCACTGAGCTGAGAGCTTGAATTAAAGCGAACTTCAAGATTTGCAGGGCTGCACAGCGCTGTTTCTAATAAATCGCTCAACATCAAAGCCTGTACAGCTACAGTCCAGTTAGCAGCGCCTCCGTAAAGCGTATTTAGGGCTATCTGTATCAGTGCATTGCGCTGTGGTGCTAAGCTCAAGCCTAATAGTGCGCCTTCACAGCGATCGCATAGCGTTTCGGGCTAAGCATCGCGCGGCATTTGGCAGCAGGAATCAAATCTGCTTATGATTGGCATGGCTTAAAATTATCGGGCCGTAGAGGGTTTGAGAGAAGGGGCCAAAACCCACGCGCTTTAGCCGTGGGATGTAGGGCTGCACCTCTCAAGTAAGTATAGCGAACATCCAGCATTCATAAGGCTCCACGACATTCTTAAAAAGAACGCGCTACAATGTAAGCATGACACAAAAAGCTTTCAAGTACCGCTTCTATCCGACTGCTGAGCAAGAAGACTTGCTTCGTAGAACGTTAGGCTGTGCTCGATTGGTCTACAACAAAGCACTGTCGGTCAGGACGGGAGCTTTGTATGAAGATCAAAAGCGAGTCAGCTACAACGATACTTCTAAGCTGCTCACTGGCTGGAAGAAACAGCCTGAGCTGCACTTTCTCAAGGAGGTAAGCAGCGTCGCGCTCCAGCAAGGTCTCAGACATCTGCAAGGCGCATTCAGCAACTTCTTCGCAGGTCGGGCGAAATATCCCAACTTCAAAAAGAAGCGTAATGGTGGTAGCGCGGAGTTTACTAAGTCGGCGTTTAAGTACGTTGACGGCCAGGTGTATTTGGCCAAATGTTCTGAAGCTTTGCCGATTCGATGGAGTCGGTTGCTACCTGCTGAAGTTGAGCCATCTACTATCACCGTAAAGCTCTCGCCTGTTGGCAGGTGGACAGTTTCTTTGTTGGTGGACGTGGATATCGAGCCATTGACGACTTCTCCTAATGAGGTGGGTATTGATTTAGGTATCAGCGCTTTGCTGACGTTGAGCACAGGTGAGAAGCTCACGAACCCAAAAGGGTTTAAGGCCAAATTCAAGAAGCTGAGCAAAGCTCAAAAAGCGCTCAGCCGTAAGCAAAAGGGCTCTAACAATCGGCACAAAGCGCGGTTGAGAGTTGCTCGCGTTCACGATGAGATCACCGATGCGCGCAAAGATCATCTTCACAAGCTGACGACTCGACTGGTACGCGAAAACCAGACGATTGCCGTTGAAGACTTGGCGGTGAAGAACATGATAAAGAACCACAGCCTTGCTCAG
>JBARVS010000256.1:0-10093 GCA_049646385.1 Phormidesmis sp. | reverse complement strand
CTGGAGTCGATCGGTGGCTGATGACCTTTCGCTTGATTTTGTGGGGAGTCAAAATAATGGGCCTAATAGCTTGGGCGATCGCGACCATGCAGGGTTTCCCGGCTGGACAATTAAGCAGATAACCAACTGGGTTGACAGTAACCTATCTAGGTATTCAACGGACGCTATCTTCTTGGCCATTGGCACCAACGATGCTAACAGCGGAGCCTCTGGCAAGCAAATGCAAGATCGGCTCAGTACCCTGATTGATAAGATTGCGGCGGTCTCTCCTAATACCTATTTATATGTGTCTTCTATCACACCGCTAGATGCGCCTCGGGGGACGGCGGCGGAGGCAAAAAGCGTGGCTGACTATAACGCTTTGATTCCGGCACTGGTCACGAAGAAAGCGTCACAGGGAAAGCGCGTGTCTTTTGTAGACGCAGGGGGAAGCTTGAGCGTTGGCGACATTAACGGCACGCATAGTTCGACAAGCAACGTGAACGATGGTTTGCATCCGACTGCCGCTGGCTATGACAAGCTAGGTAATGCTTGGTACAATCAGGTGTTCAAGCCTACCTCTTTAGCTGGGAAGAAAGACCTATCGGGTAGCCGATTTGATGATCGCCTGATAGGTAATAGCGGCAGCAATTTTATAGTGGGCGGCGGTGGCCGAGATGAGATAACGGGTGGCGGCGGCGCTGATGTCTTTGGCTATAAAGATATCGGCCACGGCGGTGATAAGATCACGGACTTTAGCAGCAACGATCTCATTCGGATCTCGGCGGCTGGATTTGGTGGGAACCTGTTTGCAGGGATGCTGCTAAACAGCTCATCTTTTATCAAGGACAGCAATCCTATCTCTACTGGCAGCAAGTCAACTTTCCTCTATAACACGGGCAATAATACCCTGAGCTTTGACCGAGATGGCTTGGGCAGCTTTGGGGCTGTGGCGATCGCCACCTTGACCAGCGGCTTCGATCTACAGGCCAACCAGATTGATATTGTGGCCTAGCGCTAGTTTGCCCTTGCTATTTTTCTGCCTAAGATGGCAGGGGCTACCCTTTATAGATACAGCAAAGCCGATGTACAAGTAAATATTTGCACATCGGCTTATTTGCTTGTTATAGGGCGTTATTGGCTAGCTGATGAAAAATAGAAGGCCCAGTCAGAAGCGGTCGGTGGCTGCCAGCTAAACTTTGCTGTAGGCGCTGAGATTTTGATTTCTTTGTAGGGCGATCGCGCATCAATGGCGATCGCCTTAACCGATTCCTGAAGACTTGAGAGATCGAACTCTATATTACTGGGCTCTTCTACATAGCAGATAGCCGCCTTATCACCATCTCGCAGGCAATAGCCCTCACTGCTAAGGGCATTGTCTGGAGACATATTGGCCGTGAATGTGTTGTTGACAAACTGGCTATAGGTTTTGATAGCTGCTTTATTGGGATAGGGGGCAGAAAATGCTTGACCTTCGGGCTGGTTTCCCCAAATATTGGCAACGCCGCCTGCCATGGTTGAAAGCCAGAGCCCTTGGCGCGTTAGCTCAGGCGTATAGTCTTTTTCAGGGTAGCGGCTGGGTGTACGGATGCGAAATCGATCTTCAGAAAAAGCAGGCCGCTGATTGGCTTCTTTTAGGTGGTCTCTGTAGTCTTTATAGCTAGGCTGATGCCATTCCCAAGAGGCGTAATCAAGCTTAGAGCTAATCTCTCGATACTCATTTTTGTGGCCTCTACCGCCAACCAAATGATGATAGCTACAGTCAGCCTGCAGCTTGGCTCTAAACGCTTCAATTTCTGCGGCGCTAGCCCACTCAAAGAGATCAAAGCCGTAGCTGACTGTCCAGCCTGGAATAGGCGCTAGCCTAGCGGCGATTTCTGTGTACAGCAGGTCGGGATCAACGCCATAGCCAGAAGGCGTTTGCCCCCTGGCCTCATCGCCCCAAATCCAAAAATGAGTAGCGCCGCCACGACGATAGGTATTAAGCACAGCGGCTTCAAAATAGCCCGGATTCTCAATGAAATCTCGTAGGTTTGTAATGTGAAATCCGGTGAAGCCATGGCCATCTACAAATTCGTTTAGTCCTGCCGCTAAGTCCGGCTTGTCGTACATGACGAACTGCGGCACAAAGGCTTCTTGAGTGGCCGAGCGAATCCATTTGCTTCCTTTTGCAGCCACGAATCCTTTCGCGTAGCTGGGGCGCTCAGCATTAATTGTAACCTTGCCGCCCGTGCTAAATGTCCAGGTGCCCTTCTGAGTTGGCGTGAAGCGAAACTGATTTTGTCCGTTGGCCTCAAAGGTTAAAACCTTTTGCTTTTCTCCGCTTTCATGCTGAATGTTAACGGTTTGATGAGGGCCAACTGATACCGGAATTTCGTAGCATTCCCACACCGGACGGCTGGCCTGGGTGGGAGAAAGACAGGTTTCGCCAAATTGGGCGGCGATCGCCTTGGAAACATTAGGCACAGGGTAGAGCGCGCTGCGTAGATAAATTGAAGCCACGACAGCAACAATACCTACTAGAAAAAGTGCTACGGGCTTTTTGTATTTCATTATGCTAATAAGTCGAAAATGGGTTCAGATCAATTAGTCGTAGGGCTGCTTTACGGATTTTGATTCCATAGATTTGGACAGCTGAGCCGGGGACATGCCTTCGCTCACCAGTGGATAAGCGAGACCGCCTAAGCCTGCTGCTAGCAGCGTTTTAATCCGCATGAGTAAGATAGTAGAAAGCGCCACGGCTGGGCTGATGCCAAATAAGTTGAGGGTAAAGCTATAGGCAAATTCGGTGATGCCGATGCCGCCAATGGAAAACGGCAGGTTCATAATGAACATGATAATCGGCACGGCCACCAGCATAGTAGTAAAGCTAGCGTCGCCACCAAAGGCTAGAACGCTGACCCATACGTTACAGATGGATAAGAAATAGAACAGCAGCGAATTAAACACCGCAATCCACAGCGCACCGGGCTTATCTTTAAAAACTAAAACTGCCTTCCTAAACTTACCGAGCTTTTGTAAAAAAGAAGACACCAAAGCAAACTTATGGCCAAAGTGTCTATCGATAAAGTTAAAGGGGCGATCATCAATAATGATCCAGCAGATAAAGGCGACGCCTGCGACGCCTGCTGAGAGAGCGACGGTTAGCCAGGGCATGTTGAAGGTTTGCAGGTTGACGATGACTGCGATCGCTGCCAAAAATACCAGCATAGCTAGGCCGCTAAAGCGCTCAACAAACACAACCGCCGCAGAATCGGCATAGCGTCCGGTATAGCGCCCTAGCTCATTAATCCGCACCACATCACCGCCAATGCTGCTAGGCAGCACCATGCTGAAAAAGCGACCCACGATGTAATAGGCATACAGTCGCCAGAAGCCTACCTCAAGGTTGCAGGCCCGTGCCAAGCAAAACCATTTAACAGAACTGGCAAAGTCGGACGCAAACACCAGCAGAACGGAAACAGCTACCAGAGCAGGATTTGCGCTAGAGAAAGTGCTAAACAAGTTCTGCCAGCCCTGAAGCGTTAAGAGATCTGCCTTGTGAAAGACAAACACAAGTAACGCTGTCGTGACTGCAATGCGGATAAAGTTCAGAATTGACTTTCTCTTCATGTCTTATACCGACGCTGCAAGGGGCTGTTTATCGCTAGGAATAACAATGTAGGTCTTAGACACATCTCGAATTTCTGACTGAATACGAAACTCTCTCCAGCCTAGCTCTTTGGCCATTAGCTCAGCGAAAATTCTCAGCTTGTCTTCACCAGGATATTCCACACTAGCCAAATCAGTTCGTCTTAAAACAACATCCGAGAGCGTCGTTGCCATTTCGTCACGAATAGCATGAATCACTTCCGCCTTGACGATAGACGTTCCTGGAATGACTTCTGCCCACTCAGGATTCTCATCAATGTAAGACAAAGGGCGCTGATACTGCGAACCGTAGGTTTCTACCAAGTGCAGAACAACTTCTTTGCTAAAGCGCTCTGATTCTGCCTCAATTGCCTGCTGCTTAAGCTGGTCAAGAAGCTCAATATCGCCGCCCCATAGCGGTACTTTGGCCGTCGTGCAAGGAGCCTTCTTGCCAATTTTTTCGCAGATGATGTCGAGCGTTTTTTCAGCCACATCGCGAGCCGTTGTAAACTTTACGCCCACCACGCTCACCAAGCGTTCAATCTGGTCATTTTTAGCATGGTCTACGATGTCGTAATGCTTGAGCGGAGCGGCTGAACCTGCGCCGTCAGCAGGTACGATTCCCCACAAAACATGGCGCACGTCCTCGCGAGTGAGCTTAGCGGCTGGATAGCCCTCATTAATCATGTCAATGTAGTCTTGAATCTCTTGTTCGGTGATGGTGATATTTTCAGGATCGTCTTGGTCGCAAGATAGGTGCAGCGAGCCAATTAGAGAATAGCCGCGCCAGGGAATCGCAAAGGACAGACTGGCTTTTTTGTCTAAAACGGCCTGACGATCTTCGTACATCGGCTTGATGGGGAAGGTGAGGGCGTAGTTTTCTTCGAGGAAGGGACGGGTGAGTAGGCTAAGTGCCTTGGATGCGTGAACGGGTTGCTTCTTGAGCGGTTCGCCCGTGAGCTTGAGCGTGTTGACAATCCAGGGGCCAGAGGCGTTGATGACGGCTTTGGCATTGATGGAGAAGGTTTCGCCGCTGATCAGGTCTTTGGCTTCTACGCCAGTAATCGTATTGCCAGACTTAAGAAAGTCTGTGACTTCAACGCAGTTGGCAATTTGAGCGCCGCCCTCAGCCGCTGACTGAATGCAGGAGAGCAATAGCCTTTCGGTGTTGTGCATTTGGCCTTCGTACCAAACCGCACCACCCGTGAGATTTTTGGTGTCAATATCAGGGGCAATTCTCAAGACCTCTTTTTTAGAGAGCATGTAGGAGTTAGGAATTCTCCGCGCGGGATCTTTAGACCACTGCCTATCGAGGCTGCACAGGTCGTAAGCTTTGATGTAGATGGACATGGTTTCGCGGCCTTTGATGCCGTGACCATAGATTGGCAGCAAATAGGGCTGAGAGTTGACGAGGTGAGGGGCCCTGGCGTGGAGCAGGTTGCGCTCACGAATGGATTCGCGTGCCCGCTTGAAGTCGACATGCTGTAGGTAGCGCAGGCCGCTGTGGGCAATTTTGGCGCTGTTGGATGAGGTCGCCCAGCCGAAGTCTTTGCGCTCTAGCAGAGCTACTTTGAGGCCGCGCAGGGTGGCGTCCCAGGCGCAGGCTGCACCGTTGATGCCGCCGCCGACCACTACGAGGTCATAATCTTGGCTGGCTAACGCTTGGATATTTCGCTTCATGAGTTTCTCAAAAGGGTAGTGTTGTCTTTTGGTGGTGAACGATCGGGTTAGGTGAGCTGAGTTAGGTAATCGGAACTAATCGGAACCAATCGGAACTATAGGTGCTGATGCCAGGGAACCTTTTAGGAAGGCACGGCCTCAGGAACTTTTTTGTAATCGACGACTTTGGCGGGGATGCCCATGGCGATCGCATTGGTCGGCAAGTCTTTGGTCACAATTGCGCCTGCGCCAACAATGACGTTATCGCCAATCGATACGCCGTCTAAAACGACGCCTTTTGCGCCGATCCAACAGTTTTCACCAATGAGGGTAGGGCCTTTAGAATAGCTACTTTGATCGGCTAGTGGAATTGCTGAGAGATAGTCGTACTGACCACCGCTCATAATATAGTTATAAGCGGCAATGAGGGTGCCTTTGCCTATAACTAGCCGCCGCTTTGAATACACTTCACAATTCGCGCCAATATTTACCTTAGCTTGTATATCGATATCGCCATTTTTACAGTAGAGGATGGTGTTGCGTCCGATAAAAACGCCGTCTCCGATGCTGATGCCAGCATTGTTTTCACCTTTGGCGTCGAGTACGCAGTTGTCGTCAATGATGACGTTGCTGCCAATTTTAATTTTGCCGGGATGTCGTAGGGTGACGCCGCGCCCAAAGACGACATTTTTACCGACTTCACCTAGCAAAGCAGGGTAAAGCTTGCTTCTGAGCAAAAGGCCCAAAGCACCGGGCAAATTGCTGCACAGCAGGGAGATTAGCTCGAACTGAATCAGGCTACCGACGCTGGTTGTGCCGATGGTGAGGGCCGCGTACTGTTTCCATTTGGGTGTTTTGGCCTCGCCAAACTCTCTGACTTTGAATTTTCCTGATTCCATGTTGATGGGCTCGCTGTGATAAAGATAACTAGGTCGTGAGTCAATTTATTTACAGAGATTGTTTACAGAGAGACCCATTCTTGTTTTACATACCATTCACCTAGTTCTTTCAGCCCTGTTTTATCGGAATGGCGGGGCGTAAACCCTATCAGGTTTCTGATTTTTGAGGTGTCGAACGAGCGATCTTTGGTGTAAAAGGCGAGTCTGCGGCGGTAGATAGGCGGTTCGATACCGAGCGGGCGGAAAATGAACTCACAGAAGTCGGCGATCGCAAACATCGGCCCCGCTGGTAGCGAAATAAACTTAATCGGTACGGCGTACAGTTCGCTAATGAGCGTGACCATTTCCTTGAAGGTCATGGCTTTTTCACTGCCGCAAATGAAGGTTTCGCCCACGGCTTTGGGATGAACGGCTGTAACGAGCAGGCAGTCGGTGAGGTCGTCTACATGGATAAAGTGAAGCAGGTTGCTGCCGTTGCCGATAGCGGGCACCCAGCCTTTGCTGACCATTTTATAAATTTTGAGCAGCCTTTTTTCGCCGGGGCCATAGATACCGGCGGGGCGAACAATGGCGACGGGCAACCCGGTTTCTTGACCAAAGGCCCTGATCCACTCCTCACCTTCGAGCTTAGTGGCCTGATAGATGTCGCCGGGTTCGGTGGGGTAGTCTTCGCTAGCGGGCGGGTGCTTGATGTGGCCGTGAACGCCGATGGTGGAGATATGCACAAAGCGCTGAAAGTTCGGCTGCTTGAGAGCGGCTTTGGCGAGCAGTTGAGTGCTGAGAATGTGGACGTTGTGATAGCCTACGTCGGGCGATTTGGCTTCGCGAAAGGGGGTCACCATGTGAAAGATATGGGTGATGCCTGCTGTGGCCTGCTCAATGAGTTCCGCATCAAAAACGTCGCCTTTGAACCATTGGATTGGCAGGCCGTCGAACTGTGTGATGTTGGAGGTGGGGCGGGCGATCGCCACGACTTCAACGCCCTGCTTAAGTAGCTTATGAGTCAGCAGCGAGCCAGTGAAGCCCGTTGCGCCTGTGACTAATACCCGGCTGCCTTTAGGCAATATTGTCGCCGGGTTAGCTGCTGGCGCAATTTCTGGTTCTATCCCTTTAGCATCGACGGTAGGCTGATTAGTCATGATTTAGTTGCTTCCTGATTTAACAAGTTTGAGAATAACGGGGGAGCCTAGCAGCCGTGAGAGCCCTAGCCCGCGAGCGCTGCTTTCTAGCACCGTGGAGACAGCGGGTTGCTTCATCATGCGGTGTAGCACCATGGGCCAAAAGAATTGGGCATAGCGATCGCCCACGACCCACCCCAAACTTTTGCCATAGCTCAGCAGCTCGGCCTCGTTGTAGCAGGTGTAGGGCCGCGTGTTTTTCTCAACGCCTTTTTTCCAGGCGAACAGCAGCGGCGTGATGTAGTTGACGCTGCGCAAAGTGGGATAGTCCACCAGTACGGCCTTTTTTGCTACCCGCGTCAGCTCACCTAAAAACGCCTGCCACTGCTCTACGTGGGCCAAAAAACGATAGCTAATCACCACGTCAAAAGCATTATCTGCGTAGGGCAAGGCGAGTACGTTGCCCACCTGAAACTGGCACTGCCCCGACTCTACAAGGGGGCGAATCCTGGCTTGGCAGCTTTCGTCACTGCCAACAACCGTGACGCTGTGTCCGGTCTCAATCAACTGGGCGGTAAGCTGTCCGTGACCGCCCCCAACTTCTAATATGCTGGCCTTAGGATAGGACTTGAGCATTTTCAAGGTGGCCTGTGACTGAACGCGCAGCAGCCATTCGCCCGTCGGCCCAGCGAACCGAGAGGCATATGCATCTGTAGACGATTCGATGTCCGCAGTTTCTGGGAAGGAATAGGTAGATGTCATGGGCATTACTCGCTTTACTAAAGGAGAAGAGAATATCAGCGCAGTCTGAGCAGCGATTGATTTTTCAAAAAGCGCCAGGGTGTCTGAGCGCGTCCATAGGCTTGAATGTTGGTATTGGAATGACTTAAAGCCTGTTTGAGAGATTCTCCGGGCTTGTCCCAGTCGAGATTAGCCTGCGTTGCAAAGCCAAAGCTGCCCGGTCGTTCAACTTCATAGGCAAGGGGCAGGGGATCGGTGCCCGGAAGCTGACGTTTACAAAAGTTGGGCAGCGGCCAAAAGCTGGGCCTGCCGCCGTTGTCTCCGGCAAAGAGCGTATGAGGAGAGGATTCTAGGCCCGCTTCAACGAGCTGGCCGCGCTTGCCCAGCCATTTGCCTACGCCCCAGGGCAAAACGGGGAGGCTGTTGAGGGCGATCGCCCGCTCCAAAGTCGTTTTCAAGCTCAATCCATCCGCCAACATGCCGTCAGTCATCAGGGCCAATACTTCAATCCCTTCCTGAGTGACCACCTGCCGTCCGGCCATAATCAGGAGCGTTTGCCCTGAGCTATGGGTTAGCCGCAAAGAAAGGGCCTCCTGCGTGGGCGCAATCTCCCAGCTTGATAGCTGCTGGTTAAGCTGCTGCTGCTGGCTGACAAGCTGAGCAAAGGCATTGACGCCTTTGACTTCTGCTAGCAGCAAAATGCCGATAGCGGGCTGATCGAGCTTTAGCCGATCGCTCTGCTGCTGAAAGTTAGCTTTAGCGGCGTCTAAAAACTGTGAGAGATCAAAGCAGTCGTGTAGATGGACATGGGCATCTACGAGGAGATAGGTGGGATTGGGGGGCAAGGTCATAGCTTTACAGAAAGATAGCACCGGGCGCAGACGTAGATGATTTTGATTCTGGGTGAGGGCGGCTGTGCGACCATTTAGCGGGAAGAAACGCTCACTTGCGAGCTAGATCCCCGTGTCTTGGCTAGCCTGATCCCAACTAATAGAATTAGTGTGTACAGCAGTTCTACGCCGATAAAAATCAGGTGTGAGCTGTCCCACAGCCCGCGTGAGTGGTGAACGGCTGGGAATAGGGGGAGAGGCGATCGCACAAACTGAGCGCTCAATGGCCAAAGTAGGGGTATGCCTTTACCACCAGCGGTGAACATGTCCATCAAAAGATGTGCGCTATAGAGGCCAAAGGTGATGCCAAACAGCATTTTGAATTGAATGCGAGGCCGAACGTATGAAATCATCAGTGCCAAAAGTCCGCTGACTAGAATGGCGGCTAGTAGGCTGTGGGAAGGGCCGCGATGAAAATTGAGGCCAGTCACAATCTGCGGCAGAAAGTCTAAATCGGGCAGGTTGGAAATGACTACGCTGTAGAAAGCTGCAATGGGGACTATAGACAGCACCTGTCTGGGCAGGTGTTTTTTGAGGGTGGGATGACTTGTAACTAAGTAGCCAGCGACTGAATGGGCGATAGGAGAAGGCATAGTAAGTATTAAATTAAGACGTTCATATATTGGAGAAGAGAGCGGGACTAGACTAGACAGGGTTGCTTCGTCGAATCACCTGTTGAATCACCTGTGGGATCTCTTGTAGAGTGGTTGGGCTCTTTAAGACGCTGCTTTTTGAAGCGCTGTTGAACCTGTTCTATTTCAATCTGCTGCTGTTGAGGGCTCCAGTTCAAAGCCTTGCCCATGGTTTGAGCGCATAGCTGCAGAACCTGATCGCCAGGGTACCCAGCCGAGCCTAACTCAGTGCGACGAAAGACCACGTCGCTGAGCGTTTGGGCCATGGTATTTGCCAAACTGTATCTAACTTCTGCGGAAAGGATGCTGCGATCCGTAAGTTTATCTTTGGCTGTTGCCGCAGAGTCTACGTATTTGAGAACGTCCTGGTAGGCAGAACCGTAGTTGTATACAAGCCTTGTGATAGTTGGCTCAGATATTTGCCCTTTGTGCGTTTTAAGCGCATTTTCAAGGAATGGATGAAACTGATCGATGTGCCCGCCTTGTAAGGGTTCTTGGTGGAAGCGGGAGGTTTCGGGCATTTGGCCGCGATCGCGAAATACCCA